>JAJZAL010000426.1 GCA_021799405.1 Acidobacteriota bacterium
CTCTGGAGCGACCCGGCTGCCAGCCAGCCGCTGATGCGCGATCGCAAGCGCCTGGAAAGCCTGATCGCCGACGATGACGAGCTTGTGCGCCGCACCAGCGACATCGACGCCTACTTCGAGCTGGCCCGCGAAGGCGAAGACGTGGAGGCTGATCTCGATCGCGACATCAAGGCCCTGGCCGCCTTTGCTGAAACGCTGGAGGCGCGCACCATGCTCTCCGGCGAAACCGATCCGCTGAATGCCATCGTCACCATTCATCCGGGAGCCGGCGGCACTGAAAGCCAGGACTGGGCCGAGATGCTGGTCCGCATGTATCTGCGCTGGGCCGAGCAGCAGGGCTTCAAAACCGAGATGAACGACTACCAGGACGGCGATGAAGCGGGCATCAAGTCGGCCACGTTCACCATCACTGGCGAATACGCCTTCGGCCTGCTGGCCGGCGAGAGCGGCGTCCATCGCCTGGTGCGCATCTCGCCCTTCGACGCGGCCAAGCGCCGCCATACCTCATTCGCCTCGGTCTTCGTCTCGCCGGAAATTGACGAGTCGATCCAGGTCGATCTGAAGCTGGAAGACCTGCGCATCGACACCTACCGCTCCGGCGGCAAGGGCGGCCAGCATGTGAACACCACGGACTCAGCCGTGCGCATGACCCACATCCCCACAGGCATTGTGGTGCAGTGCCAGAACGAGCGCTCGCAGCACAAGAACCGCGACAAGGCCATGAAGATGATGCGCTCGCGGCTCTACGAGTTCGAGCTTGAAAAAAAGCGCGCCGAGAGCAAGAAGCTGGAAGACTCCAAGCTCGACATCAACTTCGGCTCGCAGATCCGCTCCTACGTCCTGCAGCCCTACCGCATGGCCAAGGACCACCGCACCAAGGTGGAAGTCGGCGACGTGGACAAGGTGCTCGACGGGTATCTGGAGCCGTTTTTGCGGGGCTACCTGCTGGCCAAGCGCCGCGGCACGGCAGTTTCTGCCGCAGCCGGAGACGATCTGGACGTGTAAGAGGGAATAGGGAACAGAAGGAACTGACAACTGAAAGCTGAACACAGTGGACAACGATCCCGCCATCATCGATGAAATCCTGCGCACGGCGAAAACCATCGCCGTTGTGGGCATGAGCAACAAGACCTGGCGCGCCAGCTACAACGTGGGCCGCTATCTGGCCGCCAATGGCTATCGCGTGCTGCCGGTCAACCCGGTCCTCAAGGAAATATTGGGCATGCCGTGCTATCCGGACCTGGATACGGCTCAGGCCGCCGCCCTCAAAGAGGCGGGTTCTGACCTGACCGGGAAGGGAATCGACGTGGTTGATGTCTTCCGCGCCTCCGAATTTGTTCCGCCCATCGTGGACGACGTGATTCGCCTCGGCATCCCGTACCTCTGGCTCCAGGATGAAGTCATTCACGACGAAGCGGTGGCAAGGGCCCGCGCCGCCGGCGTCAAATGCGTCCAGAACGACTGCATCTTCCGCGAGCACGCCGCCCGGCCTGACTTGCACACAAGCCATAGCTAGTTCCGCTTTGAGGCCACGCGCCTCCAGTTCGATACACTGGATACAGAAGCTCAGGAGCCAGCCTTTTCGCCCGCCATGCGTAACGCCGCCTCGATCATCGCGCTCTTCTTGCTGATGGTTGCCGGTCTGCCCGCGAGCGCCGCCTCAAACTACGCTGACGCCGCACATCTGCGCGTGCAACTCGTATTCCCTGAGACACAGCTTTATCCCGGTGGCTCCAACCGGGCCGGCCTCTACTTCAAGCTCGAACCGGGCTGGCACGTCTACTGGAAAAATGCCGGCGACTCCGGCGAGCCGCCGCGCATCCAGTGGACTTTGCCCGCCGGGCTGACCGCGGGTCCGTTGCACTTTCCGGCTCCCACGCGCCTGCCACTCGGCCCGCTCATGGATTACGGCTACGAGAACGAAGTGCTCTTCCCGTTCTCGTTCAATGTGGCGAAGACCGCCAAGGCCGGCCCCGCCGTTCTCGACGCCAAAGTGAATTGGCTCGTCTGCCGACAGGTCTGTATTCCCGGCAAAGCTGAACTGGTCGAGAGTGTCCAGATCCTGTCTGCCGCGCCGCCGCAGCCTTCGACGTCTCCGGCCGATGCGGAGCTGTGGACGCGGCTGGCCAAAACGCTGCCTGTGCCGCTGCCGTCCTCGGACAAAGCCGTCTTCCAGCCGACGCCCACGGGCTTCCGCCTCGCCGTCGAAACCGGTCAGCGCGAAACAGAGGCCGTGTTCTTCCCGGCCGATCAGGACATTCTGGACAATCCCGCGCCGCAGAAGCTTACGCCGACCGCCAAAGGCCTTGTTCTGGACTTAAAGAAAGACGCGAACCTTTCCGCAAATCCGGCACAATTAAATGGGGTTATAGAATTATCGGGTGGCAGGAATTACACGCTGACAGCATTGCCCGGAACGGTGGCGCCGCCGCCTGCGCTCTCGTGGATGAAGCTTCTGCGCATCTCGGGGCTGGCGTTTCTCGGTGGGCTACTCCTGAACCTGATGCCCTGCGTCTTTCCGGTGCTGTTCCTGAAGGGTCTGGCGCTGGTGCAGTCGGGCAGCGAAGAGCGCCACAAGCTGCGCGCTCACGGTTTTGTTTACACCGCCGGGATTCTGGTTTCCTTCTGGGTACTGGTCGCTGTTCTGCTTGGCCTGCGCGCCGCTGGGGCCAGCCTGGGCTGGGGTTTCCAGTTCCAGTCGCCGGTCTTTTTGGCACTGATGGCGGGATTGCTCTTTTTCCTGGGTCTCTCGCTCGCCGGCCAGTTTGAAATCGGCCTCACGCTCACCAGCGCAGGCGGTTTACTCGCGGCCAGGCAGGGGTATGCGGGAAGTTTCTTTACCGGTGTGCTGGCCGTGATAGTGGCAACGCCCTGTACGGCTCCCTTTATGGGGGCAGCCGTGGGCTATGCGCTTGCCCAACCCGCAGCCATCACGTTTGCCGTTTTTACCGCCCTCGCGCTCGGTCTGGCCGCGCCCTATGTGGCTCT
>JAJZAL010000133.1 GCA_021799405.1 Acidobacteriota bacterium
ATCAAAGGCTTGCATGGGGGTGGTTGCGGCGGCCACCCACGCACGGAAGTGAAGGGACTTGCCGGAGCCGTTGGCGCGCTGCTCGACCCTGCGGCCATCGCTCCGCGCTGCGCGGAGCCGCAGCGCCGTGGGAAGCCCATGCGGGAAGAGATGCCGCGCGTGGCCATTCCGCCGGCGGAAGCGCCCAGGCGCAGGTCTCAACCGCGCAAGCCCTGGCCGCGCATGGAGCAGGCGCTGCGAGCCACTGATCTTTTGTTGCAGACGGGCGGCTTTGCCGTGGTCGTGCTTGACATGGCGAGCCTTGCGCCTGAAGTCGCATTGCGCGTGCCTCTGGCCACGTGGTTTCGCTATCGCGCCGCGGCCGAGCGCACGCAGGCAAGTGTTCTGCTGCTTACCCAAGCCGCGTGTGCCAAAAGCAGCGCAGGCCTTGTGCTGCGCATGCGGCAGGCCGCAGAGATGAACGAGGAATCAACCGTTTTCACCGGCCTTTCCTGCCGCGTCGAGGCCATCCGCGAGCGCTTTCAGACGATCGCGAAGGTTGTTCCTCTGCGCAAGCCTCCGGCGCGCGAGAGCGGCGCAGACTGGCAGGCGCGTAGCGCATGGGCGGGTGTGCGATGAAGCCGCGCGCTCTCTATGCCTGCATCGCCGTGCGCGAGTTTCCCGCGCAGGCCATGCTGCGCCTGCGCCCGGAGTCAGGTGCGGAACCATGTGTGGTCCTCGATGGCACGCCGCCGCTTGAGACTGTCTGCTCGTTGAACACGCGCGCACATCGGCTCGGCGTGACCGCAGGCATGACGCGCGTTGAAGCGGAGATTTTTCCGGCAACGCTGCTGGCGCGCTCGCGCAGCGAAGAACAGAACGCGCGTTCCGCGCTGCTTGCCTGCGCGGCGCAGTTCACGCCGCGCGTTGAGGAGTGCGGACGCGGCTCGACGTATCTCTGCGTGCTCGACATTGCCGGGACTGCGCAACTCTTCGGCCCACCGGCAAAACTTGCCGCGAGTCTTCTCGAACGACTGCGCTCCGTGGGCCTCGCGGCCGCTATCGCTGTCGCCGCCAGCTTCCACACCGCGCGCTGTCTTGCCCTTGCGCGCAACTCCGGCTTCTGCGTTATTGCCGCCGGGCAGGAGAGCGCCGCGCTCGCTGCGTTGCCGCTCTCTGTGCTCGATCTTACCGGGCAACAGGCTGACACCTTCGCCGCCTGGGGCATTCGCACGCTCGGTGAGCTTGCCGGCCTGCCCGAAGCCTCGCTTGTTGCGCGCATGGGGCAGGAGGCAAAGCGCCTGCGTCAGCTCGCACTCGGCGCATCGCCTCATCTGTTTGTTCCGCTCGAAGAGGATCTTGCCCTCGAAGAGAGAATTGAGCTCGATACACCGGTCGAGCTGCTCGACTCGTTGTTATTTGTTCTACGCGTGCTTCTCGAACAGTTGATTGCGCGCGCTACGAACCACCTGGCTACTCTGGCCGCAGTCACGATCGTGCTCCGGCTGGATGGTGGCGCGGAACACAGACGCGCAGTTCGCCCAGCGCTCGCCGGAAACGATCTGCAGCTCTGGATGAAACTTGTGCAACTCGATCTTGCCGCGCATCCACCGCAGGCTGCGATCCTCGGCGTCACGCTGACGGCTGAAACCGGCAGCCGCGGCAAAGTCCAGCTCGGCCTGTTTTCACCCCAATCGCCGGAGCCGGACAAGCTTGATGTCACGCTGGCGCGGCTACGCTCGATCGTCGGCGACGACTGTGTTGGTATGCCCGTGCTCAAGGATACCCACCGCACCGGCAGCTTTGAGATTGCAGCCTTTCGCGCTACTTCCGCAGGCAGAGAAACTTCGCGCAGCAGCGAGCCGCGGCCGACGCGCGGCGCTCTGCGCATGTTGCGCCCGGCTGAACCGCTGAGCATCACCCTGCGCGGCAGAACGCCCGAGGCCTTCGTCTTTCGCACAACGCGCTATCGTGTGGAGCGAGCCTACGGACCATGGATTGCGAGCGGCGAATGGTGGAGTCCGACGCTCTGGGCTGTGCAACAGTGGGACGTGATCGCGCGCAACGCCGCCGGAGAATTGCTCTACTGCTGCCTCGCCTTCGCGCCTATCGAGAAGGCCTGGCAGATGGCCGGCCTCTATGATTGACGATTACATCGAGCTTCACGCCGCGAGCGCCTTCAGCTTTCTTGAGGGAGCTTCGCAGCCTGAAGACCTCATCGAACGCGCCGCCGAGTTGCAGATGCCGGCCATTGCGTTGCTCGATCGCAACGGCGTCTACGGAGCAACGCGCTTTCACACCGCGGCTGTGCGCGCAGGCGTGGCCGCGCACGTCGGCGCGGAGATTGCAGTCACCGGCTTAGGTCCACGTCTGCTGGCCGCCGAGTGGCTTCCGATGCGGCGCATGCCTGAGCCCGCGCGCTTGCCGCTCTTGTGCACCTCGCGCATCGGCTATCAGAACCTCTGCCAACTCATCACCTCGTTCAAGCTGCGCGAGCCGAACAAGGGAGAAGGCGCGGCCACACTGGAGGAACTTGCTCAATATGCCGAAGGCCTTGTCTGCCTTACCGGTGGCGACGAAGGCCCGCTTGCCTCAGCACTTGTTCACGGTGGAGAAGCTGCCGGCCGCAAGCTCGTTGACCGGCTTATCGCGATCTACGGGTGCGAGAACGTCTGCATCGAACTGCAGCGCCATCATGAACGCGAAGAAGAGTGGCGCAACCACGCCGCGCTGCGCATCGCCCGGTCACTGAATCTTCCGGTGCTTGCAACCAACGGTGTGCGCTATGCCAGGGCTTACGACCGCGAGATCCTCGACGTCTTCACGTGCATTCGCCATCATGCGCAGCTCGATCGCGCAGGGCGTCTGCTGTCGCTGAACAGCCAGCGTTTTCTGCGCCCGGCGCGCGAGATGATGCGCCTCTTCGCCGACATACCTGACGCCATCGCCAACACGCGCGAACTCTCCACGCGCCTCACGTTCCGCCTCAACGACCTTGGCTACGAGTTCCCGCATTATGCCGTGCCCCCGGGCGAAACCATGGACAGCTACCTCGCCCAGCTTGTGGCAAAAGGTGTGGTGAATCGTTACGGACCGAAGAGCGATGCGGACCTGATGCGCCGCGCACGGGCCCAGGTCGAGCATGAGCTCAAGTTGATCGCGAAGCTGGGCTTTGCCGGTTACTTCCTCATCGTCTGGGACATCGTGCAGTTCGCCAAGCGCAATGCCATCCTCATTCAGGGCCGTGGCAGCGCAGCCAACTCCGCCGTCTGCTATGCGCTTGAGATCACTGCTGTCGATCCCGTTGGCATGGAATTGCTCTTTGAGCGCTTCTTGAGCGAGAACCGCGGCGAATGGCCTGACATCGACCTCGATCTGCCTTCCGATCAAATGCGCGAGCAGGCGATTCAATACATTTATCAGCGCTATGGTGAACTCGGCGCGGCAATGACGGCCAACGTCATTACTTATCGCAGCCGCTCGGCAGCGCGCGAAGCAGGCAAGGCGATGGGGTTCGATGAAGAGACGCTCGGCCGTCTGTCCGGCCTCGTCGGGCGCTGGGAGTGGCGCGGTGCCGCCGACACCATGGCCAATTCATTCCGCCAGGCGGGGTTTGACATCCAACATCCGCGTATCGCGAAATACCTGGAACTCTCCATGCGCCTGCAGGGACTGCCGCGCCATCTTGGCCAGCACTCCGGCGGCATGGTCATTTGCAAAGGTCTGCTTAACCGCGTTGTACCGCTCGAGCGTGCATCGATGCCCGGCCGCACCGTCATTCAGTGGGACAAGGAAGACTGCGCAGACATGGGAATCATCAAGGTCGATCTGCTTGGGCTGGGCATGATGGCTGTGCTCAAGGACTCCATCGAGCTTATCCCGCGCCACTATGGCGAGCGCATCGACCTTGCCCACCTGCCCGAGGATGCGGAGGTCTATCGCACACTGCAACGCGCCGACACGATCGGCATGTTCCAGGTGGAGAGCCGCGCACAGATGGCCGCGCTGCCGCAGAATCATCCTGAGCACTTCTACGATGTCGTCGTACAGGTCGCCATCATCCGGCCCGGCCCAATCGTCGGCAAAATGATGCATCCTTACATGCGGCGCCGCCAGGGATTGGAGCCGGTGACGTATCCTCATCCCTTGCTCGAGTCCGTGCTCCGGCGTACGCTCGGCGTGCCGCTCTTTCAGGAGCAGCTCCTGCGCATGGCGATGACCGTCGCCAACTTCTCCGGCGCGGAGGCTGAGGAGTTGCGCCGCACGGTTGGCATGCGCCGTTCCTGGGAACGCATGAAGAATCTAGAAGGCCGCCTGCGCACAGGCATGACGGCAAACGGCATCGACGAGGAGACGCAGCAGCGCATTGTCGACAACATCAGCTCGTTTGCGCTGTATGGGTTTCCCGAGTCGCACGCCGCGAGTTTTGCGCTCATCGCCTATGCCTCGGCCTATCTCAAGGTGAAATATCTCGCTGCCTTCACCTGCGCTCTGCTGAACAATCAGCCGATGGGCTTCTATGCGCCGGCGGTGCTGGTTACAGATGCGCGCCGGCACGGATTGCGCGTGAAGCCCATCGACGTGCAGATCTCCGAATGGCCTTGCATCCTCGAACACGAGCCGGATGGATCACTGTCGCTACGGCTGGGCATGGGCTACGCACGTGGCCTGCGCCGCCAGGTTGCGGAAGCGCTTGTCACCGCGCGCGCGCAGGAAGGCGCCTTTACTTCTGCGGAAGACCTTGCTCTGCGCGTACCGTTGCTGAATCGCAAGGAACTCGCGCTGCTGGCGCGCATTGGCGCACTCAACAGCGTTAGCGGCATCGAGCACCGCCGCGATGCGCTCTGGCAGGTGGAGCGCGCCGGGAAACTCGAAGGCCCGTTATTGCGCCAACAAAGCGAGTGGCTGTGCGATCAAACCGAGATACAGCCGCTCCAATCCATGACAGATACTGAACGCCTCGTCGCCGATTACAGCGGAACCGGCCTCACCGTAGGCCGCCATCCCATGCAGTTCCGCCGCGAGGCTTTGCGCGCGCACGGCATCCTTGCCGCGGCCGAGCTGCAACAGAAGCCCAGCGGAGCATGGGTGCGCTCTGCGGGCTGCGTCATCGCGCGCCAGCGGCCTGGCACGGCGAAGGGCTTTCTCTTTATCTCGATGGAAGACGAGACAGGCATCACGAACGTGATCGTGTCACCGGGCCTTTTCGAACAGGAGCGCCTCGTAGTCACACGCGCACGCTTTTTGCTTGTTGAAGGGCCTCTTCAGAATCAGCATGGCGTCATTCATATTCGCGCCAGGCGGCTACAGCCTCTCTCCGATGAAGCTATCGATGTCCGCTCGCATGACTTTCACTAATGAAGAATAACTCTGCAAGAGCTATATCCCGGCGCAGTCCCATGGTAATCGAACTTAACCATGAATCTCCTGATTGGAAAAAAGTACTGAACTATTCACCATAACTTTTCCGATCTGCTCTTTCGTCCAAGCTTAACTAAAATTGCCTGCTTCAAGAATGCTATCTGACAGATTACGATTCTTTTGCGCCTGCAGCTTTTGCAAAGCCTGCCGCGAGTTTAAAACTTATACGGAGTTTACTGATACTAAGGTAGTAACTGACAGTGAGTGCTCGATGAAAGTCTCAGAACTGAGTACCCCGTCCATCTTTCCGCGCGGAATGTGTTCCTTTGCGCATCAGGTTCAGCAGACAGATCATGCGAGTCCGGCTGGCTGCCACCCTGCAAGAACTTCAACCGTACAATATAATCGTCGCTATGAAAATAGGCCGCGAGAGTGGAATAGCGTGTTTGCTCGTCCTTTTGTGTTGCCTGGGCTGCCGCACCAACACCTCGCGCTCGACGATCGCCGTGATTCCCCGCGATAGTGCCGAAGAGATTTGGGTATCGGAGCATGGCGGGGCAGTGGATGCTGCTTTCCGGCATCACTTGAAAATTTATTGGAACGGCCCCACCCGCGACGATGAGGTAGAGCAACAGATCGCTCTGTGCGAGAAAGTCATTGCCGGGCGGTATTATGGACTGATCCTCAGCCCCAACAACTCCTTCGCTCTTAATACGACAATTGAGCGCGCGGTTGAGAGCGGAATTCCTGTTGTCATTGTAGGCGCGCCGATCCCTATCTCTGCCCGCCGCGGCCTGACGTTTGTGTTGAACGATGCGGAAGAAATGGGGACACTGGCAGCAGAGCGCGCCCGCACAATACTGGGCGGGAAGGGAAGAATCATCATTCTTGGCGCAGACGCTTTGTCCCCCGGCAGCGTCGAACGATCGAACGCCTTTGAGAAGGCTTTGCAGCGCGAGGCGCCTGGAATCACCATTGAAGAAAAGCTTGCTGGATCGTTGAGCTTCGGCGAAGCTGAACTTGCGTCGGAGCAAGATATCCACGCCTTTTCCGGAAGAACGGTGATCTTTGCGCTCGGCCCCAATGAAACAGAGGGAGCCGCCGCCGCTGTGCGCAACACCGGAACATCAAACAGAATCAGCATCATCGGTTGTGACCAGACTCTAGATCTGCTCTTTCTTCTGCGTCACAGGAAGATTGACTCATTGCTTGTGGAGAATACCCGGGACATGGGTAATCTTGCAGTCAAGGAGATCATCGCGGAGAAACAAGGGAAGCTGGTTTCCCCGCGGACCCTGGTCGATCCCGTATTAGTTACGCGCGAAAACATTGACCAGGAGGCGATTCAGCGAATCCTCTCATTGCGGTGGAGGCCTCGTAATGAATAGTCGCGTGTATGGATGGCGGAAATGGGTGATCCTCACCGCTGCCGCACTAATTTTTCTTGGAGCGTTGCTGTTATTCACCTTCATGCGCGGCAGGCGCACTGTGCTGCCTTACCGCGATTCATTTTCGTCAAACAGCGCAACTCAGTGGCAGGCCTTCGGAGGAGCTTGGCAGCTTAGTAACGGCACCATGTTCAACCGCTCTGACGAGCGTGGCGCAAAACTCATTGCCGGATCATCGGACTGGTCAGATTACAGGATGCAAGCGGACCTGCAGATGATCGGCAACGGTGGAGATATAGGCATCATTGTCCGTGCGGGCCGGGCGGAACGCGGCATTGATTCCTACAACGGCTATTACATCGGCCTCAGAAGCCTCGACTCGTCACTCGTCATCGGCCGCGCCGACTACGGCTGGCTGGAAGGTCATCCTGTTCCGATGCCCGGAGGGGTACAACCCTCCGTTTGGTATCGGCTGGTGGTCGTCGCCGTTGGCTGTCGCATCGCGGCTACTGCGACCAATATTGAGACCGGCCAAAAGGCATGGGCCGCATTCGAAGAAAACCCGTGCGTCAGGAAGGGCAAGATTGGCTTGCGGTCCATGGCAACCGGTGGCGCCTGGCGGAACATTTCTGTTGCGCGCGCAACTTTGCAGGATTGGGAATCCATTCGTGCCCATGCGGCCTTCGTGCAGCGCCCAATCTACCCAATCCGCGAGGCGGATTACAACAAGATGCGCGATGCCGATCTTGCCGAGAGCCATGGCCCGGAGCGAAACAACCATATCGGGATGATTCTTCTCTCCGGCAATCATCTAAGATCGGCGAAATTACACGAGCCGGAACTTGCGCCGATCGAAAACTTAAAGGAAGCTATATGGCCAGGGCAGCAATTGAGAATTCGTGGTGTTGTAACGCTTATTGACCCGCTCTTCGTACAAGATTCTACCGGCGGCATTGCTGTAGAGGTCCGGAAGCCCGTGCTTCTGAATCTGGGCGACGAAGTAGAGATTACAGGTACACAGGTGAATTCAGGTTACGCCCCGAGATTTGAAGCGTCTGCCATCCGCCTGCTTTGGGACCGAACTCTCGTGGTTCCCCTTTCTATTTCCAGCACGCAGGCAGCCAGCGGAGCGTTCAATTCATCGTTGGTGGAAGTTCGCGGCTATCTGCGTTCAAAAGCGATAGCTTCCAAAGGAACAATCATTCTAAATATCAGTGACGCATCTCAATCTTTCACTGTTATCAGCAAGAGCCCGCTTTCTCTGCGCGACTACAAGGGCTGGGAATCAGAAAGTTTGTTACGAGTTGATGGAGTTTGCGTGCTCGGTGAGCCGTTTTCCACTGGCGGCTCCGCCTTTGCCATCCTTACCCGCTCTACGGATGATATTCAGGTAATATCCGGACCGCCGTGGTGGAGCGGAGAACGGCTCTTGCGCCTGATCCTCCCCCTCATCCTGCTGGTAATTTTAGGAATCGTTCTCTATATCCGGATCGAGCGCTGGAAGATGCGCGGAATCTTAGAGGAGCGCGAACGGCTGGCTCACGAGATGCACGACACCCTGGCGCAAAGCTTTGCGGGAGTTGGTTTCCATCTTCAGGGAATACGAAATACCCTTCGCAGTGGCAACTCGTCCAGCGCAAACAACCTGATGGAAAAGCTCGATCTGGCCTGCGATCTCGTAACGCAGACCCACCGCGAGGCAAGCGCAAATATCGCCGCCCTCCATCCGGATGCGGACGAGGGCCGTGATCTGCTCGTTGCGCTTGAACACTATGCCATGCGAATGTTCAACGCGGTCGATCTTGCGGTCGTGGCGGCGCGGGAGGGTGCGCCGCGCGATCTCTCGCTCCCCGTCCGCGACGCGCTCTTTCAAATTGGCCGTGAAGCAATCACGAATGTTATCCGGCACAGCCGCGCCAGCCAGATTGCGCTGAGTTTGCGCTACGAATTCAAGTGGCTTGTACTTACGATTCGGGATAATGGGATCGGTTTCATCCCCAGCCAGCAGACCGGATTCGGTATGAGGACGATGCATAGCCGGTGTGAGGCAATCAGTGCTGAAATGAGTGTTACCAGCACCCCCGGGTCTGGCACTACGATCTCAGTGCGTTCTCCATACGGTTTGCGGCTTACCTTTCTGGACTGGATCAGGCACGTCTGGAAACGGCAGCAAGCCATGCTCGGCAGTGCTTCCGCATCCAGCGATTAGGCTGATGGAAGATAGATGGCAGCCACCATCGCGCCTGCCTCTATCCTTCCTCCATACGCACAAGCCCCTGCTGCAGAGCTACGGCAATCGCTTCGCTCCGGTCTCGTACGCCGAGCTTTTCCAGCACGCTCACAACATGGTTGCGAACTGTATTCTCACTAATGGAGAGTTCCTCTGCGATTTCATGATTCTTCATACCGCGCGCCACCAATTGAAGAATCTCCAATTCGCGCGTACTCAACGGCGCGCGGCTGAGCCTCTGCGCAAGCTGTTGCGCGATATGTGCCGGAATCCAGCGCTCGCCCGCATAAACTTTGCGGATTGCCTCGGTTACCTGCTCCAGGGAGGAACTTTTCAAAATGTACGCCATCGCGCCTGCCTTCACGGCGCCAAAAACATCCTCATCGGAGTGGTACGTCGTCAGGACCACGGAGCGAACATTAGGGCAAAGGTGGCGCAGCTCAAGCAACATCGCCTCGCCGTTCATCTCCCTCATCCGCAAGTCAGCAAGAACAACGTCGGGCAAAACCAATGGTATTGCCTCCAATGCGTCCTTGCCACTTGCGGCCATTCCCACAACCTTCATATCCGGCTCGCTCTCAAGCATGGTCTTAAGGCCAAGCCGAACAACGGCATGGTCGTCAACGATGAAAATACGAATCGCTTTTCTCACTCTCGCTCCTGCAAGCGCAGAGCGAATTTTATCCCATTTGGCCTCTCATCGGGCCGTATTCATGCAGTAGTCCTCCAGCACTATCTGAAAATGCGCGTACTAGACCATTGACCTCCCTATCGCATCTTCCATAGCATCAATCCGCGCGATCTTTCACTATGAAAGCGTATTCAGGATAATGCTTGGCTTTCCACGTGATCACGTCTTTGTTGTTGCCGGTGTGATGGTCGTCCAGTGCCGGCGATGCCTTACGCTCACGCCTTCATACCCGCAACCCACTTGCTCCTGCGAGAAATCTTATGGCGCGTCAAAAGAAACCGAACTCTCGCTGGCAGGTATCAGTTGCCAGGATGCTGGCAGGCCGGCTCCGAAGCTGAGCGAGCACATATTTTTCGCTCTTCGCAGCACTCAGGCTCCTCGGAGGCGCTACATCCGCGGAGAGAACTCCTTGACAGCCAGACCAATGCCGGGATAGCCTTTCGACGCTGCTGGTAATGCATTACATTCCTGCGTCTGCATTCATCCGCGAAATCCCCGGCGCGGGCAACGTAAGAACTCGGATGTCAGTTCACTGCGACATTCCGCCGGTCAGGACACACAGAGCAACAACTGCACTTAACAATCGAAAATCTTATGGGAGGTCGAACTATGCTGAAATCACAAAGAATTAGATTGCTTCTGGCAATCCTCGTTCCCCTTTGTCTGCTAACATACGGCCGCGCGCAACAACAAACGGGCGAACTGACTGGGCAGATCACGGATAGCAGCGGAGCTGTGATTCCAGGCGCAACGGTGACTATCACCAACCCCGCCCGGGGAATTGCGGTTACTGTGACGACCAACGCGCAGGGTACCTATATTGCGCCCTTGCTCCCACCGGCCGACGGCTATCAGATCTCGGCCTCTAAACCCGGATTTAAGGCCGTAATGCGCGAGGGCATCACCTTGCAGGTGGCGCAGGTAGCGCAGGTCAATCTCTCCCTGGTTGTCGGTTCCTCAACCGAATCCGTTGTAGTGAGCGGAGCTCCACCGCTGCTTGACACGCAGACCTCTTCCGCCGGACAGGTTATCGAGAAACGCACGATCGCAAGCCTCCCGCTCAACGGGCGCAGCACATTTCGACTTATTCAACTTACACCCGGGGTTACTTTCAACTCGTCAGCCTATGGCCAGTTCGGCGACGTGCCCGTTAATACGACCTGGGATACAAACTTTTCCATCAGTGGCGGCCAGGCTCAGAGCAATGAGATTCTCATAGACGGCGTGCCAAGCTCGGCTGGCTTTTTCGATCAGATTACGACGATTCCATCGGTAGATGACACCGAAGAGTTTAAAGTTGAAAGCAATAACCTTTCGGCAGAGTACGGCAGGTTCACCGGCGGCGTCATCAACGTCACCACGAAATCGGGCACGAATGCGGTACATGGGGACGCGTTTGAATTTCTTCGCAACTCGGCTCTTGACGCCAACGATTATATCGATAACAGCAAAGGGGTGAAGGTCCCGCCTTTCAGAATGAATCAATATGGCGGCACCCTTGGCGGCCCAGTTTTCCTTCCCAAGCTCTATGACGGCCGTAACAAGACCTTCTTCTTCGTTGACTACCAGGGGACGCGGAGAGCCCAGGGCACTACCTTCCTGGGAACTGTGCCGACCGCCTTACAGAGGACGGGTGACTTCAGCCAAACCTACAATGCGAAGGATCAATTAGTAGCGATCTATAATCCCTTTTCAACGGAGCCCGATCCAAACCATCCGGGCCAATATATCAGGCAGGCATTTCCGAATAACAAGATTCCCGCTGCGATGCTCGATCCGGTCGCGAAAAATATTATGAGTTACTACCCGTTACCAAACACGCAGGGGTCACCATTCACAAATACAAATAACTTTTTGAGCAATGCCATGATGACGGTAACTCAGGATGCGGGGAGCGCCCGCATCGACCAGAACGTCAATGAGCACTATCATTTCTTTGGGCGGTTCGGATGGCTGCTGACGAACCTGACTCAGCCCAATACCTTTGGAAATCTTGCGACTGGTGGCGCTGGCGCGGTAGGCACCACCCAATTTCATAACTGGTCATTTGCCTTCGACAATACCGTGACCATCAGCCCCACGTTGTTATTGACCGTAAACTACGGCTATGCGCGATGGTTTCAATCCCGTAAAACTCTGAGCTATGGATTTGATAATGCTAAGCTCGGGTTTCCATCGCAGTTTGTAAGCTCAATCAGGATTCCGATGTTCCCGACGATCAACATTACGACCTATAGCGGGATGAACGGCCAGAGCTATCTGCTGAATGGTAATGATTCGCATAGTCTGCTCACTTCATTGACTAAGATTCATGGACGGCATACGTTCATGGTCGGTACAGACGTACGCCTGCACCTCATTAACTTCTTTAATGTCGGTTCAAGCTCAGGCACGTTCAATTTCGCGCTTGCTCAGACACAGGGACCAAACCCGAATGTCGCAAGCGAGACTGCGGGCAATGCGTTAGCCAGCTTTCTTGTGGGAGCCGGCAGCGGGGGATCAATGCCCATCGGCTCCGGAAATGAGCTGAAAGACTGGTACGCAGCTATATATGCTCTGGATAACTTTCAGGTAACAAGCAAGCTAACCATCAACCTCGGCATTCGCTACGAGGAAGAGAGTCCTTACACTGACCGTCATAACCAGTTGGATTATTTCAACCCAACAGTCGCAAGCCCGGCCAAGAATCCTTCGTTCCCCAACTTGACAGGTGGCCTTGTTTACGCAGGTGTAAATGGGGACCCTGCCAGTGTCTATAACTGGAACACGAATCAATTTACCCCGCGCGTGGGCTTTGCCTACACAATCTTCCCTGAAACCGTCATTCGCGGCGGCGCGGGCATAGTCTATGGACCTCTTGAGGTAAGTAATAACGCCGTTGGCTTCGTTCCGAACGCAGGCTTTAGTTCCACCACGAACTGGGAGACTTCGCTAAATGGTGGCCTCAATCCCTTCAATGTGTTGAGTAATCCGTATCCACAGGGGTTAGTTGCGCCTACCGGGAGTTCTCTTGGCGCCGGAACGTTATTAGGCCAGTCGTTGAGCGTGTGGGATGCTAATCCAAAGACCCCGGAAGCCTATCAGTGGAATTTCTCGATTCAGCGGCAGCTTCCCTCCGATATCCTGGCCGAAGTGGCCTATGTCGCCAGCCGCGGCCTGTATCTTGCCAATTCTTTCAACTTGAACTTCCTGAACCCGGAATACCTCAGCATGGGGACCGCATTACAAGCCAAAGTTCCGAATCCGTTTAAGCCCTTTGTGACGATCGGAGCCCTTTCACAACCCACGGTTACAAGACAGCAACTCCTCCGGCCCTTCCCTCAATTTACCGGCGTCGGGACGGAGAACACCACTTGGGGAAGCTCAGACTACCAGTCGATGCAGGTAAAGATTAATAAGCGGACGACGCATGGAGTCAGCATGCTGGCAGCGTATACGCTTAGTAAGTGGATCTCAAATATCGATCCGCAGGCTGCTCCTATCGGAACGTCGAATAACGCGTCCGTTCAGAACTGGTATGATCTTGCTGCCGAAAAATCGTTGTCGACAGACGACATTCCACAGTCTCTCATCCTTAACGTGGTCGCTGATCTGCCTTTTGGTCAGGGTCGCCGCTTTCTGGGCGGCATCCACGGCCCCCTCGAGAAACTGGTCGGAGGCTGGAATGCATCCGGGATTTTGACGGAGCAGGCAGGGTTCCCTCTCGCTATGCACGCTCCGATCGTCGACGGTGGCAACCGGCCGAACGTTGTTTCTGGTGTAAGCCCTAAACTCTCCTCATCGCGCCCGGTCGCTGCGAAAATCGGCGAATGGTTCAATACAGCGGCATTTTCGCTTCCGGCGCCGTTTACCTTTGGTAATGTATCGAGAACCGTTGATTCCGTGCGCGCGCCTGGAATTAGTAATTTGGATTTTGCCTTGGAGAAGAACACCCAGTTGATGGAGCGTCTGGCGATGCAATTCCGAGCCGAGGCGTTTAACCTTACCAACACACCGCACTTCGGCTTGCCCGATACAAACATGGCCGATGCCCAGTTCGGGCAGATCAACACGGTGTTGCCTTCGCCGCCGCCCCGCGAGATACAGTTCGCGGTCAAGCTTATCTTCTAGGCGCCGCATAATGATGATTTGCGATGTGGGAACAGAAGAAGTATGGAATCTGATTGATCTCTGTTTCCTATTTATCGCGGTTTAGCAAGCAAGCAAAACTATAGGACAGGAGTGACTGACATGAACCGCCGTGATCTGATTAAATCTTCGCTGCTCAGTGCGGGTGCTTTGGCAGCAGGTCCGATGGAGGCCCAACAAAGCACTTCCGGGGCCTATCCGGCCAATCATATGTGGCCGTATCCTCCGACCCAGCTCAACGGCGGCCGGATGCCCAACATTCTCTGGATATGCCCGGACATGCAACGTTTCGATACGATCGAGGGGTTGAACAATGAACACATTCATACGCCCAACCTGCGCAAATTGATGTCCGAGTCAGTCACTCTGACGCATACTTATGTGCAGAACCCCGTATGCTCTCCGTCGCGAGCGAGCTTTCTAACCGGAAGGTACCCGCACACAACTGGCCTGAGAGCGCTGGGGCAGCGCATCCGTCCGGACGAGCACGTAGTGACGCGCATTCTTTCAGACTCAGGATATGCGTGTGGTCTATCCGGCAAACTTCATCTCTCACCAACCTTTGGAGGGCGTCTTGAAGACCGCATCGATGATGGCTACGCTGTCTTTGACTGGAG
>JAJZAL010000427.1 GCA_021799405.1 Acidobacteriota bacterium
GTCCCTACGATTGCGGCGATTGCGGCTGATCTGCGGCCGCGCCGCTCTCCGGGCCGGCTTCGTCCGCGGAGTCAGCCGGAGCGCCGGGGGAAGCCCCGCCCTCAGGACCGGTTTCTGCCTCCAAGGCGAACGCTTTTACAAACATCAGTTGCATGCTGGCCAGGGCCCCGGCCAGCGAGTTCCTGTCCTGCTCCCGGAGCCGGCCGCCGGCCGCGTCCAGCAGCGCCTTGAAACTGTCGATGGCCAGGCGCGACTGGGCCTCGTCCATTATCTCCCGGGTCTCCTCGGTCAGGCCCATCTTCATGTAGGCGAGATTGCTGAGGCTGATCATGAACTGGACGACGACGTCACCGACATCCTGCCGGCGGAACTGCTCCTCGATCCGCGCCCGCAGCTCTTCGCCGCTGAGCGACTCCAGGTCGGACTCCTCCGCGGAGGCGGAATCCGGTGATGCGGGATTGTCAATTTTTTCTTCAGGCATTCTCGTTCACCTCCAGGCTGATTTTAACAGGTTTGCGGCCGTTTTGACCCGGCCTGGCGTGGCGCGATTCCCCGTTTCTTCCCCCCGGTGATATACTTTTTCCCTGTTCAGGCCACCCGTCCCACAGGAGTCTTCATGGCTGGAAGAATCGGTGTGATCGGCGGCTCGGGTTTTTACGAGCTGCTGGAAAATCCGCAAGAGATGCAGGTGACCACGCCGTTCGGCGACCCCAGCGACGTCATCGCCCTGGGCAAGATCGCCGGCCGCGAGGTCTGTTTCCTGCCCCGGCACGGCAAAGGCCACCGCATCATGCCTACCGATCTGCCGTTCCAGGCAAACATCCTGGCGCTGAAGCAGCTCGGCGTCGAGTGGATCATCTCCGCCAGCGCCGTCGGCAGCATGAAGGAAGAGATCAAACCGGGCGACATCGTCATCCCGGACCAGTTCATCGACCGCACCCGGCAGCGCCGCTCCACCTTCTTCGGCGACGGCTGCGTGGCGCACATCTCTTTTGCCGACCCGGTCTGCGGGCGGCTGGCCGCGATCGTGGCCGAGGCGGGCCGCCATGCCGGCGCCACCATCCACGAGGGCGGCACCTATGTTTGCATGGAGGGGCCGCAGTTCTCCACCCGGGCGGAATCGCTGGTTTACCGCAGCTGGGGCGTAGACGTGATTGGTATGACAAACCTGCAGGAAGCCAAACTGGCGCGCGAGGCGGAGATCTGCTACGCCACCATGGCGCTGGCCACAGACTACGATTGCTGGTACGAAGGCGAGGAGGATGTCACTATCGCCCAGGTGATCGAGACGATGAACAACAACGTTGACATGGCGAAGAAGATTGTGGAAACCGCGGTGCCGCGCATCCCCGAGACGCGCACCGAGTGTGGCTGCGCTACCGCCATGCAGTACGGCGTCATGACCGATCCGGCAGCGATCCCGGCGGCGACGAAAGAGAAACTGAAGGACATCATCGGGAAGTACATTCCCTGATCCGGCCGCCCAGGGCCGATTCATAATCTCGACTTCGCTCTCAACCCCAATGGAAGCGGAATGCTCCAGGACCGCCGTAAGGCGGGGCGGCAAAGTCCCAGCCCTCATGGAAAGTCTCAAAGATGTGGCCGCTGGGTTCCAGTCTCAGGCTCTTCCTAGCCCGCCCCTGGTTAGAATGAACCAAGAGGTTTGTTGATGAGTCCCATTTGCTGGGCGCAAGGCTGAAGTTTGACCACGTCATCAATCACGAAAATGGCCACACGGCGGTAAACATTATCGTGACAATTGGGAGGCCGACGGGCTGGCTTTGGGCAAAAATACTGGGCAAGAACCAGCAGTCCGACCTCGAAAGGTCCACCAGAAACCTGATTAAGAAGGCCGAGAGAACTTCATGAAGTACTGGCTGGGTGTCGTGTCTAGAGAACATGTTATGCGTGCCGTAAGCCTGGGCATGGCTCAGATCGGGCACGGCAAACGGGAGCCCCTGGCGAGAATGAAGGCGGGTGACGGTTTTGTCTATTATTCTCCGAAAGAAAGCCTGGGCGGGAGCGAACCACTTAAGGCTTTTACCGCAATCGGGAAAATTACGGATGACGAGATATGGCAGGTGGACGAGGGCGACTTTAAACCGTGGCGGCGGCGCCTTACATACGTAAAAAGCACCGAAGCTCCTATTCGCCCCCTACTTGATCAGCTTACGTTTACTTCCGGCAGGACTAATTGGGGCTACATGTTTCGCTATGGCCTGTTTGAGATTAGCAAGGCGGACTTCAAGACAATTGCCAAAGCCATGCATGCAAAAGTATGACTAGATCAAGACTCGATTGGCGAGGCGATCCTGACGAGGCCTCCCTAGATGTTTTCGTCATCTCACTGCGAAGCTAAGCGTACGATTTTTTCCTTTTCGTGAGTACACCCCCTCTTTCCCAGCACCATTACCAGCATTCCATGCAAATTTCGACGTGAAAGAAAGGTAAAAATCATGCCACAAATGAAGCCGCGAGGCCGACAGGTTCAAGGTCAGTGATGCTTTCTAACTTGAAGGGACGGAGTTCGATGTCGGCGAGGAAGGAGCTACCCACGCAGAATTTCTTCCAGGTATGATCCGATGCGATCCTTGTTGGTTCCGAGGCTTGAAAACTGCTTTTCGCAGACATCTGTGAAGCGGGCCAGATCTTTACGATTAATGTTTTCCTGGTCTTCAAAGATGCCCAGAGAGTGAAACTTTAGACCCCACTTTTCAAACTGCAGCATTGTGATAGTTGCCACCTGCGTACGATGGTCGTTCAGGAGAGCAAAAATGTGTAGCGGTCGCTTCATACCATTTATCCGGCAGTCAACAAGGTACTTGGCCTCTGGGTCGTGTTGTGGATCATTCCAGTCGAAGGATCTTCTTTCTTCTGGTATCAGTTCTGTCATCAATGCGCGGAAATCATCCATGAAAGTTGATTTCACTCTTTCGCGAGACAGAAATGTGACGTCGCTGATTTTCAGTAAGGCCTGCA
>JAJZAL010000134.1 GCA_021799405.1 Acidobacteriota bacterium
GGAGTTGGGTGTCCGTCTCTTCAGGCAAGGAGCGCGCTCCGTCTATGTTGAACGGGCTGTCGCGTATCAGTATTACGCGAAAACGCACGCTGATCTGATTCGTGATGCCGAGGCGTTTGCGATTGCCGACGTGAGGTTCGGGCAAGAGCATCCGGATGCCTGGACCACGGGCCACTTAAGCTCGCTCGGCAGGGCGCCCCGCTGGAAGCTGACGTTACGCAGGATTGCCGCGATGTCTCCGGAGGCCACAGATTTGGTTCTGTCTCCCGCGTGCGGCCTTGGAGAACTGCTTTTTGATGTTCCGTTCTTCTGCAATCTGGGCGTGCGCGCATTACAAATCAGGCGGCGGATTCACTGGCTTCACAAGGCAATGGCGCTCGGCAGGTCGGGGTAGGGGCGTGCGACTCTATCCTGAATTCACATGATCGGGGATATGGCGGCTTCTTACTTTTCGCGAAGTCTTCTGGAACGAAGATAGAGCAGCGCTCCGGCCAATCCTGCTTTCAAGCGGACGCGCCATCCGCTGGAGATGATTTCGCCAGGGGTTTGAGGATCGCGCGGCCAGGTCAGCGATTCTCCTCGCAAGCGCCGGGAGAGGAATCTCACCATGTCGAAGCGGTGCCCGGGAAATTCGAAGAACAATAGCAGCCAATAGGCAACGGAGCAGGTTGCCTCTTCTTCGATCCGTTCGATATCGATTGGCTTGGATGGATGCACGACAACCGCGGCTGGCACATGGACGGCGCGGTAGCCCGCATTCAGAAGAGAAGCGAAGGCATGGCTTTCTTCAGAGATCTGCAGCGGGGCGCCTCTGCCCAGTCGCACGTCAAAGCCCTTCCACTCAACGCAGGCGGACTTGCGCAGGGCCATGTTCGTGCCCATGCCCAACCCTCCAAAGGTTGCGATTTCAAACCATTGGCGATCTTTCCTGCTGAGGGAACGGCTCGGCGGGAAGTGACCGGCATCGGCCGTGACGCCGGGAGGGATCGTGTCGCCTGTCACCGACCCAACTGACGGATCGGAAAAGGGCTCAAGAATCAGCTCCAGCCAGTTCTCGCAAGGCAGAGCGTCGTCGTCCACATAAGCGATGATGTCGGAGCCGCATTCGGCCAGTCCACGATTGCGTGCCCTGCTCAATCCCGCACCGGCTTCCACCAGATAGCGAACCGCAAATTCGCCCGCAACCTTTACCGTTTCGGGATCTCCCTCGGAATTATCAATTACGAGAACGTCATCTGCGGGCGGACTCAGCCGGGCAATGGCCTGGAGACAGTTTCTCAAAGCTGCCGGGCGATGGCGGGTACAAATGACGATGGTGACCGTTAGACCAGATTGCTTCAGCATGGGGTGTGCGTGCAACGGTGTGGTTCGGCTCGCAGGAGAGTTCAATGATTGAACCTCATGTTGGGTCGAGGGCATGCTAACCAAGAAAAACTAAGCATTTCAGCACTTCCAGACAGGAATAACAACCTGAAGCAAGCTCTTCCGGCCGGGATTGTGCGCACAGCATACCAGAAAATGGAAGGCAGTGTCATCATAACGATTGGTACTTTAAGCAGTCGAGAATCTTTCTGAACAAAGGCTCATGACGAGCTAGCTTGCCGGATGTTCCGCTGACTTCCCGGGCAGACTTCCGCGCCTTCCGGTCCTTTCAGCTTGCCGGTCTGAGTTGCGGGAAGCAGAATCTATGGGTTGTTGGTATACCACCTGCAATTCATGGTGGAGATTCATGCAGACGGGAATCTCCACCGGGGTTACTCTAAACGAGGGCGCGATGGATCTGAGGGGAACGGGATTCTTTTGCGGCCAGGTAGCTGTTGACCGCTGCCGCTGCCTTTCGGCCTTCGGAGATGGCCCAGACCACCAATGACTGGCCGCGCCGCATATCGCCAGCGGCGAAGATGCCTTCCACGGAAGTCATGTAGTTCGTCGTAGCCACGTTGCCGCGGTTGTCGAGGGCCAGACCCAACTGCTCAATCATACCGGTACGGACGGGCCCGAGGAAGCCCATCGCCAGCAGCACCAGATCGGCATCCAGTGTGAATTCGGTGCCGGGGATAGGCTCGAACTTGGGTGGCGGGCCGACACGAATAGCATGAAGCTGCTTGACGTTGCCGTGCTCGTCTCCGGTGAACTTGATGCTGTTTACGGTCCAGTCGCGGATGCCCCCCTCTTCGTGCGAGCTTTCCGTACGCAACTGGAGCGGCCAAAGCGGCCAGGGAGTCATGGGTGATCGGTCGGCCGGCGGCTTGGGCATAATCTCAAACTGGTGGACACTCTTTGCGCCTTGCCGAAGGCTCGTGCCCAGACAATCGGCGCCGGTGTCGCCTCCGCCGATGATGATCACGCGCTTGCCGGTGGCAAGAATCGCCGTGGAAGGATCGACGGGATCGCCTTCGTTACGGTGATTCTGCTGCGGCAGGAACTCCATGGCAAAGTGGATTCCCTTGAGTTCCCGGCCCGGAATCTTAAGGTCGCGGGGCTGCTCGGAGCCGCCGCAGAGCACGATGGCGTCGTAGTGCTCGGTGAGAGACTGCACGGGAACGTTGACGCCGATATGCGCGTTGGTCAGGAAGGTAACGCCTTCCGCGCGCATCTGTTCCAGGCGGCGGTCGACGACGTGCTTTTCCAGCTTGAAGTTGGGGATGCCGTAGCGCAGGAGGCCGCCAATGCGGTCGTTCTTCTCATAGACGGTGACCGAGTGACCGGCGCGGCGCAACTGCTGGGCGGCGGCAAGACCGGATGGACCGCTGCCCACCACGGCGACGCGCTTGCCGGTGTTTTCCTCCGGCGGTTCAGGATGAATCCAGCCCTCATCCCAGGCGCGTTCAATGATGCTGCGCTCGATCAGCTTGATGGAAACCGGTGGCTGATTGATGCCCAGTACGCAGGAGGCCTCGCAGGGAGCCGGGCAGATGCGGCCAGTGAATTCAGGGAAGTTATTGGTGGAGTGGAGGCGGCGGATAGCGGCTTCCCATCGGCCGTTGTAAACCAGGTCATTCCAGTCGGGGATCAGGTTGTTGACCGGGCAGCCGTTGTGGCAGAAGGGCACACCACAGTCCATGCAGCGCGCGCCCTGCTCGCGCTGCTTTTCTTCAGGGAAAGGCTCGTAAATCTCGAACCAGTCTTTTACCCGCTCCTCAACCTTGCGGCGGGTCGGCTGTTCACGCTTAAGCTCCAGAAATCCGGTTACCTTACCCATGTTGCACCTCTGCCGTGGCCGCCACCAGAGGCGACTGTGATGTGGGAGAAACGTAGACCGACTCGACGCGCGGCACGCCGAGTACGCGCTTGTACTCGTGCGGGAAGACCTTGATGAACTTTGCCTGCTCGCTGGCCCAGTGCTCCAGCACCCAGGCGGCGCGCGGGCTCCCGGTCAGATCGCGATGGCGCTCAAGCAGGCCGCGCACGCGGTTCACGTCAGACTGGTCCGTGAGCGGTTCGAGATCCACGCTGGTCCGGTTGCAGCGGCGTGTTGAGAAGTCGCCCTGATCGTCGTAGACAAAGGCGATTCCGCCACTCATGCCGGCAGCGAAGTTGCGGCCGGTGGACCCCAGCACGATCACCAGGCCGTTGGTCATGTACTCGCAGCCATGATCGCCTACGCCTTCCACGACGGCGGTGGCGCCGGAGTTGCGAACCGCAAAGCGTTCACCGGCGATGCCGTTCAGGAAGACTTCGCCGGAGGTTGCGCCGTATAGAACAACGTTGCCGACGAGGATGCTTTCCTCGGGAAGGAAGCTCGAAGTCTTGGGCGGATAGGCGATGATGCGCCCGCCAGAGAGACCCTTGCCAAGGTAATCATTCGAATCGCCTTCCAGTTCGAGGGTTACGCCGGTTGGGACAAAAGCGCCGAAGCTCTGTCCTGCCGATCCCTGGAAGCGGAAGTGGATGGTCCCGTCCGGCAGGCCGGCCGATCCATAACGGCGGGCAATCTGGCCACCAAGCATGGCGCCTACGGTGCGATGCACGTTGCGGATGGAGAAACTGGCCGAAACAGGCGTCTTGGACTCGAGTGCCGGGCCCGCTTTGGCGATCAGCGCGTGATCCAGCGCCTGGCTGAGTCCGTGATCCTGAGCCTGCACGCAGCGGCGCGCAACGCGTGCGGGTAGTGTGGGAGCATAGAGGATCGAAGAAAGATCGATGCCTTTCGCCTTCCAGTGCTCAGCGGCGACAGAGGCGTCGATCTTGTCCACGCGGCCCACCATCTCATCCACGGTCTTGAATCCGAGCTGGGCCATGTGCTGGCGCATCTGTTCGGCGATGAGGAAGAAGAAGTTGATGACGTGCTCGGGCGTGCCGGTGAACCGCGCGCGCAGAACCGGGTCCTGCGTGGCGATACCTACCGGGCAGGTGTTCAGATGGCATTTGCGCATCATGATACAGCCCAGGCTGATGAGCGGCATGGTGGCAAAGCCGAACTCTTCGGCGCCGAGCAGCGCGGCGATGACCACATCGCGGCCCGTCTGCAGCTTGCCATCGGTCTGCACCCGAATACGGCTGCGCAGATCATTGAGCAGCAGAACCTGCTGTGTCTCGGCAAGGCCGAGCTCCCACGGCAGGCCGGCATGCTTGATGGAGCTGAGCGGCGAAGCGCCCGTTCCGCCGGTGTCGCCCGAAATCAGCACGACGTCGGCATGAGCCTTGGAAACGCCTGCAGCCACGGTGCCGACGCCAACCTCGGATACGAGCTTGACGGAGATACGCGCCTGCGGATTGACGTTCTTCAGGTCATAGATGAGCTGCGCCAGATCCTCGATCGAGTAGATATCGTGGTGCGGCGGCGGCGAGATCAGGCCCACGCCGGGGATGGAGTGGCGCGTTCTGGCAATCACTTCGTCCACCTTGTGGCCGGGTAACTGTCCACCCTCGCCGGGCTTGGCGCCCTGCGCCATCTTGATCTGGAGTTCGTCGGCGTTGATCAAATAATTTGTCGTCACGCCGAAGCGGCCGCTGGCCACCTGCTTGATGGCGCTGCGGCGCGAGTCGCCATTCGGGTCGCGCGTGAAACGTGCTTCTTCCTCGCCGCCTTCGCCGGTGTTGGATTTGCCGCCGATGCGGTTCATGGCAATGGCAAGGGTTTCGTGCGCTTCCTTGCTGATGGAGCCGAAGCTCATCGCGCCTGTCGTGAACCGCTTGACGATCTCCTTGGCCGGTTCCACCTGCTCAATCGGGATCGGTTTTGCAGCGTACTTGAGCTTGAGAAGACCGCGTAGCGTGCAAAGACTGCGGTTCTGCCCGTCGATCATCTCGGTGTATTCCTGAAAGACGGCCGCGCTGTTCTGATTCACCGCGTGCTGCACCTTGCTGATCGTGAGCGGATTCAGCAGGTGATACTCGCCATCCACGCGGTACTGGTATTGGCCGCCGACGGAGAGGTCGGTTTCAGAATCGGTGAGCGGCTGGAAGGCGTAGGCATGCTTCAACTGCGCTTCGCGCGCCAGCACATCCAGGCCCACACCCTCGATCCGGGAAGCGGTGCCGGGGAAGTAGGCTTCGACGAGAGATTCGTTCAGGCCCACGGCCTCAAAGACCTGCGCGCCGCGATAGCTTTGCAGGGTGCTGATGCCCATCTTGGAGATGGTCTTGAGCAGGCCCTTGTTGATCGCCTTGATGAAGTTCTTTTCCGCGTACTCAGCGGTTACATTGTCTGGCAGCAGGCCGCGGCGCTTGAGGTCGTGCAGAGTCTCAATCGCCAGATACGGATTGATGGCGCTGGCGCCGTAGCCGATCAGCAGGGCGAAGTGCATGACCTCGCGCGGCTCGCCGCTCTCGATGATGAGCGCCACTTGTGTGCGCGTCTTGTCGCGCACCAGCCGGTTGTGAACGGCGGCCATCGCGAGCAGGCTGGGAATCGGCGCATAGGTGGGATCGACGCCGCGATCCGAAAGGATGAGCAGCGAGTAGCCGGAGTTGACCGCGTGCGCGGCGCGATTGCTCAGGTCGTCGAGCGCGTGCTTGAGTCCCCTTTCGCCATCCGCGGCGCGGAAGAGCGCCGGAAGCGTGGTGGCCAGCAGGTCTCCGGAAGACACGCGGCGCAGCTTTTCCAGGTCGCGGTTGCTCAGGATTGGATGCGGCAGCTTGAGCGTGTGACAGTTCTCCGGCTTTTCGGCCAGAATGTTGCGCTCGGTGCCGATGTAGCTGATGAGCGACATCACCAGCTCTTCGCGGATCGGATCGATCGGCGGATTGGTGACCTGCGCAAAGAGCTGCTTGAAGTAATTGAAGAGCGACTGAGGCCGGTCCGACAGACAGGCGAGCGGAACGTCCGTTCCCATGGAGCCGACCGGCTCCTCGCCTTTCGCGCCCATCGGCGCCAGCAGAATGCGCAAGTCCTCTTCGCTGTAACCACAGGCGCGCTGGCGGCGCAGCAGGGTTTCGGGATTGGACGCGATGATCCGCGAGGGCTCGGGCAGCATCTCAATCGTGACCTGCTGCTGCTTCAGCCAATCGGCGTAGGGCTGGCGCGAGGCCAGTTGCTTCTTGATTTCAGCGTCGGAGATGATGCGCTGCTGCACGGTGTCGACCAGGAACATGCGCCCGGGCTGCAGGCGGCCCTTCTTGCGGATATCCTCGTCGGGAACCTCAAGCACGCCAGCCTCGGAGGCCAGCACTACCAGATCGTCTTTAGTGACGATGTAGCGGCCGGGGCGCAGGCCGTTGCGGTCGAGCGTGGCGCCGATAACACGGCCGTCGGTGAAGGCAATCGCCGCCGGGCCGTCCCACGGCTCCATCAGCGAGGCGTGATACTCGTAGAACGCGCGCTTGTCCTCGTCCATGTCGGGGTTGCCGGCCCAGGCTTCGGGGATCAGCATCGCCATGACGTGGGGCAGGGAACGGCCGGACTGGAAAAGGAATTCCACCGCGTTGTCGAGCGAGGCGGAATCGCTGCCGCCGGGCATGATGACCGGATAGAGATCGTCAATCTTGCCGTCGTAGAGAGCGCTCTTGAGCACAGACTGGCGTGCGTTCATCCAGCTGATGTTGCCCCGGATGGTGTTGATCTCGCCGTTGTGGCAAACATAGCGGTACGGGTGCGCCAGCTTCCAACTGGGGAAGGTGTTGGTGGAAAAGCGCTGGTGGATCAGGCAAAGCGCGCTGGTGACGAGCGGGTTAGCCAGCTCAAAGTAAAACTTGTCGATCTGCGGGGCCAGCATGAGGCCCTTGTAGATAATGGTGCGGCAGGAGAACGAGGGCACATAGAAGGTTTCCTTGTCCTCGATGTCAGAGGCGCCAATCTCATTCTCGGTGCGGCGGCGAATTCTGTAGAGCAGGCGCTCGAAGCTGTCTTCATCCATGCCCTCGGGCCGGGCGACAAAAAGCTGTTCGATGTAGGGCTGCGAGTTGCGCGCCTCGCGGCCGATGGCGTCGCCGTTGACCGGCGTATCGCGCCAGCCAAGCACAGCGCAGCCCTCTTCCTGGGCAATGCGCTCAAAGACGCCCTCGCACTGCAGGCGGCTGTGCTTTTCCACAGGCAGAAAGCATATTGCCACACCGTAGGCGCCCGGCTCAGGCAGCTGTATCCCCAACTCGCCACATTCGCGGGCGAAGAAGACATGCGGGATCTGGATCAGGATGCCGGCGCCGTCGCCAGTCTCCGGATCGCACCCTGCCGCGCCGCGGTGAGTGAGGTTGATCAGAACCTCAATGCCTTTGCGGATAATCTCATGGCTCTTCTCGCCGCGAATACTGGCGACAAAGCCCATGCCACACGCATCGTGCTCATTCTGAGGATGATAGAGCCCTTGCGCCTGGGGAATGCGGATTCGGTGGTTCGATGTTTGCATGGCAGCCTTTTCAATGAGCGTTTTATCTGTGCAGAGTGCTATGCCTACCTTGAAGACACATTCGCGATGCGATTTCCATTGATGAAAATCGCCCTGATCCAAATTCAAGGGGCTTGCCTGAGCAGGCCTAGCCGAAACCGGGACTAGTCTGAATCTTTAATATACCGAAAATTTTAGCCGGGCGCTGTACTTCCTTGCACGGAGTGGGACGGAATTATTGCTTCAGGACTTTCCACAGCCATCGCTAAAACCTTCTGTGTCTTATACTATCGCCTTGGAGATTGCCTACGAACGACACAATTCTTGTTACCGGCGGGGCTGGATTTATCGGCTCCAATTTTGTCCTGACATGGTTGCGAGCCATCGGTTCGCCAGTCATCAATCTGGACGCACTGAGCTACGCGGGCAATCCCGCCAATCTCTCTTCCCTGGATAACGATGCGCGCTATCTGTTTGTGCGCGGCGACATCTGCGATGCGGAGTTGGTTGGATCGCTCCTGCGTGAGCACAAGCCGCGGGCAATCGTTCACTTTGCCGCGGAAAGCCACGTAGACCGCTCCATTTCTTCGCCGGAGGCCTTTATCCGGACCAACGTGCAAGGGACATTTGTTCTGCTGGAGCAGGCAAAGATGTACTGGTCGAAGCTCGACGAGGCCGGTCGCAGCGCCTTCCGGTTCCTGCATGTTTCCACGGACGAGGTCTACGGCTCGCTGGGTCCGGACGACCCTGCCTTTTCCGAAACCACCGCGTATGCGCCGAACAGCCCCTATGCCGCTTCCAAGGCGGCCTCGGACCATCTGGCGCGGGCCTATCACCATACCTTTGGCCTTCCGGTGCTTACCACCAACTGCTCGAACAACTACGGCCCGTTTCAGTTTCCCGAGAAGCTGATTCCGCTGATGATCCTGAATGCGCTGGAAGGCAAGCCTCTTCCTGTCTACGGTGATGGCAAAAACGTGCGCGACTGGCTGTTTGTGGAAGATCACTGCTCGGCGATCCGCACCGTTCTGGGCAATGGCCGCGTCGGGCACACCTACAATATCGGCGGCAACAGCGAGCGCGCCAATCTCGATGTGGTGACGACGATCTGCGACCTTGTAGACGAGATGCGCCCCGCCGCGCCGGGCGCCCCTCCACGCAGAAAGCTCATCACGTTCGTAGAAGACCGGCCCGGGCATGACCGCCGCTATGCCATCGATGCCTCAAAGCTCTCCCGCGAACTTGGCTGGAGGCCGGCGGAAGTGTTTGAGAGCGGCCTGCAAAAGACTGTGCGCTGGTATCTGGAAAATCCTGCATGGATTGAAAGCGTACGGACCGGAGCCTACCGCGAATGGATTAGACAGAACTATTCGGAGCGAGTTGAGTTATGAAGGGAATCATCCTGGCGGGAGGATCTGGAACGCGCCTCCATCCCGTTACGCATGTCGTGTCGAAACAACTGCTCCCGGTCTACAACAAGCCGATGATCTACTACCCGCTGAGCACGTTGATGCTGGCCGGCTTGCGCGAGATTCTGGTGATCTCCACGCCCCAGGACACGGGCCGCTTCGCCGATCTGCTGGGCGACGGGCGCCAGTGGGGCATCGAGATCCAATACGCCGTTCAGCCCAGCCCGGATGGACTGGCGCAGGCCTTTCTGATCGGCAAGGAATTTATCGGCGATTCAACCAGTGCTTTAATTTTGGGCGATAACATTTTCTACGGCCAGGGCTTTTCACGGCAACTGCAGGCGGCGGCGCAGATCGAACAGGGCGCGACGGTGTTTGCCTATCCGGTCGAGGATCCGCAGCGGTATGGAGTGGTCGAGTTTGACAATGAAGGCCGGGCCATCAGCCTCGAGGAGAAGCCGAAGGCTCCCAAGTCGAGATATGCCGTCACGGGCCTCTATTTTTACGACAGGGACGTGGTGCACCGGGCCTCCACGCTGAAGCCCTCGGCACGTGGCGAACTGGAGATCACCGATCTGAACCGGCTCTACCTTGAGGCGGGCACGCTGAACGTGGAGACGATGAGCCGCGGCATGGCCTGGCTGGATACGGGCACGCACGACTCTCTGCTGGAAGCCGCGCTCTTTGTGCACACCATCGAGCGGCGGCAGGGGCTGAACATCGCCTGCCCGGAAGAGATTGCCTACCGTCAGGGATTCATCACCGCGGAGCAACTGGAGGCGCTGGCCCAGCCGATCCGCAAGAGCGGATACGGCCAGTACCTGCTGAATCTCCTGCACGAGCCCTACTTTCCGGCAAAGGCAAATCAGCTATGAAAATTGAGGAGACTTCGCTGCCAGGGGTGCTCGTGCTCGCGCCGGCGATCTTCCGCGACGGCCGCGGCGCATTCTGCGAAACCTACAACGAGCGCGTGATGGCGGAGGCGGGACTGCCAACATCGTGGCCGCAGGATAATTTTTCGCTCTCTAAAAAGAATGTCCTGCGCGGTATTCACTACCAGGTGATACAGCCGCAGGGCAAGCTGGTGCGCGTGACGCATGGCGCGGTGCTGGACGTGGCCGTGGACCTGCGCCGCAGTTCGCCCTGCTTTGGCAAGCATGTTGCCGTTGAATTGAGCGGCGAGAATGGCCGGATGCTGTGGATTCCGGCGGGCTTTGGGCATGCATTTCTGGTGTTGAGCGATGTGGCCGGCTTTGCCTACAAGGTGACGGACTACTATTCGCCGGCGGGCGAGCGCACGATCGTCTGGAACGATCAGGAGCTGGCGATTCCCTGGCCGGTGGCTCCAGAGAATGTGATTGTCTCGGACAAAGACCGCAAAGGAGCGGCGCTGCGCGACGCTGAAGTCTTCTCTTAATGAACAACCGTTCTGACTGGCCCTCGATGAAGGGGGATCTCAGAAGTTCTCTTCAATCCAGTGCGCAATCGGATTTCTGGTCTTCGGATGTTTGATCCTGATCCAGCCGGAACCGGATTCGGCTGCACCCTCTTCGGGAAGTTGCACAATTGCGATTGGACCGGGGCGATAACCGGCATCGACGATGACCTGGCGCATCTCCTTTTGAGTCACGGTGGCACCAGGGGCAAAGTCGATGGTGATGCGCGAGATTTTCAGATCGAGCTTGGCGGCTGTCGCTCCCTGTATTTTGCTGAGCGGCACAAGAATATTAAAGAAGCCGCGTGGTGCGATTACGCCATTCAGGGTTGCGGACACGCGAGTGATGACGGGTGGCGGAGCGGCAAATCCCAGCGAAGCAACCAACAGCAGTGCCGCGACAGAGAGGAGTGCTCGAAGCTTAGGTGAGCGGCTCATCTCTTGCCCCTATGGCGCCAGTTCGGCATTGAAAGGTAGTACTCAAAGAAGAGAAATGTGCGCGTACGTTCAGTAACCGGATGTGGCGTCTCGAAATTCTGCATGACGGTAAACCGCTGGCCGGCGCCGACCTCCCAATGCAGCGTGGCCCACTCGAAGACGGCGTCCTGCCTCAGGGTTTTGTTTGCCGTGCCTGGGTTAGAGATGCCGTTACTATGGGAGGTTCCTTCCTCCTGGTAATTGCTTTCAATGGATAGCCATAATTCATCGGGAAGACCCTCCTCTGGCAGATGAAGCGGGAGCAGCCTGAACTCGATCTGGCCATCCGTATTAAACCGGTCGCCGGGGGTATAGCCGGATGCCGCGGCCGGGTTGTGGCGATAGGTCGCGTCGTACGCCGCGCCAAAAACTGCGTCGTCGCAAACCATCGTGATGCCTGCGTAGGGGTCTACGGTGCCGGAGCCGGCCTGTAGTTGACCGGGTGCAAGTTGACCATTCACCGTGTATTGATTGGCGCCAGTGGGCAGCGATGCGCCAACCAGTGGCGCTATGCGAAATGTCGACCGGGGCCTGTCGATCTTGAAGAGCGTATTCCGGATGAAGAGGAGCATATCTCCCGCACCTCCGGTCGACGGGCTCTTGTCCATCGCAAGAAATCCCTGGTTCGCGTTTACAAAGATCGCCCAGTTTGGGGTCAGGCCATAAGCAAAATTGACTGGAAACTGAATGCTGGCGTAGCCGGCGGGGCCGAAGCCGGGTTGCGCATTCAAGCGAAGCAAGCCTTGATTCTGGGCCACAGGGAGAGCGGTGACGAACGTAGCCGGAGATGCTGCAACGCCAGATGGATAGGTGATGATAAGCACAGCCAGCAGTAAAGCGAAAATCAGATGCCGGCGCGAAAGGTTGACTGAAGCCAAATTTACCCTGCCCTCCCAATGAGTTATTCACGGGCTCGGAATGTGTGTGAGTGCCGGCTCGCCGATGTGGCTCGCAGACTTTCCCGCGCCGGTTGAAAATCGGGAGCGGCGGTTAGGTTGATGTTACTACGCCGCCTCCTGGCTGGCTGTGCCGAAGGATTTCCGGAACACCTTTGCGATGTGTTGGCAAGGCCCGGAATGTGCTGTTTTGCCTCTTCTGCGAATGGTATACTCACTAGGTAGGTGCATGCCGCGCCAGCATTTTTACTTAGTTCGAGGTTCTTATGTCCGGCCACTCGAAATGGGCCACTATCAAGCACAAGAAAGGCGCGCTGGATGCCAAGCGCGGCAAGATTTTTACCCGTCTTATCAAGGAAATCACCATTGCCGCCCGCGCCGGAGGGGATCCGGACGGCAATCCGCGGCTGCGCACGGCGATTCTGGCCGCGAAGGCAGAAAACATGCCCGCCGACAACATCAAGCGCGCTATTCAGCGCGGTACCGGCGAACTTGAAGGGGCTACCTACGAGGAAATCTCATTTGAAGGCTACGGTCCCGGCGGAGTGGCGATCATCATCGAGGTACTGACCGACAACCGTAACAGGGCCGTGAGCGAGATTCGGCACACCTTCTCAAAGAATGGTGGGAACCTGGGCGAAGCCGGATCGGTAAGGTTCATGTTTTCGAAGAAGGGCCTGATCGCCGTGGAGAAGTCGGCTGCAACCGAAGAGCAGTTGATGGACATCGTACTGGAACATGGGGGCGAAGATCTGACCGACGCGGGCGACAGTTGGGAGATCACCACCGATCCAGGCGCATACGAAGCCGTTTCCTCGGCAATCAAGGCTGCGGCGATTCCTACGGTGATGAGCGAAGTGACCATGGTGGCTTCAACGTACACGAAGCTTGAAGGCGCTGCGGCAAGCCAGATGGTCCGTCTCCTGGAGGCGCTGGAAGATCTGGACGACGTACAGAACGTCTACTCAAACTTCGATATGGATGCAGAGCAGGTGGAGCACGCGGCCGGTTAGTCCGGCCTGAGGCAGGCGTACAAGGGGCCGCCCGGTTGTGGCGGTCTTTTTTTGGGACTCAAATACTGCCGTGGAGGGAAAAGAGACTGTTGACCAGGTGGGCGAGGAATCTTTTGTATCTCTTAATGGCGGCTTCGATTGCGGGCCGCGCACAGACGCCGAGCGGTGCGGGCAGCCAAGCGGTGGCCAACCCCGTAGCCCAGGTACGCAATGCGCGAAGTTGGGAATTCGGGCCATTTGTGAACTGGGGCACAGGGGTGAGCAGCCGTTCCGACTTCAAGTTCTTCTGGGCAGGATTTCAGGTCGGCAAAATTCTGACGCCGGTTGTGCATGCGGGCATTTTCTCAGGCCAATTCGAGTTCGCCGGGAACATTATGCCTCTTTGGCAGGCCTACACCCCGCCACCGCATGAGCAGGTCTTCAACTTTACAGGGCAGCCCTTTGTGGCGCCTGTTGGAGGCGGAACCTATCGCGGCGTGTCGATCACCCCGGTGATCTTTCGCTGGAACTTTCTCACCCACTCGCGGCGCATTCAGCCCTGGTTTCAAGCGGCGGGCGGACTGATTTATACCACGCACAAGTTTCCGCCGGATATACTCGTTCCTCACGGAACGCCTGGCGGCACTTCGGTATTCAACTTTTCGCCGCAAGGAGGCGTGGGACTTCATTACTTCCTCCGGCCCAAGCGGTCGATTGATCTACAGGTCAGCGGCGTGCATATTTCTTCGGCTTCGCTCGGCGATCGCAATCCCGGCGTCAATGCGAGCATTCAGGTTCAGGTGGATTACACCTTCTGGAAATAGCGCGTTTGGAGCGTGAATGAACGGACCAGTGGTGGAATGCGTTCCCAACTTTTCAGAGGGGACGGATGCGCGGCGGGTCAGGGCGATTGTGGCCGCGATGCACGTGGAGGGCGTGCACCTGCTGGACTGGTCGATGGACGCGGACCATAACCGCTCCGTGGTGACCATTGCTGGAGAGCCGGCCGCGGTGGTGGAGGCTGCGGTGCGCGGCGCGGGCAAGGCCGCCGAGTTGATCGACCTCACCCGCCAGCAGGGGGTCCATCCGCGCATCGGCGCGGCAGACGTCATCCCCTTTGTGCCTGTCTCCGGCATCAAGCTGGAGCAATGCGTGCTGCTGGCCCGCCAGGCCGGTATGGAGATCTGGCGGCGCTTCGGTGTACCGGTCTTTTTCTATGAAGCGGCGGCGTCGCGGCCGGACCGTGCCAACCTGGAAGACGTCCGCCGCGGGCAATTTGAAGGGCTCAGGGAAGCAGTAGGCAAGGAAGCTGCCCGCAGACCCGATC
>JAJZAL010000135.1 GCA_021799405.1 Acidobacteriota bacterium
GCATCCATCCAAAGAGCCATCGATGCGGCCGCTGCCGTTGGCGGCATCATAACTTTCAAGCCAGGAATTTATTTGACTGGATCGCTGTTCTTTAAGTCTGGAGTAACTCTCGATCTTCCCGAGGGCTCAACGCTGATCGGTTCACAGAGACTCCAGGACTATCCCGAATTGCCCACGCGCATCGCCGGTATCGAAATGAGCTGGCCTTCAGCTCTCATCAACGTACGCAGTCAGGACGATGTAAAGCTCACTGGGAAAGGAACCATCGACGGCGATGGCCCTGTCTGGTGGAAGTCGTACTGGGATTTACGCGCCAAATATCAGTCGTTGGGCCTTCGCTGGGCCTCAGACTACGATGCGCGCAGGCCGCGCCTGGTCCTGATTCAGGACTCCTCGCATGTCCTGCTCGGCGGCGGCATTACCCTTAAACGTTCAGGGTTCTGGACCGTGCAGGTCCTATACTCGCAGAATGTTCACGTAGATGGAGTCATCATTCGGAACAATATAGACGGGCGCGGCCCCAGCACCGACGGAATCGATATCGATTCTTCGCGCAATGTGCTGGTGGAACACGCCGATATCGACGTGAACGACGATGCGTTGTGCCTCAAATCCGGACGCGACTCCGATGGCCTGCGCGTCAACCGGCCCACGGAAGATGTCGTGGTGCGCGACTCCATCGTGCGCAGCGGGGCGGCGGCCATTACCATCGGCAGCGAGACTTCCGGAGGCTTCCGCAACATCGACGTCTACAACATCACCGCTCTGCAAGGCGTCCCGTCTGGCATTCTCTTCAAGTCAGCGCGCACACGCGGCGGTTCTGCCACGAATATTCGCATCCATGACCTCACGCTCGAAGGCGTAGCCGTGCCCATCCACATCAACATGAACTGGAACCCCAGCTACAGCTATGCCAGGATTCCGCCGGGACTCAAAAGCATTCCTCCCTACTACAAATCGCTGGCCACGCCCGTGCCGCCCGCTCAGGGACTACCTCATTTCAGCAATGTACACATCTGGAACATCAAAGCTACGGGCGCCAAGACGGCCTTCCTCGTAAGCGCCTATCCCGATGCCCCGCTTGAAGGCTTCCACCTCGATCATCTTGACATTCAGGCCACCACGGCAGGCACCATTGCGAACGCAAAGAACTGGACCATGAACAATAACGACATCCGCACCGCCGACGGCAGCAAGCCCGTCTTCACAAATGCGCCGCCTGCTGGCCGGAAATAAAGCCGGTTTTCGCTGCCCGCTCTCCCATTTCTTGCTGGAACCTTTCCCTGGAAGATAGCGCCCCGCGGCCCGGCGACTTATAATGAACTCATTGAATGAGCCGCCCCAGGTCCATGGCGGACCAATCTTCCCCGAAAAGCGAGAACTGCCTTGGCTCGTGAGCTTTATACAGCGCGTCTCGAACGGAAAGTCTGCATCTCTGAAGTGGCCCAGTGCTACCACTTCCTCTTCGTGGTCGATAGACTCGATAGCTTTCCCTACTCCCCCGGGCAGTTCGTCTCAGCCGTTGCGCCAGACGCGCACGGCAAGCAGCAGACTCGCGCCTATTCGATTGCATCGGCGCCGAGTGGCAACCGCTTTGAGCTGTGCGTGAATCGCGTGGAGGAAGGCTTCTTTTCAAACCATCTGGCCGATCTACCCGACATGCCCGTCGGCGGCACGATTGAAATCCATGGGCCGCACGGGCATTTTGTCCTGCACGAACCTGTCACCGACTCGATCCTGATAGCCACCGGCACTGGCGTCGCCCCGATGCGCGCGTACTTGCAGTGGCTCTTCCCTGAGAACGGCGAGGACCGCAGTCAGGGCAAAGATATCTGGCTGGTCTACGGCACGCGCTACGAGACCGACATTTACTACCGTGAAGAGTTTGAGGAGTTGGCTCGGCGCAAGCCCAATTTCCACTACCTGCCCACGCTCAGCCGCGCTCAGGAAAGCTGGACCGGCCTGCGCGGCCATGTGCAGGAGCATATTACCCGCATCGTCAAAGAGCGCGCCGAACGCCTCGGCCAACCATTGCCGCAACCGCCGGTCGATCCAACAACTCCCGCTGCACAGTTGAACTTCGACATCTACGCCTACATCTGCGGACTCAACTTTATGGTTTCCGGCGTGCGCGAATTGCTTACCGGCTTCGGCTGGCACAAGAAACAGATCGTCTTCGAGCGCTACGACTAGAGCCCGATCTGCTACAGGTTGAATAATTCTTTCAGGCGCTTGGTCTGTGCGCGGCTCACAGGGATCTCCGTCTGCTGCTTGTCATTCATGCGCAGTTGATAGCTGGACTTGAACCACGGAACGACCTCACGGATCTGGTCGATATTCACGACGAAGCCGCGATGCGCGCGCCAGAACCGGGCAGGGTCCAGCAACTCCATGAGTTCCTCAAGGGTACGGCATTTCGATTGTCCCTCGAAGCTTCGCGTAACAATGCGGATCACGCCTTCGTCGATGGCCGCGAAACATATCTCCGCCTGGTTTACCAGCAGCAACCGGCTCTGTGCCTGCACCACCAGCTTGGCCGGCTGCGTAGCCCGCGCCGCGCCCTGCGGAGCATTGAGCAGCCGCAATAACGCATCGAGCTGCGATTCAATCGGATACTCCTGCTGCGCCCCGGCATTTGCGCCCGCTGGAGCCGAAGTTCCCCCTGCCATCCGCCCCTTCACCCGCTCCAAAGCCTGCGCCACGCGGACACGATCGAATGGCTTGAGCAGGTAATCGACGGCATTCACGTCAAAGGCGCGCACGGCGTACTGATCATATGCGGTGGCAAAGATAATCTGCGGCAGCGGAGCGACGTTTACCCCACTCCCCGACCCAGCCTTGACTTGGTGGCGGTCCATCAGCCGCTGCAGCACCGCGAAGCCATCCAGACCCGGCATCTGCACATCGAGGAAGACGAGGTCGGGCTGGCATTCCTCGATCAGATTTACCGCCTCGATGCCGTTGCCTCCCTCGCCCACGACTTCGACTCCGCCCACCGCTTCCAACAGATACTTAAGCTCCTCGCGGGCTAGTTGTTCGTCGTCGATGATCAGCGCGGAGATGGACATGCAACCCAAAGTCTTGATTGTAGGAGGAGGCATTCACACGGGTCAATTTCCGTGCCGTATTTCTCTCACTTCTTCTTACTGTCCCGACATGCGGCTCAATGCCTCCTGCTGCGCTTCGGCACGGCGCTTGGCCGCCGTCGCAGGTTCGCGCCTGAGCTTACTCGGCAATCACCCGCAGCCGCGCTGGCATGTGATCGCCAGCGAGCTCGTGGCCGCAGCGGGTGCAAAACTGATCGGTAATGCGCACGCTGCGGAAACAATTGCCACAACTGGCCGTAAGCTGATAATTGCACTGCGGGCAGAAGTGGAAATCGCTCTGCACATGCGTGCCGCACGCCGGACAGCGAGAAACCTCCGGCTGGCGCAGCAAAAAGTACAGAACTGCGCCGATGCCTCCCGGCATCACGAAGCACACCAGCATCCAGAACCGCGCGCTCATGCCCCTGCGCGGCGCATCCTTGCTGATGTAACCCACCATCAGAAAGTACAGCGCCAGCAGAATTCCCCACGAAAGGTTGAAGTAGATGCGAAAGCCCAGGGCCGACGGTGGATGATGCCGGTGCGCCGGCGCCACCATCCAGAGGTAGTACTCCATCGCCAGAAACGCCAAGGCAGCAGCTATAATCGACCAGATCGGAAACCAACGCTCGTCTTCGTTCACTTGAATAGATTGCGGATCAACCATGGGCGGTCCCTCCCTCGGAGCGCCACATCAAAGATTAAGCTCAGCTTAATCCCCTTCTTAATGGACGGGAAAGGAGGAAGAGAAGTTGCTCACAGGCAGGTACCTGGAGCGCTACGGGCTGAAATTGCCCAGCGAGTCTTCTAGAGCCGGTCAGGAAATGATGCATCCCAGAGCCATTTGTCTTTATAAAGTCAGTTTTCCCGCATGGAGCGGTAATCCTTTTCAATATCAACTCAATTCCAAAGACAGCATGGAATCTCTCTCAAAAAGAAACGGAACCCGCTGGAATTTCGCAAGTCTCACATAAATCATGAGTTCTTGCGCGCCCAGCCGGCTACCAGCACTGCCGCCACTACGGCGGGCAAGAAGATGCAGACCCAAAGGCTGAACTGGGTGGTCAGGTCGGTCAGGCGCTCGCCGCCAATCAGGTCGTCCGCCACACGCCAGGCAAACGGCCCCAACACCAGCACCACAAGCACAATGGCTGCCAGAGCTACGGCACGATTCCGTCTCTGGCCGGCCTTCCGGTCCTGCATAACTCCCAGCGAAGCCATCACTACACGGCGGGTACGATAGGCCGCAGTGCGCTCCCGGTCAGCCTGGCTCCCGGTAAGCGCCGAAAGCAAATCTGCATTGCCTCTCGCGCGTGTGCCTACGCTTGTCATGCCACCAGATACCCCTGCGGTCTTCACACAGCCTCCTGTTTAGCGCTGAGAATCGCCTTCCAGTTTCGGCTTCATCATAGCCATTCCCCGGTAGAGTCTCGATTTTACGGTCGAGAGCGGAGCCCGAGTCACCTTGGAAATTTCTTCCAGCGACATCTCCTCATGAAACCGGAGCACCAGCACCTCGCGGTGCAGCGTGTCCAACTCAAGTAGCGCCGTCGCGATCCTCTCCCGGTCTTCCAGGTTCGAAAAGCGGTCAAACGGAGTAGGGTCGCCGGTCGCCGCCTCGAAGCTCAAGGGCCGGTCGTCCTCTCCTCCCGCCTCGAACAGTTCGTCCAGGCTGCTCATTGTCCGCTTGCGCCGCTGATCGATCACAAGGTTGCGGGCGATTGTAAATAGCCAGGTCTCAAACCTCGCTTTGCCATTGAACTGCGCGCCGCGCACCAGCACCCGCATCCAAACCTCCTGAAAGAGGTCCTCAGCCATCTCGCGATTACTGGTTAAAAACAGCAGATACCGCATCAGCCGGTGCTGGTAGCGGACAATCAGTTGATCCAGCAGGCCGGCTTCCTGGCGCTTCAGCCCGCGGGCAACAATCAGACTCTCCTGCCGTGCCTCCTCGTCGGCCACGGTCACAGAGCGCTTTGCAAAGAATGGCTTGATGAATGCGGAAGTCATCATGTTCTATTAGACGACAAAAGCCTCAGCGAGACGACGAAAAAGTGTACGACGAGTCCAAAATGCGGAATCTTCACCCTGGGCCAGCCCCACACACGGTCGCCGCGCCCGTCCGGACGACACACGTTGCATCCGCCTGTAGGGGGCACTGCAGAACAGTCGCACGAACTCGGATTGGAAAAACTGGAATCGCCCCTCCGGACTGAGCTTCCCTCTTTGGGGCCATTTTGCCCAAGCTGAAGAGCCGGGCTAGCAGCCCATGCGCCTCCGGCACGCTGGCAAACGAATCATAATGAGTTAAAAGAATATCTTCATGCAATCGTCCTGGCTCCGCCGGACAGAACCATCCGTTGAAGCCCGGCCATCTAAACTAGAAATATGGAAGTTCTGTACGGCCTGCACCCGGTGGAAGAGGCATTGCGCGCCGGGCGCCGCCGCTTCGACCACGTACTTGTGGCCCGTGAACGGCGGGACGACCGCATTGATCACCTGGTGGCCGCGTGCCGCGAGGCTGGGGTGCGCGTGCGCCAGGAGTCACGCGAACAGTTGACGCTGCTGGCCAAGACCACGGCCCATCAGGGAATTGTTGCCCTCGTCCGCCCCCAGGAGTTCCTCTCCATCGAAGACCTCTTCCAGCCGGCCTCACCCCAAGCTGGGTCGGCCGATTCGAGCGCCAAGAGCCATCCTGCCCGGCTGATCCTTGCTCTGGACGGCATTGAGGATCCACAAAACCTCGGCGCGCTGCTGCGCGTGGCCGACGGAGCCGGCGTGGATGGCGTCATCGTCACCGAGCGCCGCTCAGCGCCGCTTAGCCCTGCCGCCCTCAAGGCCAGCGCCGGCGCGGCCGAGCACCTGCGCATCGCCCGCGTGGTGAACCTGGTCCGCGCCATCGAAGACCTCAAGCGCCATAACCTCTGGATCGCCGGCCTCGACGAGCGCGGCGCCACTGACTATGACCAGTTCGACCTGACCGGCGACTGCGTGATTGTGCTGGGCCGCGAGGGTGCCGGACTGCACGATCTGGTCCGCAGATCCTGCGACTTTCTGCTGCGCATTCCCATGGCGGGCGGCGTCAGCTCGCTCAACGTCTCGACGGCGGGCGCGGTGGTGCTCTATGAAGCCTTCCGCCAGCGCCGCAGCGCCGCCCGCACGGCCTCCAATGCTCTCTCCGGAGCCGCGGCCGCGTCCAAGCTACAAAAGCAGAAAGGCCTGGGTTCATGAAGTATTTCTTTGTGAGGGCTGTAGCCGTTCCACTGGCTGCTGTTGCTCTCACGGTTTTTTCCGCCGCGGCTCAGAGCAGCAATCCACCTGCCTCGCCACGATCCGCGCCCTCTACGAATGCGCCACAGCCCAGGCAGACGCCCGAAGCTCCCGGCCAGGTCATCTTTTCCCGCTCCACCGGCAACAATGGCCAAACCTCCGCGCAGGCCGGTGCGGCAGCCGGGTCGCAGACGGCCGCTCCAACGGCAAATGACGCCGAACGCGCGGCCGTTGCCTTCACCGCCTACGAGATGGATGTGCATCTGCGCCCAGCCGAGCATTACATTGCCGTGCGGGCCCTTCTGACCGTGCGCAACAGCGGCCAGAGTCCGCTGCCGCTCATTCCGCTGCAAATCTCCTCTTCGCTGAACTGGGAGCGAATTCGCGTCGAAAACAAGGACGTGCATTTTCCCGTAGCCACCCTCAACTCCGACGAGGATCACACCGGCCAGCTACACGAGGCGGCGGTACCGCTCGCCCAGCCACTGGCTCCCGGCGCCTCCATGCAGCTTGACGTCACCTACTCCGGCGCCATTGAGCAAACCGCCAAGCGGCTCATCGCCATCGGCACGCCGGAGGACGTCGCACTCCACTCGGACTGGGACCGCATCGGACTCGATTTCACCGGTCTGCGTGGCTTTGGCAATGTGGTCTGGTACCCGGTATCCAGCGTGCCCGTGATTCTGGGTGACGGCGCGCGTGTCTTCGACGAGATGGGCGAGCACAAGCTGCACATGACAGGCGTACATTTCCAGCTGCGGCTGTCGGTCGAGTTTTCCATCGGTAACGCGCCCACCGTGGCGGTGATCAATGGCTATCCCGAGCCGCTTTCCATCACTAACGCCGGCGTCGACGTCGAGGGCGTAGCGACCGCCAACGTCGCCGGCGCCACGCTCGGGTTTGAAACGCCCAGCCTGTTTATAGCCAACCGCGAGCCTCACAAAGCCACCAACGCCACCCTCTGGACGCTTCCCACGAATGCCGCCGCGGTGCCTGCCTGGAGTACGGCCATTTCCGATGTCACGCCCTTGTTGCAGGACTGGCTCGGAGAGCGGCCCCGCTCGCAACTCACGATCCTTGATCTGCCCGGCGCAGGCGATGCGCCCTTTGAGACCGGCGTTCTGCTGGCAATCCCCGTCCAGCCGGCACCAGCCGAGCAGTTGGATAGCGTGCTGGCCCACGCACTCACCCACGCATGGATGCCGTCGCCCCGCGCATGGATCAGCGAAGGCGTAGCCCAGTTTATGCGCACGCTCTGGATTGAAAAGCAGAGCGGCCGCAAAAAGGCGCTCGAATCACTCGAAGCCTTTCGATCCGCGCTGGCTCTGGCGGAGCCTTCCAGCCCCGGCCAGAGCTCCGGCCAGCCGCTCAATGAGGCCTATTCGCCCGTCTACTATCGCGTCAAGGCCGCCTATGTTCTGTGGATGCTGCGCGACATTGTGGGCGACAGTACACTCGCCTCCGCATTTCGCGCTTACAATCCCGCCGAAGACGTGGGCTCGCCGTCAGGCCGAAGTTATTTTGAGAAACTGCTGGAGCAGACCGGCAACCGGGATCTCTCCTGGTTCTTTTCCGACTGGATCGATGCCGACAAGGGACTGCCTGACCTGAGTATCGCTGGCGTGTACCCCAGCGTCGCTTCGCCGGGGTCATGGCTGGTTGCCGTGAATATCGCCAATAACGGCTATGCCGCGGCCGAAGTTCCCGTCAGCGTGCGCTCGCCTGATGGCTCGGTCACGCAACGGGTTCTGGTTCCCGCGCGCGCCAGAATCGTGCGCCGTATCCTCGTTCTCAACAAACCGACTGAGGTGCAGGTCAACGACGGTGTCGTTCCCGAGATCGAAGCCAGCATTCACATCACCAACCTGACCCCTACGGCCGGCGGCTCATCCTCCTCCAGCAGCCCCAATCCGCAAAAGCAGTAACCCGCCCGGCCCCCCACCGTGCGCTCATCTTGCGGAAAAGGTGGGTGGCCGCGGGATTCCAACAACAGGAAATGGCTCGAATCCAGAGCGATCCGACAGAATTTTGAAAATGGAAACTCAAGCCCGCCCTAAAACGGAATATCTTCGTCAGAAATCTCGGCAGACTGCGCGTAGTCGTTTGAACCAGCCGGCGTGCGCTGGTCGAAGTTGGCCGCCGAGTTCGAATTGGCTGCCCGGCTCGGCATGCCTTCATCGCGGCCTGAGAGCAGTGAAAGGTCGTTGACGATGATCTCAGTCCGGTAGCGCTTGGCGCCGGTTTCTTTGTCGTCCCAGCTCCGCGTCTGGATCTTGCCCTCAATATACAGCTTGGATCCCTTCTTTACGTAATCGCGGATAATCTCGGCGGTACGGCCGAAGGCCACCAGATTGTGCCACTCGGTGTGATCCTGCCAGTTGCCCTGCGCGTCCTTCTGCCGGTCGCTTGTTGCCAGCGTGAAGTTGGCCACCATGGTGCCGCCGCCGGTGGAGCGAATCTCCGGATCCTTGCCCACGTTGCCCAAAAGAATGACCTTGTTAACACTCTTCGCCATATACGTTCAAATCCTTTCGGTCTCAGAAAGTATAAACGCTCCGGCATCAGGCAAGCGGATTCAGTCAATCCCGCGCGATCTCTGATGCGTTTATCGCACGGCAGCGGAGAGCATAGACAGCTTCCCGCCTCACCGACTCGTTTGCCTCAAGCCGGAGCACTCAAACGAACAAGAATCCCGGCCAACGTTACCCTGCGTACCTCGTGGGCTGGCACTGTACTGAAATGAGCACCTGCAGAGGGATCGATTCACTGGCTTCTCTCGAAGCCCTGCAAAAAGCGCCGGCATGGCATTTCTGCCTTTGGAACGTCGGCGTATTTCACCATGCCTTCTTGATTCATCTCAAGGTAAAGGCTCCCATTCTCCGCGAGAGTCCGTATCCGGCAACCTTATGTGCGACTTCTGACGGGACATGAATACCTTCAGAAAAGGCAGAATCAAAACACGGCGCATCGATGTGATCTGTCACGCGTCAATATGGCTGCGAAGAAATGCACCCATCGCCGCCTTGTGCTCATCGGCGATCGAGTCTGATATTCGCCGCATTTCGGCGTCGGGCAGCGGTGCGAAGTCTCGCGCCAGCGCGGCGTTCCGTTCCACATACTCGCGTTTCGGCATTCCAATGACCGCCGTGCTCACCGGAAGGGACATGGAAAAATAGACCAGCTTCTCAACCGGAGCTTTACCCAGCAGCCACTCCTGCCCGAAGACCTTCATGGCAATCACGCCGAGTTTCTTGCGGTTGGCCACCGGCAACGCGACGGTTTCAAAGTTGCCCTCCGGCATCGGAATCGCCTTATTCTTTGTCCCAAAATCCATGCGCGTCAAACCCGCATTCAGGGCCATCTGAGTACAATCGAAGTCGTGCCGCTCCAGCGCCGCTGCCAATGTATGCGGATCGGTATGGCTGGTTATACCCGCGAAGCGCGTCATCTTCTGGTCGCGCGCCCAGTAAAGCGCTTTCAATGCGCCGTCCGGGGCTTCAATTGCAGCAAGATCTTCAGCGCGTCCCAGGCTATGAATATGGAGCACATCCACGTGGTCGGTCTGCAGCCGTTGCAGGCTGCTCTCAATCATGCGCTTGGCCTCGTCGGATTTGCGGGCGATGAATTTCGTTGCCAGCACCACTTCATTGCGCCGCGTCTTCATCACTTCGCCAATCCGCAACTCGCTCTCGCCATGTTCGCCATACTCGTGCGCCGTATCGATGTAGCTTATGCCGAGATCAATGGCGTGGTTCAACACGGCAATTGCCTCATCTGCATTCTGATACATCAGGTAGCGGCTCCCCCCGCCAAAGGCGAGGATTGGGACCTTCACTCCAGTCTTGCCGAACGGACGAGTCGGCATCTTCTTGCTCCCAGCGAAGGCTATGCTGGGCAGGAGCGCAGTTGCGCAGCCCAATGCGGATGCTTCGACAAACTGACGACGCGAGATCTTCATGATTTCCTCCAGCGCATCTATCTTCGCACGATGGGTAATGGGTTGGCCTGATTCCCGCGCCGACGCCATCTCCCCATCCGTCTGCCTTCTCAGTCCAGGCCGGCTCGCGCGCTGATTCCACAATGGCCACATCGGCGGGCAAAAGGTTGCCGCAACCGTACATCCCAATCCCCTGCGCGTCCAAAGACTTAAACGTAGATACCTTCAGCCGCACGGAGCGGAACGAAATCACAAGCGGATTTCGCCTGCATCAAAATCCAGAAAGGAGGTATGCTTTCTCTACGGTTGCCATTGTCGCGTCTTAACTCCAATAGGAGAAGCTTGGAATCATGCCGTTTACTCTTTCCCATGCTGCCGCCGCGATCCCATTTCGGCGAACGCCGTTGATCATGTCTGCGATTGTAATGGGATGCTTTGCGCCCGATTTTCCCTATTTCCTCTCTCTATCGCCACGCACGTTCTTCGGCCACACGTTCGCAGGCATGTTTATCTTCGATTTGCCGCTCGCAATTGCCGCGCTCTGGCTCTTTCACGCCCTCATCAAGCAGCCAATGTTGATGTTTCTGCCAACCGGAATTCGGCGCAGGCTTACCACCGGTGTCAACACCTTCCCGTTCTGGCCGTTGAAGCGTCTCTCTTTGATTGTGCTTTCCGTCCTGATCGGTACGGCGACGCACCTTCTATGGGACTCGTTCACTCATCGCAACTCCTGGACCTATCAGAACTGGGCGTTCCTGCGGGAGTCGGTTGAGTTGCCGGTCAGCGGCGAAATGCAGATGTACAACCTGCTGGAGTATGCATGCAGCATCCTCGGCCTCGCGGTGCTTGCCGTCTGGATTTGGCACTGGTATCGCACCACCAACCCCTCTGCCGCGCCGATCACTCTCCCCGTAGATGCCGCGCAAAGGCGTGCTCTCGTGGCTGTCTTGCCGGTCCTCACAACGCTCGGTGGCGCCTTGCGCGCCTATCACGATAACGGAATCCACCTGCAGATTCGGCCAATCATGCATTTCATGGTCGATACGCTGATTTCCGCTATCGTCTTTTTCCTGCTAGGGCTGTTTGTTTATGGCGTGATTCTCCGCCAGCACAGGCGCGCGCCTGTCAAAGTCTGAGACAAAGCCGGGGCTGGCGCGGCGCGCATCCGCTCCGCCAGTCCCGGCCGCTCAAGGTAGCCGGGAAGCCGCATTTGGCTTCCCTGCCCTCAGTGCGAGTCCGCTCCGCAGGCCAGCGCGCCACAGGACGGCGCAAAGAGGAAGGCCCGTTTCGGCGTCACCAGCAACAGAATGCGGCTCTATCCCGATGGACAAATGAAATGTCCATCCCGGTTCATGGCTCGACCCGAATTGTCTGCCGGGCGCGGATATCGTCTGAAGAAGCACCGACGCGGATCTCCACCTGGTCCGGCTCCAGAACCCAATGCCCTGCTGCTGTATCCCAGTACCGGAGAGAGTTGGCTTCCAGCGGGAGCATTACGGTCTTTGTTTCTCCGGCCGCAAGATGTACACGCTCGAATCCCTTCAGTTCCTCGATCGGCCGCTCCACCTTTGAATTCAGGTGCGTGACGTAGAGTTGCACCACCTCATCGCCGCTTCGGTCGCCGGTATTGCGGATGTCGATGCTTGCCTGCAGGGCACCACTACTATGAAGGGTGTTCGCGCTGAGCCTGAGATTCGAATACTTGAATGTCGTGTAACTTAAGCCATAACCAAAAGCATAAAGAGGCTTCTGGCGCAGATACATGTATGTCCGCCCGTGGCGAATGTCGTAATCCGTCATCGGCGGAAGCTGATCCATCGAGGCAACCCACGTCTCTGTCAGACGCCCTGCGGGGTTGAAATCGCCAAAGAGAATATCTGCCAGCCCGCTGCCTTCCTCCTGGCTGCTGTGCGTCATCTCCAGAATCGCCGGCACGTGCTCCTGCGACCATGTCGTCGTATAAGGGAAGCTCGCATCGAGCACAACGATCGTGTGGGGATTGGCGGCGTACACGGCCTTGGCAATCTGTTCCTGTTCAAGAGTCAGCGAAGTGCGATCCACTCCCTCATGGCCTTCGCTGGGCAGGTTGCACTTATGCCAGCCCGGCCCGCCGCAAGTGGGACTGTTGCCGATGATCACAATCGCGACGTCGGCGCGCCGGGCAAGATCCGCAGCCTGGCTGAGATCACTACCTGTCGCATACTGCACCGAGACATGCGCACCCGCGCGCTTGCGAATGCCTTCAAGCGGGCTGATCGCGTAGGGAGGCGTTCCGCCATACAAGTCGCCGAGCACCTTGTCCGCGTCCGGACCGATGACAGCGATCGAGTGGAGCTTCGTCGCGTCGAGCGGGAGCGTCTGGTGCTCATTCTTCAGCAGAACAATGGACTCGTCAGTCACCTTGCGCGCCAGCGCCTTGTGTGCCGGCCAGTACCACGGATCGCCTTTGGCCGCATCGACATCGGTGATGCCAATACCTGAATAGGGTACGCGGTTCGCCGGGTCCAGCAGGCCGAGTCGAATCATGACGCGCAGCAGTCCGCGCAAATCCGCATCAATGTCGGCTCCGCTCACCAGGCCCTGCTGAACCGCCTCGCGCGTAGCCTGCGTGGTCTTTGCATAGTTATCAATAAACTCATTTACGCCGGCATGAATCGCCCCAGCCGCCGCTTCGGGCAGCGTCTTGTAATAATGATGGTTCGTCACCAGCATCGTCAAAGCTCCGCCGTCCGTGCAGGTGATGCCGTTGAAGCCCCACTCTTTCCTCACCACATTCTTCAGCACCGGATTTACGGCCATGGGGATGCCGTTCCACGAATTGTAGGCGGTCATGAAGCCAGCCGCGTGGCCCTCTTCAATACCCATGCGAAACGGCACCGAATAATACTCACGGAACAAGCGCTCATCGAAGTTCGAAGATCCGCTGGTCCTCCCATCTTCATTGCTGTTGGCGAGGAAGTGCTTCATCAGAGACGCCGAGAGCCAATAGCGCGGATTGTCGCCCTGCAGGCCCTTCACAAACGCAACCGCCAACGTTCCCGTCTCGAAGGGATCTTCGCCGTACGACTCCTCTCCACGGCCCCAGCGGGGATCGCGCGCCAGGTCCGCATTCGGCGCGCGCACGATCAGGCCTCCACGATGATAACGGCCCACGATATAGCGAGTCTCAAATCCCTCTACTCCAGCCGCCTGCTCAAGCAAAGCCGGATCCCACGTCTGGCCTAATCCGCGCGCTTGCGGAAACTGCGTGGTAGGAATGACAACTTTGCCCGGCCCCTCCCAGTTGCCGGGACCGCCCTGCGATACGCCGTGCAATCCCTCCACATGACCGGTGCCGACCACGCCCAGCCTCGGCACATCGGACGCCGAGATCATGCCCCTGGAAAGCGCTTCATTGCTGAGCATGTCGATCTTCTCATCAAGCGTCATGCGCGAAAGAAGATCCGTGATGCGCTGCTCGGTGGGTAGATTGGGATTTTGAAATGGATACTGATAGGCTTGCTGCGCGTGCGACGCGATCACGAAGAGGACAAGAACTGGAAATAGCATCAGCTTCGCGCATAATCCGAAGAATTTCGATGTCGATTTAGTCATAAATATTGCCATCTTTTCCTTATTGGAGCCCTTGTTGTCCTTGCAGTCAAAGAAGTTCTTCCGTAGCCGTTGGTTGAGTAAATCCATCCTTGTTTCTCCCCGGTTTTTGGTAGCCTGTGAATTGCCCAGCAATCGCGGCAGTCCCGTTACACGGCAACCTGAGATTGCCCGTACCATGACTTCAATATTTATAGAATCGTAGTGCTTGCGCTGCTTTCGCTCTATTCAGGGTGAACGCGACAGCGTGAAGCCCGTTTAAACCACACATGCCGCAAAACACGTCTATGTTACGGTAATGGGTTGACCTCGACAATCGCCAGCCCATCCGGCGGGAGGCTGAGCGTCAGAGTGTTCTTCCGCAAATTCG
>JAJZAL010000428.1 GCA_021799405.1 Acidobacteriota bacterium
CCGGGTCGAGAGCACGCCATCGCCCGTGGCGCTGTTGGCTTGGCCGCCGGAGTGCAGATAGTAGCGGGTGATCTGGGCGCGCTCCAGCGGCCAGCTCTCCTCATCGCGCCATTTGTTTTCACCCATGACGAAGATGCGCACCGGCTTTCCGTTGGCGAATTCATTGTGCTTGCCCTTGAACAGGTAGTCATACCAGTCCAGCGTGACGGCGTCGTCGTCAAAGTCCGCGGCAGGGCCGAAATCGACGTCGCCCACCTTCGGGTCCCAGCCAGCGTGTCCGCCGACGGCGATGATGAGGTGCTGCCCGTTACGCGCAGCCGCGGTTCCAGCGTGCTCCTTCATCCCCAGGTAGTTGCGCAATGAGCCGCCCTGGAACAAGTCATACCAGGCGGAAATGGTCAGCGCCGGAACCCGGATCGAAGCGTAATTCTCTTCGATCGACCACTGCTTCCAGTAGGCGTCGTAATTTGGATGCGCAAGCCAATCGTAAAAATAGGGCGCCAGAGCACGAGTCAGCTCCGCGCCGCCCGGCACGCCGTGGATGTTAAAGACAGGGAAGTCACGCAGTGGCAGCACGGCGCCGCCAATCAGCGCGTTGGTTCCCTGCTGAATCATGCGGTTGAGGGTGTCCTGAGCCAGGTCGGCGGTCCACGATTCATCGAACCACTGCTCAAATGCTCCGCCCTGGTAGGTCCAGTTTGAGTGATAGTTGCTGGCCGTCACCTCCGGGCAAATGCCGGCCAGATGCGGAGGATGGCTGATCGCCGCCAGCATCTGCGTGGCTCCCACATAAGAACCGCCAAACATTCCCACCCTGCCGTCCGAATTGGGCAGGCGGGCCGCCCATTCAACCGTATCGTAGCCGTCGGCAATCTCGTGCTTAAAGGGATACCAGTCGCCCCCGGAGGTATACCGGCCGCGCACATCCTGCACGGCGACCAGATAGCCGCGCAACGCCGCCCTGATCCCAAAGGCGCCCTCATTGCTCTTTCCGTACGGAGTCCGCATCAAGAGCACCGGATAGCGGCCGCCCTGGTCGGGGTAGTAGAGGTCCGCATAGAGCGTGACGCCATCACGCGTCTTCATGGCAACGTTGCGTTCTATGAGGACATGATCGACATCAACCGCGTCAGCCGCCTGGCTCCAGACGGGACGATCCGGGACCAACAGGCCGGCGAGAACCGCAAGGCAAAGAGTAGTCTTCAACATGATTGGTCCGCCCTCCGGACGGCTGAAATACCTGAGAAATGATAGGGACCGCGCGGGGTTCCTGCACAGGATTTCGCGCAAGCTGCTTCTCGCGCCGCCACCCCTCGTATACTCAACCCATAGCATGTCCACGCACCTCGACACCATTCTGGCCACGACGCGGGCCACGGTGGCCGCCAGCAAGAAGCGCGTGCCGCTACTGGATCTGGAACGGCACGCAGCCCTGCACCGGCCGCGCGGCTGGGCCGCCGCGCTGCGCGGCAAGGCCGCGAGTGGTCCCGCTGTCATCGCCGAGATCAAAAAGGCATCGCCTTCGAAAGGCCTGATTCGCGCCGACTTCGACGTGGAGTGGCTGGCCCGCCGCTACCGGGCCGGTGGCGCGGCGGCGCTCTCCGTGCTCACGGATGAGCCTTACTTCCACGGCAGCCTGCGTAATCTGGAGCTGGCTTCGGATGCCACACCGCTGCCCTGCCTGCGCAAGGACTTCATGGTGGACGAGTACCAGATCGTCGAGGCGCGCGCCCACCGCGCCGACGCCATCCTGCTCATCGCCGCGGCGCTGAAGGATGAGGAGATGCGCCATCTGGCCGAGGTAGCCGCCGGCTTCTCGCTGGATGTGCTGGTCGAGGTCCATACCGCCGGCGAGCTCGACCGCGTGCTCAACATCCTGGGCGAAACCGGCGCAGATGCCATCGGCGTGAACAACCGTGACCTGAAGACCTTCGAGGTAAAGCTGGAAACCTCGCTCGCGCTGGCGGAGCGGATTCCCGCAAACGTGGTGCGGGTGACAGAAAGCGGCATCGTCGCCCCTGAAGACATTGCGCGGCTGCGCAATGCCGGATTCGACGCCTTCCTGATTGGCGAGAGCCTCATGCGCCAGCCCGATCCCGGCGCGGCGCTGGCCGAGCTGCTCAAGGGCGCGGCGGGCAAGCCATGAGTCTCTGGATCAAAATCTGCGGCAATACTTCGCTGGAAGACGCCCTGCTGGCTGCGGAGGCCGGGGCGGATGCTCTGGGATTCGTCTTCGCGCCCAGCCCACGCCGGGTGTCCGCGGCCCAGGTTGCGGCCATCGTTGCGAAGCTGCCGGAAGCGGTTGAAAAGATTGGCGTCTTTGTCGATGCCGGCATTGAGGAGATCGCGTCCGCGGTCGCGGATTGTGGCCTTACCGGTGTGCAACTCCACTTTGACGCGCCGCCGGAGCTGCCTGCGGGGCTTAGAGCACGTTTCGGTCCTGGGCTGCGCATCCTGCGCGTGGTGCACTTGGACGCCGAGCGCACGGAGAGCTTTGTATCAGGGCATGGGTCGAGCCGTGCCGAAGAGGCCGCAGAAAATGCAGGGGCTTTAGCCCCTGAGGCATGCTTTTCCGACTCCAGCATCGATGCGGTCCTCGTGGATTCACGCACGGCCACGGCGACCGGCGGAACCGGCCGCAGATTTGATTGGGAACAGGCCGCCAGAACCATCTTCCGCGACACCCACCGGTGCAAGCTCATTGCCGCCGGGGGACTTACGCCGGCCAACGTGGCCGAAGCGATCGCCACGTTACGGTCATGGGGTGTGGATGCCGTCTCCGGCATCGAGTCCGCGCCAGGGCGGAAAGACCCTGCGAAGGTGCGAGCCTTCATCGCCGCTGCGCGGGCGGCGGAGCGCAAGTAACGGGTCTGCGACTACCGTCCTTGTACACTAAATAGTTCCCCATTTTTCGGGCGCAACAGCAGGAGAACCA
>JAJZAL010000136.1 GCA_021799405.1 Acidobacteriota bacterium
GCGGCGCAAGCTGGAGTGAGGTCGCAGGAAGAGCCACACGCAGCGATGAGACCAACCAAGACGGTATCCCTTTGCAGAAAAGCGGCGGAGCGATTCAAGCTCCGCCGCTTTGCATTTTGCCTCGCTCATTTCCCCCTCAAATCTCGAGAACGACAGGCATAATCATAGGGCGGCGCCCCGTGCTCTTCTGGATCAGCCGCTTCAGCTCAACGCGCACCTTCTCGTTCACCATGCCGTAGTCGCTCTTCTCTTCGCCGCTCAGGCCGTCGAGCGTTTTAAGCACCACCTTGCGCGCCTCATCGGTAATATCCGCGCCGCCAAAGCCGCGCATGACTACCTCCGGCGGACGCTCCACTTTGCCCGTCCGCTTGTTGATGCCTACGACCGCCAGCACAATACCGTCCTCCGACAGGATGCGCCGGTCGCGGATCACCAGGTCCTCGACAACATCGATGGATGATCCAGAGTCAATGAGAATGCGCCCCGCCGTCACTTTGTCTTTCTTGCGGACATCATGTTTGTCCACTTCCAGCACGTCGCCGTCTTCAATCACAATGGCGTGCTCGACGGCGCCGGTCTCCATTGCCACCTTGGCGTGCTTGCGCAGGTAGCGGTAGTCGCCGTGTACGGGAATGAAGTACTTGGGCCGTACCAGGTTAATGAGCAGCCGCATTTCCTCCTGGCTGCCGTGACCGCTCACATGAATCAACCCGTGCGCACCATCGTCATAAATCACGTTGGCCTCACGGCGGCTCAGGTGGTCGATGACCCGGAAGATGGCCTTTTCGTTGCCGGGGATAACCCTGGAGCTAAGCACCACGGTATCGCCGGCATCGATGCGCGCATTTTTGTGGTTATCCACGGCTGCGCGGCTCAGCGCGCTCATGGGCTCGCCCTGTGTGCCGCTGATGAGCACCATCAACTGCTCAGGCGGATAGTCGCGCATCTGGCCGGGATTGATGATCAGCCCCGGCGGAACGTCGATGTAGCCCAAATCCTGCGCGATCTCGGTGCTCTCCATCATCGAGCGGCCCACGACGGCCACCTTGCGCCCGTGCGCCCGCGCCAGTTCCAGCGCGATCCGGATGCGGTAAATCGACGACGAAAAGCAACTGAAAAACAGCTTCTTTGCCGTCCGCGAAAACACTTCGTCCAGCCGCGGCCGTACCGCCGATTCACTGGGCGTGTAGCCGGGCCTCTCGACGTTCGTCGAGTCCTGCAAAAGCGCCAGCACGCCGCGCTTGCCGTATTCGGCGAAGGTGTGCAGGTCAAAGGGCTTGCCGTCGAGGGGAGAGAGATCGATCTTGAAGTCACCGGTATGGATAACCACACCAACGGGCGTGTCGATGGCCAGGGCCACGCAATCCACCAGCGAGTGCGTTACGCGGATCGGCTCGATGGTAAACGGCCCCACGGTGAACTTCTCCCGGGGCGCGATCTCGATCAGCTCCGTCTCGTCGAGCATCTGGTGTTCTTCGAGCTTGCCTTCCACGTAAGCCAGCGTGAATTCGGTGGCGTAAACGGGAACCTTCAGCTCGTTAAGAATCCAGGGCAGGCCACCGATGTGGTCCTCGTGGCCGTGAGTGAGAATGATGGCGCGGACATGCTGTTTGTTTTCAATCAGGTAGCTAATGTCGGGCACGACGATATCCACGCCCAGCAGCTCCGATTCCGGGAACATGAGTCCAGCGTCGATAACGATAATGTCGTCTTCCCAGCGCAGCGCCAGACAGTTCATGCCGAACTCGCCCAGTCCGCCAAGGGGAATGATCTTCAGTTTTTTGGTGTGCATCGGTCATCTTTGATGCTAACATCTGGTGCTTCTTCGCCGCCGGGTATCTGCGACTCGATCACGACCGTCCCGCCGGCGCAAACGCACCCACAACAGGATTCCGATCACGTGCCGGCCGATAAATGGGCCCTTGCAAATGCAACAGAGAGACGGAACGCGAAGCAGCCTGACCTTCACGCAAAGCGATCGCTTGACCGGTCATAGCTCAGCTGGCTGGTGCCAGGCAAACAACTGCTGCTTGAGCCGCGCCACGGTCTCCTGGTATTCCGGCAGACCGGCCAGATTATGCATCTCTTCCGGATCGGTGCGCAGATTGTAGAGCTCGGGAATGTAGTTGACCCAGAAGGTGTACTTGTAGTCGCCGTCGCGCACCATATACTTGGCTGTCTTCATTCCCAGATCATACTCGGCGAAGACGGGACCGTACTGCTCCGGCGAATCGGGTTTCCTCACCAGGTAGGCGAAGCTCTTGCCGTCACTGGGGCCGGTGACCGGAACCTGACAAAGCTCGGCTACGGTGGAGGTGAGCGAGATGAGACTGACGGGCTGGGTGCACAGCAAAGGCGCGCCGCCCGGCATCCGCACCATGAGGGGCACGCCGCACGATCCCTCGTAGAACTGGAATTTGTTCCAGAGACCCAGGTCGCCGAGCATCTCTCCGTGATCCGCGGTGTAGACCACAATGGTGTTCTTGTCGAGACCCAATCGCGTGAGGGCGCTCAACACCTGGCCCGCGCAGTCATCCATCTGCGCCAGGCTGCCATAGTAAGCCGCCACTCGCTTGCGTGCTTCGGGAGCCTGCCGCAATTCCGGCGTAAACGGGCAACGCTCAATGAACTCGACCACAGGCTGCGGCAGGTGCGCCAGATCCGCCTTGCCCCAGGTGGGCGAAAGCTTCATCTGCTCGGGCTGGAACATCTCCGCGAAGCGCTTGGCCGGCATGAAGGGATCGTGCGGCTTGAGAAACGAAGAGACGAGGAGGAATGGCTCGTTGGTTCGTGCATAATCTTCCAGAAAGCGAATCGACTCGCGAGCGACAAAATTGTCAAAGTGATCCTGCTCCTCCATCGGCGACGGACCGCCAACCGCTACCGCGCCGAGCCGGCCATCGGGAGTGATATCGCCCTTCCAGGGATAGCCTTCTTCCCGCCACAGACTTTCGATTTCAGGCAACCCTGCGCCTGAATTGGGCCTGCCCAATTCGTTCGCGTAGAGACGCACCTTCGGTCCCAGATACTGCAGCCAGTCGTTGAACTCTATCTTGTAACCGAAGCCGTGGGTTTGCGCATCTACCATATGCATTTTGCCTACCAGCGCGGTCAGGTAGCCGGCGTTATTAAAGTAGTGGGCAATGGTCTTGTGTTTCGGTGAAAACGGCCGTGAATTGCCTCTGGATTCAAGTTTGTGCGTGTAGAGCCCCGTCTGAATTGAGGCACGCGACGGCGCGCACACTGGATTGGTGCAATAGGCATTGGTGAAGCGCACGCTCTCGCGGGCGAAGCGGTCGAGATTCGGGGTAATTGCGACCGGATCTCCCGCAACTCCCATGCAGGTGCGCTTGTGCTGATCCGACATCAGGATCAGCACATTGGGTCTGGACTCCGGCGTCTTACCTGTCCCGGTGCTGGATTCGCCCGTGCCAGCGGCGCTCTGCGCAGCGCCGCTGGTTGCCCGCAGACCAAGCGCCCCCAGAGCGCCGGTGGTTGCCGAAAGAAATTTTCTTCTATTCATCTATTCTTCCCTCCGAATCGTGTGATCAGACAGGTAAAAACCCACGGTGTCCATTCTCTTCTAGATGCATTGCACTGTATAGCCGCGTGTGCCGAGCGCTCAGGCCGCCTTCATCGACACGCCCTTTGCATCTGCCCGCGGAGAAGCATCGGCGCAAGGATTGTCTGAAGAATGTGCTCCGTGCGTGATTCGTCTCGGCTCAGGTCCGATGCGCTGGGTGGCCAATCTGCTCTTCCCCTTCCAGTGGTCAGCATCAGTATCATGATCCGAGCACACTTCGGCAAGTAAGTTTACGGTATTCCTGCGGTAAACTCACTTGCCCGTTCCGGTTTCATGGCTGGGAAGGATGCTTTCGTGTTCTGCGATACGGCGTTGAGCCCAGGGTCGTCATCGAAGATCGAATGGGTGAGATAGAATTCGCCGCCGTGCGGATCGGCCTGGGATCGGGGATGATCGCCGCTTAGGATGGGATTGCAGTAGAGGTGCGTTGTCTGCGCCCGCGCCGAACATCCTCGAAACGCGAAGGCTGTGATTGCGGAAGCTGGAGCGTTTCGGCGGAATCGGCGTCTCACGAGCAAGGCGTGCCCCCGTCTACCATCGGGCCAGTGGAGCAAGAAGCTGAACATTTGTGTCAGCGGGGAGAATCAGTGCGCGCCATTTGCACGTGCTGTGGGGAATGGATATGCCCGGACACCGTGCGGCCTCCCGCTGTGCATTCCTGCCGCGTGTAGACGCGCTTCCGCCTCTCCGGAACAGGCGATGGGCATGTTCCTGTTGAGCCGTGGCTACCAAATCCACGCCCACGGAGCATCCGATCCCCTGGCAAATAGTTAGAAGTTCCAACGTCATTATCCTTGGTCGGGCTAACAGGAAGGGGTCTCGTCCAAGCCCGCTTCGCTTCGCTCCAGAATGGGTGAGTCGCAAACATGTGCATCTTCCGCTCGGTCCAGTTCAAACCTCCAGTAGGAGACGGCGACAGTTACGCCGCATTTATTGCAAATTGAGCACACAGTCCCATCATCTGAAATAGGGCGGCGGCTAAACTGAGCATCAGCCAGGTAACTCATGGGGAACCTCCTATCACGCATCAGATCCTGAAGAGAACCACTCAAAATCCTTGCTCGCTCTAGAATCTTCCTATTCCCGTGGGCTTACACCGGTTATGCAACATTCCAAAATTTGAACTGAGCCCTTCCTTTCCGTAAATTAAATTCCGATACTTCAGAAATTCTGGACCAGTTAATCCACTGAAGGCGCGTGCACACGAGTGAATCTTCCTTCGTATTTCCCTCGCCGCTGCTTGAATCAGGAGAGACTTTCGCAGTCTCTCCTGATTACTCGCATCCTTCGACAGATCGATGACCTTGTGCAACGAGTTCCGCTTCAGTAGGACGAGGCGGCTTGGATACTTTGCACATGGATCGTATTGGAGTTTGGATCGAGCTGCCCAAGGACCATGACCGTCTTGCCCTCAAAGGCCTTGGCTTGATCGGAAGCATCGAGCTGGTATGCCTGGCCGGAAGAGTCGCGAAGAACGTATCCTGATCCGCTTTTAACAACAGTTCCGGTAAAAGTCTTGGCCTTTTGTTGAGTTTGCTGCTGTTGCATCTGCCCCTGCTGTGGCTGCTGCGCCTGACCGGATTCCTGACCAGGCTGCTGCGCCTGCGTCTGGCCGCTCACAACCGCTGCCTGAGTGCCGGATGCGGCCGTTGTAAACGGAGATCCCCAGGCAAGGGCGCCTGTGAACACGAGTGCGCTGACCGCGAGACAGAGACTGAGATCGCGCTTGATGGATTGCATAGATTGCTCCTCCTGGTGGGTGAATTGTTCGTCCGCGGAGAAGCCAGCATGCAGCGCGCCAAACGGTGAGTAGTTGAAGACAAGGGAATTATGCGGAGCAGCTCGCGAGGCCTGGAAAAAACTGCAGCGGGTGACGGGGTAAAAACTACTCGCATCGGGAAAAACAACAAAGATTCCTGCGGTTTTCAGAGATCGGGGAGAAAATTCCCGAAGGCTATATCCATTCAGGATTACAGCGCGTCTTTGTGCGGGCGAGAAGACGCGCCTCTGAGAAATGCGCGCTGCGCTCAGCGGACGATTGCAGGACGCAGGCGCCGGGCCAGCGCCCATTTCAGCTCGTCGATGCCATCGCCAGTCACAGCGGAGATGGCGTAAAACTCGAGTTTGCGGCGTTTAGCGTGGGCTGAGAGTTTCTTGAGCTTTTCCGGATTGGCCGCGTCTACCTTGGTGGCGGCTACGATCATCGGCTTCTCATCGAGACCGTTACCGAAGCTTGCGAGTTCGTTGTTGATCACCTTGAAGTCCGCAACAGGATCGGGACGTCCCGATGCATCGGACACATCGACAAGGTGGACGAGCAGGCGGGTACGCTCAATGTGACGCAGGAATTGCGTGCCCAGGCCATGGCCCAGGTGCGCGCCCTCAATAAGGCCCGGAACATCCGCCACCACGTAGGATTCCGTGTCGGGTTCATCCCCGACCGTGACCACGCCGAGGTTCGGCTCGAGGGTGGTGAAGGGATAGTCTGCGATCTTGGGTCTGGCCGCGGAAATGCGCGAGATCAGCGTGGACTTGCCTGCGTTGGGAAAGCCAACTAGTCCCACGTCGGCCAGCAGCTTGAGTTCGAGACGGTAGCTGCGCTCTTCGCCGGGGCGGCCCAACTCGTGCTCGCGCGGAGCCTGGTGTGTGCTGGTGGCAAAGTGCTGGTTGCCGCGGCCGCCACGGCCGCCTTTGGCGACGATGATGCGCTCGTCGGGCTGCTGAAAGTCGTGCACCAACTCGCCGGATTCAAGATCATAGAGCGCCGTGCCCACCGGAACCTGCAGCGTGATGGAGCGGCCGTCCTGGCCGGTGCAATTCGAGCCCATGCCGTGCTCGCCGCGCTGCGCCTTGTGTTCAGGATTGTAGCGGAAGTGAATGAGCGTGTTATGGCGCTCAGACGACTCCATAAAAACGTCGCCGCCACGACCGCCGTCGCCGCCGGAGGGCCCGCCGCGCGGAACAAACTTCTCGCGCCGGAAGGCCATGCAGCCGTTGCCGCCGTCGCCGGCCTTTACGTGGATTTTGGCTTCATCAATAAACATGAGAAATCAGTGGTCAGTGGTCAGTTGTGAGCGATTCTGTACGCGGCGGCGACGCTTGTCGACGCTCATCCTAGAATGCTTACTTTCCAGTTTAACGAACGTGGCCCCACCAGGGGGCCGCGCGCCAGCGAAAGCACCTTTCGGATTGGTATAGAACGAAGCGGCAACTGCCGAGTGGATTCTTCTTCAAGAAAAATCCGCCTTGCACGCCAGTTGCGACTCTACTGCATTCCGAAAAATGCCTTAGTGGTCAGGAATCAGGGATCAGGGGCAGTGGAGGCGGCTGGCGCGAAGGGCGGGCTGTTGAGGTTCGTAGCGCTCCCATCCTCCCCGCGAACGACACGGGGAGGATGGGGCGTACGGCCCACAGGTTGAAGCTAAAAAATCACTTTTAGAGACAACTGGATCTGACGTGGAAAGTTTTGCTCAGTGCTCCCAATCGTCCCGAACCCGGACCACGCCCCCGGTTGATTGGGATTGGCCACACTTGCATTCCGGGTTGGAGCTTTCTCAGGGTTTGATGTACTCACGCCGCCAAAGATAGGCGTATTGGTCGCGTTGAACGCCTCCCCCTTGAATTGCAATTGATACTTTTCGGTTACGGAAAACACCTTTTCCATTCCAAGCTGCGTCTGTTGCGCCCATGGCTGCAGAACCCGTGTGGAATTCGGCCCTGCTGTCTTGGCTGTATATTCCGGGAAGGTAGCCCAGCATGACGTCTGTGAGTTGTTGATATAGCTGGCATAGGTTCTATGAGCCGACCGGATGTTATATTGACCGCAGTTGTAGAGATCTCCATTCGGATAGCCAACCGGCGTTCCGGCCTGGTTCTGAAATATCCATTCCAACTGCCAATTATTCAGCACGGCGCCTGCCACGCCATGAGCGTTGCTGGCCAGCAGGCCGCCTCGCCCGATCGGAATGCCATACAAGCCGCTGAATGCGAAGACCCAGGAGCGATTGCCACCATCCAGGAAGTAAAGGGGTTTGGGATCCACCAGCCCCTCTCCTGAATTATTCAGATAGCCGGTGGCAGCCATCAACTTGGACCACGTGAAGGCCCCGAGGAAGCTAAGGCCCTGGCTCAACATGCCGCCATTGGTGAAGCGCTTCTCCGCTTTCGCAATCATGGAGTTGTAGTCGCTGTAACCGGTAGCGTGGGTGTAAATGTAAAGATTTCCATTGAACTCGGGATAAGGAACCATCAGGACCTTTGCCTCGACCTTCGGGTTTTGCCCCAATCCAAGGGTCTTGGGCAAAACACCATAAAACGGATTCGTCACCAACTGATCCAGATAACCTGGATTAGCATGCCCTTGCTGGAAATCCGAGGCCGACAACCCATTCAGTTGCCGTGAATCCCGCAGGTAGATTGTATAGACGCCGACATACTCAATATCCGTCGTGATCTGGAACGGCAGCTCACTCTCGAAACCGAACGAATATTGCTGAGCAACAGGAATTTTCCTGTCTCTTTGATCAAGGCTAAGCCCATCTCCGACAAACGTCATCGCGCCCAAAGAACGTCCTTCGACCGGAGTGTATCCATTTGGATACGGATTTCCGTTTATGAAGTTAAAAGCCGGAGTCAGACCTCCATCCGGGGATGAGTCGTATCCTGTGGACTGTTTCCACGGAGATGCGCCTCCCAGCTCGAAACCGATCTCGGTGCCGAGTCCCCAGCCTCCTCGCAGGACGAGCTTGTTCGTAATGGCGTAGGAGATGCCGAACTTGGGTTGAAAGGGACCCGCGGTGTTTGTGTATGCGGTTAGATTGTTGCTCGCGAATTGCGCAACACCGTTCATCGGATTGGCAATTGTAGCGCCATTCGGCAACAGGTTTCCGCTAGGGTAAGTGATGGAGTTGGTAATCGGGTTTACGCAGGTCAGGCAAATACCCGCAACGAGACGGTTCCGGCGTTCTACCGGCGACGTCTCATCATCCCAGCGCAGGCCGAGATTCAACGCGAGTTTTGGCGTCACTCTCCAGTCATCCTGGATGTATGCGGCGTAATAATTGTAGGACTCGTAAGGTGCTACCTGGTCCTGAACGCTGCCACCGCTGGGGTATCCCATCAGCAGGTCGGCGACAACAGAGCCGTCGGAGTTGTAACGTTTGGGATTTTGCTGGGTGAAACCCGTGGAGAAAGAGAAATTGCCGTTGGGCTGCCCTACCCCATACGGGACGTCGTGGAAGAGCATGAACTCGACGCCATAGTGAAAATTATGCTGTTTCACAACGTGCGTCATGGAAGGCGCCAGATCATAGGTTTCGAAGATGATTGGATCCCCGGTGTTGCCGATGATGGTTGGAAGGTAGTCGCCGAGATTGATTTGAGGGGCATAGGTGTGCCTGGTGGTCGGAATCGCCGGCATGGTAAGGCCGAGATCCTTCGCCTGCAAGGACGATACGCCGGCAGAGAGTGATCCATCGGGATCGCGGTTCCAGGAGCGGTTGAAGGAGACACGAACGTCGCCGACCATCCTCGGACTGAACGTATGTGTTAAATCGAGCACCTGCGTCAAGCTGGAACGATAGTTGTTGATGTTGCCCCTCATCGCGGGGCCTGTAAAGCCGTTGGTGTTCCTGAATTCGGTCCCGGACCACCATGCGAACATCGCATACATCTTTGTGGCATCCGAGAAGTTGTAGTCAACGCGGGCAATTGGCTGGTTGTACTGATAGCGATCTTTTCCCGTGTAGACGTAGTTGTTTATATAGCCCGGAAGATTCGGGGCAGGAAACAGCTTCATGATCGCCAGGCCGATTGGACTGATCCGGTTCGCCGGAATTGTGTCGTTGGAAAACTGCTGGCGGCCATACTGGCTGCAGCCACCCGATGAGGGCTTGACGCAGGTTGTAGTCAGAGGATCGTAAATGCCGTTTTTATTCGTGGCCGCCAAGTAGTTGGTCAAATTCACGCCGTTCACGCCCGGAAACATATCGGGCGTCGGCACGGTGGTCACCACGCCCCCGGGGAGCACTTCCCGCCAGCCTTCAAAGCTCAAGAAAAAGAACAGGTGGTCCTTGGTTTTCCAAACGGGCCCCCCAAACGTTCCTCCAAACTGGTGCAGGTTGTGAAAGGGCTTCTTGGCTCCAACTTGATTCAACTCGTACGTGTTCGCGTCGAGAACTGAATTGCGCCAAAAATCGAACAGGGTTCCATGGTACTGCCGGGTGCCACTTCTGAGGATCGTATTGATCGTGCCACCCGCAAAACGGCCATATTGCGCGTCGTACGTGTTCGTCATGACCTTGAATTCCGCCACGGCATCCACGTTGGGAGCAATGTTCCACGTTCCGGCGCCACCGCCATTCTGCTGCGATATAGGAGCCCCGTTCAATGAGAACTGATTGGCTCTCCCGGTTTGCCCATTGATCTTATAGGCGTTCGACTCGTCCCAGCCTCGCGTGCCAGAGTAGCCGTGCGAGCCAAACTGCGTCTGCGTGAAACTGGCTCCTGGAGTAAGGCCCAGCAGCATGTATATCTGACGGCCGTTCAAGGGTAAATTCTGCACCTTTTCGGGATCCATCACGGTGCCGCCCGAGGCATCCAGGGTATCCAGAGCAACCTCATCGTCCGCCTGGACTGTGAGAGTCTCCGTGTCTGCGCCGACTTTAAGCGTCACTGGGAGATTGACGCTGGAATCGATGTCAACGATGATGCCTTCGCGCACCTCCTTTGCGAATCCCGGCGCCTCAATAGAAACCGAATACGTGGCCGGCTGGACAAAGGGAATCGTGAATGTGCCGTCTCTGCCGCTTTTCGTTCTGTAAGTCTGCTGGGGTCCCGTTGCCGCGATTAGGGCGTTCCGCACCACAGCGCCGGTGGAATCCGTTACCCGCCCCGCAATCGTGCCACGATATTCCTGGGCCTGGACGACGAGGACCGAGAACACAAGGATGGCGAGCAATTGAGCCATCCTCCTCAGTCCAAACAAACTGCTGCCTTGACCGTGCATAATGCCTCCAAAAGTGTTTGCTTTGGTTGTGCGATCGTTATATGTTGCAAGCCCCAATGCCTGTGCCATCAACACGACACGGCGGTTCTACCGAAGGACTCAAATCTACGATTCAAACTTACGAAACTGTGGGGATTTTTCCTTGCAGGAAACCCTACTTAATCAATTACTCTCTGTCAAGATATATTTTTGATGAAACCAAATATTTTATTTGATAAATTCAGCAATCCCAAACGGGGGCTTTGCCTTGGACGAGTCAATGAAATATAGGAAGAGCCGGATTGAGAAGAGGTGTCGCGGCCCCCGCAGGAATGGCTGAAGGGCGAGAGTGCGCACGGGCGCACTTTGCAATTGCGTCCGAGCAGCATAGAATCACTTGCAAATCCCTTTGCATGCAAACGGGACGGCGGAAAGCAGGCTTAACCAGAGCCAGCGGCCCGCCCGTGCCGGACCTGCCGTGAGAGCAGGCCGGTGATGCGCTAATTGTGTGTTTGTTCCCGAGTATCTGCCACAGGTGGGTGATTGGATGGCGGTGGCCAGGTGGAGCTGGATCAGGTCGCTGGCGATGATTTTGCTGCTCGCTGGCACAGGATGTTCTCTCTTTGCACAGACCTCAGAGAATGGCGCGGGCGCCGGGCCAGGCATGGCGAAGCCAGCGGCCACGTCAGCCCCAGCATCCGCACATCCGGCAGCGGATGCATCTGCGCACTCCGCGCGGGCGCCAGGCCAGACTTCCCATTCGCCTGCCCCGCCGATTGAGACAGCCGAGGCAAACGCCAGTCCGGTATCTCCGGCAGTGACGACCACTGTGACCGGCGCCGAGTTGCAGGCGCTGCCGGTGAGCGGGCGCCGTTGGGAAGATTTCCTGCTCGATACCCCCACGGCGGCGACGCCGGGCGGCGACGCCGGACAGCCATCTCTGCGCGGAGCCGGCGAAGAAGGCGTGGAGACCACAGTGGATGGCGCAAACACGCGTCTGTCGTTTGGCCGCGTGGGAGGCGCCGGAGCCGGCAATTATGGCCGAGGCAATGTAGAGCAGCGGAACATGGGCCGGGTCTGGACCAGCGGGCGCGGATTCATCATTGGAGAAGCGGCGATCCGCGCGGTGCAGGCGGTTGCCGGCAATGTGGCAGCGCGAGCATCGCGCGCCGCCGGCGGCGAGATGACCGTGGAGACAGAGCGCGGCGGCAACACTCTGCACGGTCAGGGATTTCTCTTCGACCGCCAGAATAACTGGGGCGCGCGGAATCCTTTTACGCAGTGGGTGAAGGAGACCGCGCCCGCAACCTTCGAAACGTCACCCGTATTTACTCCGGAGGCGTACACGCCGCCGGATCACGAGATGAGCTGGGGCATCGGCGTGGGCGGTCGCATTCGCCACAGTAAGCTCTACTGGTTTGGCGCGCTCGACGGTTACAGGCGCAATGATCCAGCCCTGTCGATGGTGCGGCATCCTGACATGTTTTTCGCCCAGCCTTCAAACGACCAGATGCAGGTGCTGGCGGCGCGGCTCGGCCTGCCCAGCGTCAACCCGGTTGCTGAGGGTCTGGCTGCGTACTCGAAGATGCTCGAAACTCTGGACAGCCTGCTCGGTCCAGCTCCGCGCACCGCCGCGCAGTGGGTCGGCTTTGGCCGCCTGGATTGGGATGCCGGCGAACGCAACCACTTCACGCTGGAAGGAACGGGCGCGAACTGGAACTCGCCGGGCGGAGGAATGACGCGGGTTTCGGAGATGTACGGGAACCATAGCCTGGGCGTCAGCGAAGCAAGCGAGGGATGGGTGCTGGGCCGGTGGGAGACATTCCTGACGCCGAATCTGCTGGCCGTCTCGGAAATCTCCGTAGGGCAGAATGATCTGGGCACGCATCCCGGAACTCCTTCGGCATTTGAGCAGACGCTCAACAACAACGTGTGGGGACAATTGCCGCAGATCATGGTGGACTCGCGCTACGGCTTCACCATCGGCAATCCCTCACGCTTCGGGCCGGGCAGTTATCCCGACGAGCACTTCTATCGCGGGCAGGAATCGGTGGAGTGGGTCCGCGGCGGCTGGCTGATGCAATCAGGTTTCGAGTGGGGCCACGACGCCGACGCAACCAGCTTGCTGCGCAATCAAACAGGAACCTATTACTACTCCAGCGTGGAGAACTTTGCCTCTGATGCGCTGGCCTACGCGACCTTTGGACTTTCAGGGCAGCTCGATCCCTTTCACCAGCACAACTGCGATGAGACGGGGCGGGTGTGGCGCGACTCGGCGGGCAAGTTGCGCGGCCTGGGCTATCTGCCTTGTTACACCTACTATTCCCAAATGATGGGCCCGGCCAGGTGGAATTTAAGCACGAACGACTGGGCCGGCTACGCGAGCGCCCAGTGGGAGCCGCATAAGCTGGTGACGCTCTCCGCAGGGCTGCGCTGGGAGCGGGAACAGTTGCCGGCGCCCATGACCGCAATGGCCAACCCCGACTTTCCGCTGACGCAGAAGCTGCCGGACCTTGGCAATGACTGGGGACCGCGCGTAAGCCTTGCGATAGGCAACTACAAAAATCACTGGCCGTTGCTGCGCCTGGGCTACGGCATGTACTTTGCGCGCACCATGAACGCCGTGGTCGAAACGGCGTTGACGCAGACCGGCTCTCCCAAGGGCGACCTCTACTTTTTCATGCGCCCCACGGATAACCTGAATGCGGGTGGAGCGCCGCCATTCCCCTACGTGCTTGCCGGAGAACCGTTGAGCATGGTCAAACCGCGCGCCGTCGAGTTTGGGCCGGGCTTTCGCAATCCCGAAGTGCATCAGGCCATTGCTTCGGTCGAGGAAGATGTCCCCGGCGGCATGCTGCTGACAGCCAGCGCGCTGGTAAGCCTGGGCCGGCGCCTGCCGATTTCGACCGATGCCAACATCGATCCCAAGATCAATCCCGGGACCATCACTTATGCCGTCGTGGACGGCACCGGCAAAGGCCCGATCAAGACGAAGCAGATCACGGTTCCTTTTTATGCTTCATGGCCCTCAGCCACTTCCGTGACCGGCACGGCGGGCCGCCTGAATCCGAATTATCAGCAGATTTCGGAGATCGTGAGCCGGGCCAACTCCACCTATGAAGCGGCGATCGTGAGGTTGGGACGGTACAGCCGTCGTGGCGTTGGCTTCTTTGCGCATTACACCTATGCCCACGCCGAGGACTGGAATCCCAACGAAGGCGCGTGGGTGGCGGGCGACGGCGTGCTCGACCCGGAAAACTTCAGGCTGGAATACGGAACCAGCAACCTGGATGTGCGCCACTCGGCAGCAGCCTACATGATTCTTGCGGCTCCCTGGCAGCTGCATGCACTTGCAGGCCGGATCGCGAACGACTGGAGGCTTACCGGGATCGGCCTGTTCCGCGGCGGCCTGCCCTACACGATGCGCACTTC
>JAJZAL010000137.1 GCA_021799405.1 Acidobacteriota bacterium
TGGCCAGCGCGTCGAGCCAGACGTAGATGACATGCTTCTCGTCGCCGGGCACAGGGATGCCCCAGGAGAAACTGGTGCGGCTGACGGAGAGATCCTTGAGTCCGCCGCGAACGAAGGAGATGACTTCGCGGCGCGTGGACTCAGGGCCCATGAAATCGGGATTGGCCTCATAGAACTCCAGCAGCTTGCGCTCGAAGGCCGAGAGCTTGAAGAAGTAGTTCTCTTCGCTCACCGTCTCGGTGATGCGTCCGCAGTCAGGGCAGGGCGTGCCGGGAGGGCCGTCCACATAGAGCTCGTCGGAGACGCAGTACTGGCCTGTATACGAGCCCTTGTAGATGAAGCCGCGGTCGCGCAGCGTGGCGAAGAGATGCTGCACGCCGCGCTTGTGGCGCTCCTCGGTGGTACGGATGAAATCGTCGTAGGTGAGGCCCAGCCGGTCCCACAGGCTGCGAAATTCGTCGGCAATGGCGGTGGCGAACTCCTGCGGCGTGCGGCCGGCCAGGCTGGCCGAGCGCTCGATCTTCTGGCCGTGCTCGTCAGTGCCGGTGAGGAACCAGGTGTCGATGCCCTGCGCACGCTTGCGCCGCGCAATGGCGTCGCAAACGATGGTCGAGTAGGCATGGCCCAGGTGTGGGCGCGCGTTCACGTAGTAGATCGGCGTGGTGAGGTAATAGCGGCTTGTGCTTGGCTCGGAATTGGACATGGGCAGAGGATTGCGGCGGATTCTCCCCCGTGGAATAGCAGGAATCTTCAGGCAATCTACCCTTCAATCTTAGGGGGCGCAGGCGGGAGCGTCAAACCTGGACGTGCGCGCCGCTCTGTTAGAATCACCCTTGAAAATCAAGGATTTTAGAGGCATTCAACGTGTATCTGGAACTGCAGAAGAGGCTCGGCGGCGCGATTCGCGCGGTTTTAAAAGAAAAGTACGATTTAGAGCTTGAGAGCGTGCCGCTGGAGACGCCGCCGGACCTGCGCTTCGGCGAGCTGGCAACGCCCATCGCGTTTGAACTGGCGCGCAAGCTGCGCAAGGCGCCCAAAATGATCGCGCAGGAGGTTGTGGCCGCGCTGGGCGTGGTGGAGGGCTTCGCGGGATTTGAAGTGGCGGGCGCCGGGTATATCAACGCGCGGCTGGATCGCGGCGCGGCGGCGCGGGTGATTGCGGAGGTATCGGATTCCCACCCTTTCGCCGGTGAAGCTGGCGAAAGGATGGGGCGCCCTGCATCCGCAGAAACAAACCTGCCGGCAGAGCAGGACCGTGGCCATGCGCTTGTCGAACACACCAGCATCAATCCCAACAAGGCCGCCCATATCGGGCATCTGCGCAACGCCATCCTGGGCGATACCTTTGTCCGCCTGCTGCGCGCCGCCGGGTACAAGGTGGACGTGCAGAATTACATCGACAACACCGGTGTGCAGGTAGCCGACGTGGTGGTGGGATTCCTGCACCTGGAGCACAAGTCGCTGGCCGAAATCCGCGCGCTGATCGCCGACCGCGAGTTGAGATCGCGAGGCGCTTTTTATCAGGGCACGACTTCCGTCGTGCCGCAGACGCAGCCGAATCAGCAAGGGGCTTCAGCCCCTGAGGCCGTCGAGCCGATTGACTACTACTGCTGGGATCTCTATGCGCGCACCTCGCAGTGGTATACCAGCGGCACCAACGAGGAGAACGAGGCACGCAAGCGCCTCCGGTACGACACGCTGCACGCCATTGAACACGGCGGCAACGAAACCGCCGAGGTTGCCGAGCTGATTTCGACCGCGGTGCTGCGGCGGCATCTGGAAACCATGCTGCGGCTGGGCATCGAGTATGACTTCCTGCCGCGCGAGAGCGAGATTCTGCACCTGAAGTTCTGGGAAGCCGCCTTCGAGCAGTTGAAGAAAACCGGCGTTTTGTACAAGGAAACCAACGGAAAGAATGCCGGCTGCTGGGTGATGACCCGCCCCGCCGCGGCGGGCAGGCCCGGCGCGGAGACCACGGACGGGGAGACCGATGAAGACGCCAAGGTGATCGTCCGCTCCAACGGCACCGTCACCTACGTCGGGAAGGACATTGCCTATCACCTGTGGAAGTTCGGATTGCTGGGCCGCGACTTTGGCTACAAGCGCTTCTTTACTTACCCAAAGCATGATTGCTGGATTTCGGCCATGGAGGGTGAGGCTGTTCATCCACACTTTGGTGGAGCGCAGGCAATTTATAACGTGATCGATTCGCGCCAGGCTGATCCGCAGGCCAATGTGATTCAGGCGCTGCGCGGCATGGGGCATGCGGCCGAAGCCGATCACTACACGCACTTCAGCTATGAGATGGTGGCGCTGACGCCACGTTGCGCCGTCGAGCTGGGTTATGACGTTCCCGAAGAGGATCGCAGCCGGCCCTACATTGAAGTGAGTGGGCGCAAGGGATTCGGCGTAAAGGCCGATGACCTGATCGACAAGCTGATCGCCGCCACGCGCGCCGAGGTGGACGCGCGGCAGACGAGCCGCGATGAAGCCGGACGGCAGCGGATTGCCGAGCAGATCGCCATCGGCGCGCTGCGCTACTTCATGCTCAAGTACACACGCAACTCCGTGATCGCCTTCGACTTCAAGGACGCGCTCAGCTTCGAGGGCGAGACGGGACCGTACATTCAGTACGCGGTGGTACGCATCCGCAATATCTTTCGCAAGGGCGGGACGACGGCGGAAGCGGCGTTAGCGGAGTTAGCAGGGTTAGCGGAGTTAGGCCTCTACGTATCGGGTGAGGCCAACGAGGACATCTGGGCGCTGTGGCTGCGCGCCGGCCGCCGCACGCAGGTGCTGGAGCAGTGCCTCGCCACTTCAGAGCCGGCCTATCTGGCCAAGCATGCCTTCCAGTTGGCGCAGGAGTTCAATAACTTCTACCATCGCCACCACATCCTCACCGAAGAAGATCCGGCGCGGAAGACGTTTCTGCTGGCCACTGCGGCTATAGTTTTGCGGGAGTTGATGGTTACGCTCACCTGGCTTGGAATCGAGAGTCCTGAGGCGATGTAGGACGGTTGACGCGGTATTGCGCGATCAATGACTGATTGACTTGCGCAGCGGCGAATCGAATAATCGATTCCAGATGGATGTCTACGAGGAGATCGTGAAGCTGCGGCGCGAGGGGCGCAAGGGGGCGGTGGCCACCATCGTCGGCGTGCGCGGCTCGATTCCCTCCTTCAAGAGCGCCAAGATGCTGGTGCGCGACGACGGGTCCATTGCGGGCACCATCGGCGGCGGCTGCGTGGAGGCGGAGGTGTGGCAGGCGGCGCGCGAGGTGATTGGCGCGGAAAAGCCGCGCACTCTGAGCTTCGATCTGAACCAGGACCCGAAGTACGACAGCGGCCTGGTTTGCGGAGGCACGTTGGAGATCTTCATCGAGCCGGTTCTGCCGCCCGCGCTGCTTTATATCTTTGGCGCGGGCCACGTGGCCCTGGAGCTGTACAAGAGCGCCAAAAATGCCGGGTTTGACGTGGTGGTGACGGACGACCGTGATGCCTACGCCAATCGCGAGCGCTTCCCCGAAGCGCGCGAGGTGATTGCCGAGGACTTCGACCGCGCGCTGGCCGGGCTGCATCCGGGGGAATCGTCTTACATTGTCATCGTCACGCGCGGCCATCGCGACGATATGCGCGTGCTGCGCTGGGCGGTGCAGACGCCGGCGCGCTATATCGGGCTGGTTGGCTCCAAACGGAAGGCCATCACCATCTTTCGCGCGCTGACTGCCGAGGGTTTGAAGCCGGAGCTGTTCGAACGCGTGCATTCGCCGGTGGGGCTCGACATCGGCGCGGTGACGCCGGAGGAGATCGCCGTCTCCATCACGGCGGAGATCATCGCCGCCCGCCGCCGCGTGGAGCGCGCGCTGCCGCATATGAGCTGGTTCCAGGGCCGGAAGCTGAGCGCGGCCGAAGACGACGGCGCGGCAGTTGACGAGCCTTGCGAGGTTTCCCAGGTCTCAGCCGCCGCGGCGGACGAGACCCGGGGCACCCTGGCAGAAGATATGAGCTAAGCTTCGTATGATTGCGCGCTCTGCTATTGTTCTTGCATGATCCGGAAGCTAAAGGTGTGCGGCGTGATTCTTGCCGCGGGCGAGTCCTCGCGCATGGGCCGGGACAAGGCGTTGCTGGCGTGGCCTCCTGCCACGGCGGGGACGGATGCGGCGCCAGGCGGAACGTTGCTTTCGGCCGCGATTCAGGCGCTCAAGCCAGTGACCGATGCGGTGGTTGTCGTCGCTGGTAAAAATGCGGACAATCTGGCTCCGGTGATTCAAGCTTGCGGCGCGTCAATGGCGCGGAATCCCGCGCCTGAGCGAGGGCAATTCAGTTCGCTTCAGGTTGGATTAAGCGAAGCGCTGGCGATCGGCTGCGATGCCGCGATGATTACGCCGGTGGATTGCCCGCCGCTGAGCGCGGCGACACTGGAGCGGCTGCGCGCGGAGTTTGAGCAGGCGATTGCGGGCGGCCGGTGGGGCGTGGCGCCTGAAAACAACGGCAGGCATGGGCATCCGCTGGTGGCGGGACGCGCGTTGATGGATGCGTTTCTGCAGGCTCCGGCGGCAGGCAACGCGCGAGAGATCAAGCACGCGCATGACAATCTCATCGACTCCATTCCCGTGCCCGATGCGCTGGTGAGCGTGGATGTGAACACGCCGGAAGAGTTTGCGGCGCTGGCAGAGCGGGCGCAAAAGCGGATTGGTTAGAGAGCTTCCCTACCCTCGCTCTCTGACCGCATGCTTTTGCATCTTGAGATCGCAATCCCATGTCTCAAAATCGAGATCCGGGGCGCCCGGCCAGTTGATTCAGCGCCGCTGCCAGGGCGTCCATTGCCAGGTGGCTGGCGTGGAGGGAGGTGGGTGGCAGGCCGCCGACGGACTGGATCAGGTCTTCTCTCCTGAGCCGGCGCGCTTCGGCGATGGATTTTCCTTGAACAAGCTCGGTGAGCGCGGAGCCGCAGGCGATCGAGGGAACACATCCTTTGGCGAGAAAGCGAATTTCTTCGATGCGGCCATTTGCGATCCTCACCGTCAGCTTGAGCACATCCCCACAGGCGGGGTTTTCGATCTGCGCCGAGGCGTCAGGATCCGCGACAAAGCCAGCGTTGCGCGGATGCTCAAAGTGATCGAGAAGCGGCTGTGAGTACATCGGTCTGTCCTGTGCGACAACAACAGCAAGATGAGAAATCTGACTCAAGAATGAGTGAATGGACGAAGCCCGAAATGCAGCAGGGCTTCCAGCGATTCCAGAATTGTTGTACCTCGGAGCGGAAGCCCTCAAATCGACGCGACCATCAGGGCGCCGGCGACCTCACAGGATTTTAAAAGGGTCCACCTATTCTGGAATCGCCATAGATCCCTCACTCTTTCTGAGCATGATAGGCGGCGGGGCTGAAGTTATGCACTTTCAAAGCACCGAGCTTTCCCGCGGCCTCTCAAGTCGTACCCGGCTAAAAACGCGAATACCGGTATTTGCAATGGTCCGCGCTAGGCGCCCGGTTCCAGCGCCTTGAGCAGGCTCTCCGCATCGGTCACCGGCGGCAGGCAGGTGCGGCCGCGGCAGACGATCGCCCACGCCTGAGCTTCAGCCGGCGCCGGAGCCAGCAGGAGCGTGTCGGCCAGAGGCTCGGGAATCTCGCCGGGAATCAGCAGCGCGGGCGAGATGCGCAGCACGCTTTTGTTGACGGCGAAGCGGGCCAGAGCCTGGGCCTCAAGGCGGTCAGCTTCAGGGCCCGCACCGACGATGACGACCCGCACGGGATCGAGCAGCAGCCGCTCCAGCGCCAGGCCGTAGCTGCCGGCGTAGAGGCCGAAGTGCTCCACGATTCCAGCAAAGGAGGCAAGCGTATCCTCGGCGATCTCGCGATACTCCTTGCGGCCGCTCAGATCCTCAAGACGCAGCAGGGCCGAAGCGGCGGTAGGATTGCCGGCAGGAGTGGGCGAATCCTGCAGCGGCTTGCGGCGGGCTTCGAGAGCGCCCAGCGGAGCGGCTCCGCGCGCAGGCGCGGCGGCATCATAAAAGGCTCCGGCGGCGCGGTCGTAGAAGCGCTCGATCATGGCGTCCGCCAGCTTGACGGCAGCCTCGTAATAGCTCATTTCGCCGCTGAGGAGCCAGGCGTCGATGCAGGCGTGCGCCGAAAAGGCATAATCGTCGAGCGTGCCGGGAATCTTCTCGCGCGGCGAGGCGCCCTGAGGATACGCAATGACATGATGGAGCGTGCTCGATCCGTCCCAGGCTTCGTCGAGCAGGCGATCGAGCGTCTTGAGCGCAAAGGCGCGGGCGGAGTCCATGCGCAGCACGCGCGCGGCCTCCGCGTAGGCCGTCACCGCCATCGCGTTCCAGCCGGTGTAAAGCGTCTGGTCGATGAACGGCGTTGGCCGCTGGGAGCGCGCGGCGAGCAGCTTGCTCCGCGATGACGAGCGCAAGGCGCGCAGAGCTTCCACGCTCATCTCCGGCCCGGCCATCTCTTCCAGCGCGCGCTTGCGGTGCAGCACATTCTTGGCCGGATTGTGGTGCATGTCGCCCAGCTCTCCGATGTCCCAATAGGCCGCGGCGAACTCCATCTCGGCGGGATCGAGGACGGCGCGCGCTTCGTCTACGGTCCAGGTGAAGTAGTCGCCATCATCGTCCAGGCCCACGTCGGCATCCTGCGAGGCATAGAAACCGCCGTGCTTGCGGTCGGTCATGGTGGAATCGAGCCAGGCGATGATCTCGCGCGCCGCCTCAAGAAAGTCTTCGCGGACGAGGCTCTGGTAACCGTGGACGTAGTTCCGCAGCAGTTCGGTGTTGTCGTAGAGCATCTTCTCGAAGTGCGGCACGATCCAGCGCTCATCCACGCTGTAGCGGTGAAAACCGCCTGCCAACTGATCGTAGACGCCGCCGTGCGCCATCTTTTCGAGGGTGACGGCGAAGGCGTCGTGGGCCTGCTCGTTGCCGCGGTTCGTGGCCACTTCCAGCAGCAGATCCAGCGCGCCGGGATGTGGAAACTTGGGCTGCGAGCCGAATCCGCCGTTGATCGGATCGAAGGACGAGAGGGCCGACGCCGCGATCTTGTCCACGAGCGCAAGAGTGAGCTCGCCGCCGCCGCCCGAGAAGCCTTCGTTGTGCTCGATGGCGGCCATCACGCTGGCGGCCGTTTCGAGCGCTTCATTGCGGCGCTCGTGCCAGACCTGGGCCATAGCCATGAGGACGCGGCCGATGCCGGGGCGGCCATAGCGGTCGTCGCGCGGTAGATAGGTTGCTCCAAAATAAGGCCGTCCATCGGGCGTGAGAAACGCGGTCAGCGGCCAGCCTCCCTGCCCACTGATGGCCGAGACCGCGGCCTGGTAACGCGTGTCCACGTCGGGCCGCTCGTCGCGGTCCACCTTGACGGCGACAAAGTGCTCATTGATGAGCGCGGCAATCTCCGGGTCCTCGTAGGACTCGCGGTCCATGACGTGGCACCAGTGACACCAAACGGCGCCTATGTCGAGCAGGATTGGCTTGTCTTCCGCACGGGCGCGGGCAAAGGCCTCTTCGCCCCATGGATGCCAGCGAACGGGTTGGTGCCGCGCCGAGCGCAGGTAAGAAGAGGCGGCGTGTTCAAGCTGATTGGCGCCGGAGGTCGGGGAAGAAGCCTCATGCATGCGGTGAGGATACATGGCGAGAGGCCGGCAGTGCCAGCGCAGGCGCCGGCGCAATCTCGCCGGCGCCGGCGGATTTGCGGCCCGGCCCCTATTCTTTGGCCAGTTCGGCTTCGATGGCAGCAACCAGTTCGGGTGCGTCGGGTTGCGTGTCAGGCGCGAAGCGGCGAACCACTTCTCCGGCGCGGCTGACGAGAAACTTCTCGAAGTTCCAGAGCAGCTCAGGGTCGGCATTGGTTTCAATGCCATAGCCCTTCAGCTTTTCGCGGAACGGGAGATCGGAGACACTGACAGCCTTGGGCTGGGCCGCGATCAGAGCCGCGTAGAGCGGATGCTTGTCCGGGCCGACGACCGTGATCTTGCTGAACATGGGAAATTTGACGCCGAAGTTCGCGGTGCAGAAGGCCTGAATCTCCGCTTCGGTGCCCGGTTCCTGGCTTTTAAAGTCGTTGGCCGGGAAACCGGCGACCACCAACCCCTGGCCGCGGTACTGTTCGAAGATCTTTTCCAGGCCCTCGTACTGCGGGGTCAGGCCGCACTTGGAGGCCACGTTAACGACCAGAAGAACCTTGCCTTTGAATTCGCCCAGCGATGCGTCTTCGCCGGTGATCTTGCGGAGGGGAATGTCGTAGATTTTTGTGCTCATCAGAATGTCTCCCTGTATTTCTCTTACGATGCGTTGATTTACGCCAGCAGCCGTTTCGCCACCTGGACGTAGAGCTGGACGGCTTCGAGGAGTTCTTTCTTGGCAAGCTTCTCGTGAGGGGTGTGCGCCACATGGATGGAGCCGGGACCGAGCAGCAGCGGCTCGCCCCAATTGGAAAGCTGGGGAATGTCGGTGGTGAACTTGGCAATCATAGTGGGCAGGCCGGGTACGGCGCGCAGGCGGACAAAGGGAATTTCGAGCGTGAAATCCACCTCGGCGAGCCCCTCGGCGGCCCTGACGAGCGCGGAGCGCACGGGCGCGGAGTCGCCCACCAGGCGAACCAGCACCTGCGCCTCAGCCTTGTCCGCGATGACATTGGGCGCGTAGCCTCCCTGAATCTGGCCGATGTTGAGGGTGCTGGGGCCTACGTCTTCAAGGGTGGGCAGCGGCAGGGCCAACAGCCGGGCCAGCACTTCGACCAGCTTGTGAACGGCGCTCTCGCCCAACTCGGGATAGGCAGAGTGCGCCATCTTGCCCTTGGCCCTGATGACGGCGCGCAGAGCGCCTTTGGAGGCCAGCGCCAGCCGATTCTCCGTTGGTTCGCCGTTGATGAGGAAGCGGCTGCCCTTCGGCGCTTTGTTGGCCTCTTTGGCACCGGCCGAGTCGCGCTCCTCGCCAGAGACGAAGAGCATGCCGATGCGGAAGCCCTCAGCACGCAGCGCTTCGGCGGCGGCTACCTGCGCGGCCAGGATTCCCTTGGCATCCGAGACGCCGCGGCCATAGATAAACTCCGCATCCTCGCTGAATGGAATGTAAGGCGGAACGGTGTCCATGTGCGTGGAAAAGACCAGGTCCGGCGTCTGGCCGGCGGCTCCGGCGTAGACGTTCCAGCGCGGGCCGGCCGTGGCGCTTTCCGGTGGCTGCGGCACCGGCGTCTTTTCGACGCACCAGCCCCGGCCGGCAAGAAAAGCGGCCAGGAAGTCGCCCACCGCGCCCTCGTGGTAGGTAGTGGACTCAATTTCGCAGAGCTGGCGGGTAAGCCTGATGGGATCAATGGCGTCAAGCGGCTGACTTTCGTTCATGATGCTGCCAGAATATCGCACCGGATGCCGCGGGACGTGCGGTTGCCCCGATCCGCCCCCGGCGCTAATCGGCGGGACGGGAATCCACAGGGCGCGGCTCCGGAAAGGCGCAGCAGGCCGGAGATCAGCGCGTAGAATGGAGTGGGAATCGGCATGAACGCTGCGATCGCACACTCCCAACCCGATCGGACCCCGAAAGCAGCAAGAGTGCGCAGCGTGGATCTGGCCGGCCCCGCGGGCCGGCTCGAAGCCATCGTCAACGAAGGCTCTCCAGACGCTGCCTACGCAGCCGTTGTCTGCCATCCCCATCCCCTCGGCGGCGGAACGCTGCATAATAAGGTTGTCTATCACGCCATGAAGGCGCTGAACGATCCGGCATGGGGGCTGGGCTGGCCGGTTCTGCGCTTCAACTTTCGCGGCGTGGGTTTGAGCCAGGGCGCACACGACGGCGAGGCCGAGGCGGAAGATGTGGCGGCGGCTCTTGAATGGCTTGAAAATGCTTTCATGCGCCCGTTGATCGCAGTGGGATTCAGTTTTGGGGCGGCCATGATGCTCAAGGCATGTTGCGGACGGCAAAGGACAAAGGCAGATGTTCGGGCCGCGGCCGCGCTGGGCCTGCCTACCCACGCCGAAGGACGCGATTACAGCTACCATTTTCTGACCGGCTGCACTCTTCCCAAGCTTTTCCTCAGCGGAGACCACGACCGGTTTGCGCCCACCGCGCAACTGGCGCAGGTGGCCGCCGCAGCCGCTGAACCCAAACAACTGATGCTCCTTTCTGGAGCCGACCACTTTTTTAGAGACCAACTCAAGCCGATGCAGCAAGCGCTGGCTGGTTGGCTGAAAGAACTGTTGCCATGACGCATACGACCGAGACCACATTGGAAACTTTGCACGCTACGGCTACGGAAATCTTTACCGGCGCCCTGCAGGCATGCGACATCGCCTCGGCCTTTGACCGGCGGCTGCGCTTTGAAGGCGAGATGCTGCACCGGCTCATCCCTGACGGCAGTGGCCCGGAGTCCTTCGACCTGTCGAGCTACAAGCGCATTTTTGTGATTGCGCTGGGCAAAGCGGCGCTCCCGATGCTTGATATCCTGTTGGACCGGATGAAGCGGCGCAAGGGACTGCGTGGCATCTGCTGCGCCGGCCAATTGCCCAGGAAGCGCAACTGGCGCTTCCGCTACTTTGAAGGCGGCCACCCGCTGCCGAACGAAGACAGCTTTGGCGCGGCGCGAGCGGCCCTGGCGATGCTGAGGAAGGCCAAGGCGGACACGCTGGTCTTCTTCCTGATCTCGGGTGGGGGCTCGGCCATGTTCGACCTGCCCCTGGACCCGCAGATCACACTCGAAGAGACCATTGCCTTCCACGAAGCACTGGTGGGATCGGGCGCGCCCATCAACGAGATCAATACGCTGCGGAAGCACTTCTCCGCGGTGAAGGCGGGGCGGCTGGCGATGGCCGCGCCAGAGGCGGCCAAGATCAGCCTGCTGCTGCCCGACGTGCCGCTGCGCACCCTGGACGCGCTTTCCTCGGGCCCCACTTCGCCGGATCACTCCACGGTAGCCGATGCGCGCGAGCTGATTGCCAAGTACAATCTGGCCCCGAAATTTCCTCCGTCGGTGCGCGCCTTTTTTGAGCGGGATGACATGCCCGAATCGCCCGGCACCAAGGGATGGCGCCCGCCGTTTCTTCCCAGGCTGCAGAAGACCGAGATCACGGCGCCACGACGCATGACGGCCTCGGCCAGTATGAGCGGCGAGGACGAGGCCTTCCGCGATTCGGTCTTCGAGATTCTGCTTTCGAGCCACGACCTGGTGGAGAATGCGCGCGCACTGGCGCAGAAGGCCGGCTACTTTGCGGCGGTGGACAATAGCTGCGATGACTGGGACTATGCCGACGCGGCCCGCTATCTGCTCGATCGCTTCCACGGCCTGCGCAGCAAACATGCGCGACTGTGCCTGATCTCAGTGGGCGAAGTGACGGTAACGCTGAACCGGAACCCAGGCGCCGGTGGACGCAACCAGCAGTTTGCGCTGGCCTGCGCCCTTGAACTGCAGAAATATCCCGACGATCACCTGGTGGTGCTCAGCGCCGGATCGGACGGTATTGACGGCAACACACAGTGCGCCGGAGCCATCGCTGATCCCACGACCGTGGCGCGCGCGCGCGCCTTCGGATTCAATCCGGAGGAGTCGCTGGCGTCGTTCAATGCCTGCCCGCTCTTTACGGCGATCGGCGATGCGGTGGTGACCGGGCCGACGGGACATAATCTGCGCGACCTGCGGCTGCTGATTGCGGAGAGCAATGATATCCCTGTCCGGAAGTGAATGCGTGTCAGTAACCGGCAGGAGTTGAAGCCTGTCCTTCTTCGATTGCACTTGCGGCATGACCGAAGTGCCACCAACGTGTCGCCGAAGGAGTTTGCCGGCCGGCAATTTTCCTGAGTGCGCGCTTCCTGTGCGGCCGCAACTTATCAATCTGAATTAGGATGGCTAGGTGGCTCGAAAATCAACCCGCAAGCCTGCTACCAAAACGCCCGATATACGCTCCGTGGCCGCCTTGGCGAAGGTGTCGATTGCCACTGTCTCCAGGACCATCAACGGCTCGCCGCTGGTGAGCGACCGGCTCTCGAAGCGCGTCTGGCAGGCGATCCGCCAGCTCAATTATCTTCCCAACACGCACGCACGCACATTGGTCTCCGGGCGCAGCCGGCTCTTCGGCATCATTGTTGAGAACATCACCAACCCGTTCTTTCCGGAATTGATCCAGAGCTTTGAGACGATCGCGGTCGCGCACGGATACGAGATTCTGGTCAGCTCCACCAACAGCGATGCGACGGTGCTGACTACATGCGTGCGCCGCATGCTGGAGCGGAAGGTGGACGGCGTGGCCGTGCTGACCTTCGGCGAGGAAGAGCCGGTGCTGGACCAGCTGACACACCGCAACGTACCTATTGTTCTGGCCGAATTCAAACTCGAAGATCCCAAGGCGAGCACCATCCTGCTGGATTACCGGACGGGAATCAACGCGGCCGTGAATCATCTGGCGGAGCTTGGCCACCGGCAGATCGCCTTCCTGGCCGGCCCGCGCAAGCTGCATTCAGCCATGACGCGCGAAAGGGACTTTCGCGAGGCGATGAAAGGCGCCGGACTGCCGGTGCGGGAGCAATGGGTGATCGAGTGCGACCACACGCTGAGAGGCGGCGTGGCGGGCTATGGCCTGCTGCAGTCTCTTCCGGCGCGGCCAACGGCGATCATTTGCTCCAATGACATGACGGCCATCGGCGTGCTTCGCGCCGCTTACCTTGAAGGTGTACAGGTGCCGCGAAGCCTTTCGGTGATCGGGCTGGATGACATCGACTTCGCGGAGTACACGCTTCCGCAGTTGACGACCATCCGCCTTTCGCGCGCCGACCTGGCGCGGGCCGCCTTCGAGGCGCTGCGCCAGCAGGCTGAAGACCCGCGCAATCCGAATATGCAGCGCGAGTTTCTGGTTTCGACGACTCTGGTGGTCAGGGGATCAACGGCGGCGCCGGGCTGCTGACCTTGCGCAGGGCAACCACTTCGGCGTGAGTCCGGCTGGCGGCAGATTGGCGGTCGGGGTAGATGCGGGGTTCGCCAAAGCGGATTCTGGCGATGAAGCCGGGAGCGCGCATCATCCGCCAGAGATGAGGCAGAAAGGCGTCGTCACCGAACCAGCACAGTTCCCTTTCCTGGACGCCGCCACTGGTTTCGTAGCGAATGGCGGCAGCCATCACCGGGGCACCAGCCGCAACCGCCGGCTCGAAGAGGCGGGTGTGAAAGCGCAGTACATGGTGTCCATCCGTGCTGGTTCCTTCGGGAAACAGCAGCACAGGAACCGGGAACTGGAGCCTCTCCGCAATCTGCCGGACCACCGACGACGCACTGGCGTGGCTGGCGCGGTCGAGAAAGATGGTTCCCGCGCTCCGCGCCGCCCAGCCGAAGAACGGCCACCGGTCAATTTCCTCCTTGGCGACAAAGAAGCATGGAACAGCCGCGCTGAGGATAACGATGTCGAGATAGCCGAGGTGGTTGGAGACCAGCAGACCGTGGGCGGGCGGCGCGCCTTCGACATGACACTGGATGCCCAGGCGCTCCAGGGCCATGTTGGCGGAGACATGCAGCCAGAAGGCGCGGCGCTCCAGTGAGAGCGGGCCGTGCAGACGGAGCTTCCAGTAGCGAAGAATGCAGAAGATGAGAATGAATCCCAGCGCCACAGCGCGCCGGAGAGCGCGCAGGCTCACTGCGGGAACGGAGCCAGGAATCGGCTGCGCGCCGAAGGCGCGAGCAGATCGAGATCGAGCAGCGTGAGAAAATCGATGGCGCCGAACTCTCGGTCCCATGCCGGCCGGGCGGCGCTGCGCGCGCCGAAGGCCAGATAGGTCCTGAGCAGCCTGGGCACTTTGACCGCGTGCGGCGGCCATCGATCGGGCAGGCAGGACGACGGCTGTGCGTGTGCGTTCTGCCGCTCCGTGGGGCACGCGCAGGCGGCAGTGGGCGTGGTCTCGAACTCCGGAGGAACCCGGAATGGCTCAAGCTGCCAGTACATCAGCCAGCCCTCCGCGGGATCGCTGGAGTTCCAGGACAAGCAACCGATCCAATCGCGCAACCCCATTCCGC
>JAJZAL010000429.1 GCA_021799405.1 Acidobacteriota bacterium
GGGTCTTCCGCAATCGCGGCGAGGCGGAGCGTGCCGGGCTTCCCGTTCACAATGAAGTTCTGATCGTATCCACCGGCATATTTCAGCGCCTCAAAGTTATCGTTGATGCGCGCTCCGATGGGCGTCAGCTTGCGGAAGTCCAGGGGAGTGCCGGCAACTGGGTCCTCTTTACCCGTCGGAATCAGTCCCGCATCCGTCGGTGTGTACTTGTCGGCGTTCAATTCAATCTCCTGATCGAGCACGTTGCCCTTGTCGTTGCCGTGGAGGTTGAAATAGGCGTGGTTGGTCAGGTTAAGGATCGTAGGCTTGTCAGTGGTGGCATAGTAGTCAATGTGCAGGGTATTTCCCGCCAGCGTGTATTTCACTTTGGCGGTCAGCTTTCCGGGAAAGCCCATGTCGCCATCCGGGCTTACGTGGGTAAATTCCACGCCGTCCGGGACCTCATGCGACTGCCATACGTGCTTATCGAAGCCAACAGGGCCGCCGTGCAGGGCATTGGGGCCATTGTTGATCGGAATCTGATAGTGTTTTCCGTCGATCGAGAACTTGCCCTGGCCAATGCGGTTGCCGTAGCGGCCCACGATGGCGCCAAAGTACGGATTGGGTTTCAGGTAATCCTGCAGCGAGTCATACCCCAGTACGATGTCTTCCACCTTGCCATTGCGATCCGGCGTTTTGATGCTCACCAGTCTCGCGCCGTACGCTGTTACCCGCACCTCAATCTTTCCGCTTGTCAGCGTGTAGATTGGCACGGCCTCGCCTTTCTCGGTATGACCCCAAATCGCCATCTTTACCTCTCCTCGCGCAACGGCCGTAAGCGCCATTGCAGCCACAGTCATGGTTCCAATGCATGAAAACAGTCTCTTCACAGTTTCCGCCTCTTCTCCAGACGCCGCGCGAAAGTGCGGTGTCCGCGCCCCATCCAAGGGCAATTGGACGATAGCATGTAAACGTTATTCCAGTAAACCGGCAGCTGACGCCAGCGCCATGAAGGGATGTCCATGGGGCTTCATTTTTCCGTTACTTCACATCGCGTCCCAGGTGCCGGATAGGGTGTTTTCTTGCGGGGAACGAAGGGCTTGCGGACGAGCGGAGGGTAGGTTTTACAAGCTTGTGGGCCGGGACTGGGCCGCAGCTGCGGCAGAGCGCATTGACAAGGCGGGCGGCAGGTAGGACTATGAAAACGTACTAGCGCCTGAGCCGCACGGATGCAAGCCAGTCAGCTCGATTTTTCCCCTGGATCCTAATTTTGAAATGAGCGGTCTCGGTCATGAGGTTGAGGATGAAAAAGTTTGTTTTGCTCTCGATCGTTGCTCTCCTGTTCTCCGCCACCGCGCATGCGGATTTCGTCATCCTGCGGGACGGCAAAAGTTATTCCGGAGCCTACACGGGCGCGCCGAATGGCAAGCTGAGCTTCAAGGACAATTCGGGCATCCAATACACATTCCCTTTGGCGGACGTGCAGTCGCTGGTGTTCTCCAACGTCTCCGACCACATCTCGCTCCGTGGGGGGCAGTCCTATACTGGCCAATTGATAGGCGTGACGACGGTCTCTTTTCGCGGATCCAATGGGGTATCCTACGTGTTTCCGATGAAGGATATCGCGTCGATGGTTTTTACGCATTCGGTCGCGAACGGAGCGCCGTCCCCCTACGCCAGCGGCGCCGCAGCGGCCCAGTCCGCTTATAACTCCGGAGCCACGGCTGCGCAGTCCGCCTACAACACGGGCACCGCTGCTGCACAGTCTGCCTATAGCAGGGGCGCTGCGATGGCCCAGAACTATGGGGCTCCGTCCAGTTACATGCCTCCCTCGCCCAGCAGCGCTGGCATGCCAGCGACCGCCGGCCCGGGCACGCCTTCGCTGGTCATTCCTTCCGGTACGCAGATCGTTGTCCGGACCGATGTCGGGATCGATACCGCCAAAGATGCGATTGGAAAACTCTATCCGGCCCGCATCGAACAGAGCGTCATCGACAGCACCGGATCGGTTGGGATTCCGCAGGGGACCGGCGCCCAGTTGCAGGTAGTGGACCTGAACCAGGGTACAAATTCGAGCACGAAGGATCTTGCGCTGGCTTTGTACTCTGTTGATTTGAATGGAACTCAATACCGTGTGGATTCTTCGTCGGTTATGGAGAAGAATTCGGCGGGCTTTGGCATGAATAAGCGTACGGCGGAGTTTGCCGGCGGCGGCGCCGGGCTAGGCGCGATACTGGGCGCTGTCTTTGGCGGCGGCCGTGGAGCGGGTATCGGCGCGCTGGCGGGCGGTGGAATGGGTGCGCTTGGTCAGTTCTTAACACGCGGCAAGCGCGTGAATGTTCCAGCCGAGTCGACCTTGACGTTCCAGTTGGACCAGACGATGGTGCTGCATCCGTGAGCAGCCGGGCAGCCGTTATGCTGGCCTGAAGCGAAGGTCACTTGTGCGTCTCTCCCTGAAGGGCAAGCGGCTTTTACATGAGCCGCTTGCGGATCAGATCAAGGGATTGCTGAGTGGTCCATTCGCGGATACGGTGCCGATCGCCGCGAAAGGTACGCGACAGCACTTCACTCTTTTGCCCATCGGAAACAGCCATATAGACGAGGCCGACCGGCTTGGAGTCAGTCGCGCCGCCCGGGCCCGCGATGCCGGTGACGCCCAGGCCCAGAGTGGCTCCAGTGCGCAGGCGAATGCCCTCCGCAAGGGCCGTGGCTACCTGCTCAGAGACTGCTCCATGTTCGGCGATGAGCCGCGGAGGGACGTCTGCGAAGGCTGTCTTGAGTTCGTCGGAATAGACGACGGCTCCGCCCAGGAAGGAACGTGAGCTGCCCGGGACAGAGGTGATTCGCTGGGCGATCATGCCTCCTGTGCAGCTTTCAGCCACGGCGAGGGTGGCCTGACGA
>JAJZAL010000011.1 GCA_021799405.1 Acidobacteriota bacterium
AGCGGTGGACGCGCTGTTTGACAACGGCCGTCGCGGCCGCGTGCTGCGCGGCGCCAACAACCGTCCGCTCAAGTCCCTCTCCGATACGCTCAAGGGCAAGCAGGGCCGCTTCCGCCAGAACCTGCTCGGCAAGCGCGTGGACTACTCCGGCCGCTCGGTGATCGTGGTTGGCCCCGAGCTGAAGCTGCATCAGTGCGGTCTACCCAAGAAGATGGCGCTGGAGCTGTTCAAGCCCTTTATCTATCACCGCCTGGAGCAGACCGGCCAGTGCACCACCATCAAGCAGGCCAAGGAAATGGTGGAGATGCAGGAGCCGGTGGTGTGGGACATCCTTGAGGAAGTCATCAAGGACCACCCGGTGCTCCTGAACCGCGCACCTACCCTGCACCGTCTGGGCATTCAGGCCTTTGAGCCGGTGCTGGTCGAGGGCAAGGCCATCCAGATCCACCCGCTGGTCTGCACCGCCTTCAACGCCGACTTCGACGGCGACCAGATGGCCGTGCACATTCCGCTCTCGCCTGAGGCGCAGATTGAAGCCAGCGTGCTCATGCTCGCCTCGCACAATATTCTGTCGCCGGCCTCCGGCCAGCCCATCACCGTGCCCACGCAGGACATGGTGCTCGGCCTCTATTACCTGACCAAGGCCAAGAAGGGCGCCAAGGGCGAAGGCCGCGTCTTCGCCAATACCGACGAGGTTCTGATGGCGCTCGAAGCCAAGGAGGTCGAGACACTTTCGCCCATCCGGCTGCGCTATACGGGCAAGGTGCTCGATATGACCACGGCCTATGACGATCAGGACCTGCTGCACACCGATCCGGTGGAGTTGAACCGCGAGTATATCTCCACGACAGTGGGCCGCGTGATTCTGAACGACTCGCTTCCGGCCGGCATGCCGTTCGTCAACGGCCTGCTGAAGAAAAAGGGCATCGGCCAACTGGTGAACTACTGCAACCAGAACCTGGGCCTGGAGACCACGGTCGGCATGCTGGACCGCATCAAGTCGCTGGGCTTCCAGTTTGCCACGCGCTCCGGCCTGTCAGTAGGTCTGGATGACATGGTCATCCCGGCGAGCAAGTACACCGTGGTGGAAGAGGCCGACAAGAAGGTGATCGAGGTCCAGAAGCAGTACATGGACGGCGCCATCACCAATGGCGAGCGCTCCAACAAGGTCATCCAGATGTGGTCGGCGGTGACCGATCAGGTCGCCGACGAGATGTTCGGCAACATGAAACGCGCGGACGACGAAGGCGCCATGAACCCGATTTACATCATGGCCGACTCCGGCGCCCGCGGATCGAAGCAGCAGATTCGCCAGCTCTCCGGCATGCGCGGACTGATGGCCAAGCCTTCGGGTGAAGTCATCGAGACGCCGATTACCGCCAACTTCCGCGAAGGCCTGACCGTGCTCGAATACTTCATTTCGACGCACGGCGCGCGCAAGGGCCTGGCCGATACGGCGCTCAAGACCGCCGATTCCGGTTACTTGACCCGGCGCCTGGTGGACGTTGCGCAGGATGTGATTGTGACCGAGCCGGATTGCGGCACGTCCGAAGGCATCTATGTCGGCTCCATCGTCGAGTCGGGCGAGATCATCGAGCCGCTCCGCGACCGCATCATCGGCCGCGTCTCGCTGGAGCGCATCAAGGACTACGATGGCAATGTAGTCGTCGAAGTGAATCAGCCCATCGACGAGGAAATCGCCTCGGCGATTCAGGGCGCGGGGGTGGAGAAGGTCAAGATCCGCTCCGTGCTCACCTGCGAATCGCGCCGCGGCGTCTGCGCGCTGTGCTATGGGCGCAACCTGGGCTCCGGCCGCATGGTCGAGCTGGGCGAGACCTGCGGCGTCATCGCCGCGCAGTCGATCGGCGAGCCGGGCACGCAGCTTACGATGCGTACCTTCCACGTGGGCGGCACCGCCAGCCGCGTGGCTGAGGTTTCGCGTCTTGATGCCAAGAACAACGGCTTTGTGCGCTTCTTCAATCTCAACACCGTGGAAAGCAAGAATGGCACGCTGGTGGCTATGAATCGGTCCGGTTCAGTCGCCATTGTTGACGAGCGCGGACGCGAAAAGGAGCGCTACCAGGTGGTCTATGGCGCGCGTCTGCGCGTGAAGGATGGCGCGCCGGTCAAGCTTGGTGACCTGTTGGCCGAGTGGGATCCGTATACCTATGCCATTCTTACCGAGATCGGCGGCGCGGTGCAGTTCAAGGACCTGCAGGAGGGCATCACTCTCAACGAAGAGGTGGACGAAGTGACCGGCCTCTCGCGCTGGGTGGTGGCTGACTCTCCCGATGAAAAGCGACAGCCTGCGTTTGTTGTTAAGGGCGCCAAGACGAATAAGCGCTATCTGCTGCCTCGCGGCGCTCACCTGATGGTGATGGATGGCGATGAGGTGGGTCCGGGCGATGTGCTGGCGAAGATTCCGAAGGAGAGCACACGCACCAAGGACATCACCGGCGGTCTGCCCCGCGTGGTCGAGCTCTTCGAGGCGCGCAAACCGCGCGAAACGGCCATTATCAGCGAGATCGACGGCGTGGTCCGTTTCGGCGAGGTCTCCAAGGGACAGCGCAAGATTTACGTAACCGCGGACAATGGCGACGAGAAGGAGTACTCGGTGCCCCGCGGCATTCACGTCAACGTCCAGGAGGGCGAACGGCTGCGCGCCGGCGACCCGCTGATGGACGGCCCCTTGAATCCGCACGACATTCTCGCCGTGCTGGGCGAAAAGGAGCTGCAGGCTTACCTGGTGAACGAAATCCAGGAGGTCTACCGGCTGCAGGGTGTGGCCATCAGCGACAAGCACATCGAGGTCATCGTGCGTCAGATGCTGCGCTGGGTGCGCATCGAGGAAGTGGGCGACACCAACTTCCTGCTGGAGCAGCAGGTCGACGGCTTCCGCTTCCGCGAGGAGAACGAGCGTGTGCTGGCGCAGGGAGGCCGTCCGGCCATCGGGCGTCCGCTTCTGCTCGGCATCACCAAGGCCTCGCTTTCGACTGACAGCTTCATCTCCGCGGCCAGCTTCCAGGAGACCACGCGCGTACTCACCGAGGCCAGCATCAACGGCGCGGTGGACAACCTGCGCGGCCTCAAGGAGAACGTCATCGTTGGCCGTCTCATCCCTGCCGGCACGGGTCTGGAGTACTACCGCAACGTCCAGCTCTCGCCGGAGTTGGAGGAAGCCGCGGCCCGCGTCCAGCAGGAGGTGCATGCCGAGATCGAGGCCGCCGAGCGCGAACTCGAACTTATGCGCCAGGAGGGCGAAGCCGAGGAGATGGCCGCTGAGTAAGGCCTTTTCCTTGCGGCAAACCCGCTCATTTACCCAAAGGCCCGGCTCAAGCCGGGCCTTTGTTATATGTGCTCGCCAGCGGTGAGTTTGGGATCCACGCCGTCCGCCGCTGCCAGTCTCGATCTCTGCTTGCAATGCTTTGTCACGTACATGGCAGCGTCGGCCGCGCTCAAAAGGGTGTCTTTGGTCGTGGCATCCTCGGGGTAGAGGGCTACCCCGATGCTGGCTGAGCCCTTGAGAACCTGGCTTTCTACCTCAAACGGATCGTCGAAGGAATGCTCCAGCCGCTGAGCAATCTCTTCCACATCGGCGCGCTTGCGCACAGCCGGCACCAGCACGGCGAATTCATCGCCCCCCAAACGCGCCAGCATGTCTCCGGGACGCAATTGGTGCTTCATGCGCCGAGCCGCCTCCTGCAGGTAGAGGTCGCCGGTCTTGTGGCCGTACTCATCATTCACCTTTTTCAGATCGTCCAGATCAATGTAGATCAGGCCGAAGATGCCTGCCGTCTGCCGTGCTTCATGGATAAGCTTGTCGAGATAGCGCTCCAGGGAGAAACGGTTCGGGATGTCGGTGAGCAAGTCGAACTCCGAGCGATGTACCAGGTCGGAGTAAAGCCGCGAAGTCTCAATGGCCAATGCCGCCAGCCGGACGCCGGTCGAGAGCGCTTCGAACTCTTCTTCCCTCGGCTTGGTGCGCGCATCGAGAGCGACAAAGAGGGAGCCGTGCGACTCTCCAGAGCGTGCGGGGATCTCTTCTTCAATGACGCGCAGCGAGGTCAGCTTTCGGGGATGGTTTCCCAGACGCGCCCCGTCCGTAATCTGGCACCAGCAAGGGGCGCCATGGAGCTTGAAGGAGACGATTTCAGTGATTTCTTCGATAATCTGAGCCAGCGGGCGGGAACTGTTGATGTCCTCCAGAATGCGGCTGCGCCGCCGCTCCAAATGAGCCAGTGCGGTCGTATGCCGGCGAAGCTTGCGTTCCAGCACCCAGCTCAAAGCCACCATCGCCACAACCAGCGTCAAGAGCAGGGCCATCACAACCGATAAGTCATGGCTGTTCAGCCAGGATGGCTTGAAGGTTGCCACAATCTTCGCGAAGGACGACCTGAGCCGATCAAAGGGAACCTCAGTGCCGGCTGAAACAAAGACTTCCATGAGGCAGATCGCAACTGCCGGAGCGCTGAAGCCTGATAAGTCCGCAAGCCATCGCGAAAGGAAACGGGGTGAGGAGCTGCAAAACGCCGCGATCTGACTCCCGTCTGCCCCGGAAACATGCTCATGCCTTGCGGTTTTACAAGCCTCGGTGGGGGGGATCTCTTCGACCGGAACTCGACTGGGCGCCAGCCGTAAGCTGCCGGCGGATTTGAGAGCTGCGACTGCGTAGACAGTGCCCCAAGGCGTAGCATGGCTCCCCCAAAGAGCCGAGACACACCCGAAAGCCAAAGCAACTGCCGGAATAATCCACTTCATCGGAAGAAATCCAGTCGAACTGCGCTGTAGTGCTCTTCGCGCCCCCCAGGCTCTATCAGCACAGCATGCCCGATGAATCATCCCGGCGTGAAAAATTCGACCGGGAAATATTGCGTATAAGGAATTTGATACACATACCCCCCCAAATTATCCCACCTCAGCTGCATTTGATCGAATAGCACTTTTGTGGCGATCTACCAGCCTTGGTACACCGAAAATGCGGCCCAAATCGGGACAAGGGGAGAAGTGATTTGGCGTTTGCGGCCGGATGAGCGACGATATTCACCGAAGGAGCTGATTCGATGCCTGATCATGCCGGAATTGCCGCTCCAGCCAGATCGCCCTCCTGCAGTGATGCACAGGCGTTGCCCAGCCGGCGCATACGGATTCTCGGTGTGCCGCTGGATCTTGGCGCCAGCCGCCGCGGCGTGGATATGGGCCCCTCGGCGATGCGTGTGGCAGGGCTGGAGGCGCGCCTGGAGGCGCTGGGCCACGAGGCGAGCGATGGCGGCGATATCCGCGTCGAAATCGCCGAGACGCGGACCCCGGGCAGTCCAAACGCGCACTATCTGGCGGAGATTGCCGAGACCTGCACCCGCACCGCCGAAGCTGTCGTCGCCACGCTTGAAGCAGGGCTGACCCCGCTGGTGCTGGGCGGTGACCACTCGCTGGCGGCTGGGTCGGCCTCCGGCGTGGCTGAGTTCTATCGCCGCCGCGGCCAGCGCATCGGCCTCATCTGGATGGACGCCCACACCGACATCAACACGCCAGAGACCTCGCCCACCGGCAATGTTCACGGCATGCCGCTGGCTGCGCTGCTCGGTCTTGGCCCCGAGCCGCTCGCCAGCATCTTCGGCTACGCGCCCAAGATCGCGCCGGAGAATACCGTGCTCATTGGCGTTCGCGACATCGACCTCCCGGAACGCCAGAACCTGCGCCGCGCCGGCGTCACCGAGATTTACACTATGCGCGATATCGACGAGCGCGGCATGCGGGCGGTGATGGAAGAGGCGCTGCGCGCCGCTGGCCGCGGCACGGCAGGCTACCACGTTTCGCTCGACATGGATTGGATTGATCCGGAGGATGCGCCCGGCGTCGGCACGCCCGTCCGCGGCGGCGCCACCTACCGCGAAGCCCACCTCGCCATGGAGATCCTGGCCGACCACGGCCGCCTGCTCAGCTTCGAGTTGGTCGAAGTGAACCCGGTGATCGACGAGCACAACCGCACCGCCGACCTCGCCGTCGGCCTGGCCTGCTCGGCATTCGGCAAGAAGATCCTGTGAGGAGTTCTACACTGGAATCAAGCTGCTTCTTGTAATTGGATATCGGTAAATCAGACAAATGGCAAAAAAGCTCCGTGTAGGCATTCTCTTTGGCGGGCGCAGCGGCGAGCATGAGGTTTCGCTGCTCTCCGCGGCTTCCATTCTGCAGGCAATCGACCGCGAAATCTTCGACGTCACTCCCATCGGCATCACCAAGGAGGGCCGCTGGCTGGCCGCTGCCGATGCCCACAATCTGCTGAACGGCAGCCAAAGCGCGATGACGAGCCGTCTGCGCGCGGGCGATCCCGCGGCGACGCCCGGCGCCAAGCTGCTGCACGACGGCATTCCGACGCTGCTGGTTCCCGAACCGGCGGCCAGCGGCGCCAGACCGCGCAGCCCGGCCGGTCCGGCTGCCCTTGCCAAAAAATCCGGGCTGACCAGCAAATCCCTCGACGTGGTTTTTCCCGTACTGCATGGAACCTTCGGTGAGGACGGAACCATCCAGGGCCTCTTTGAATTGGCCGGCATCGCTTACGTTGGCTCTGGCGTGCTCGGCTCGGCGGCGGGCATGGATAAGGACGTGATGAAGCGCCTCTTTGCGCAGGCGCGCCTGCCCATCGTCAAGCATGTCACACTGCTGCGTAGCGAGTGGGAGCGGTTTCCGCGCAAGGCGATCGCGCGTATCGAGGCTGCACTCCGGTACCCGGTCTTCGTGAAGCCGGCAAACCTGGGCTCATCGGTAGGCATCAGCAAGGCCCACGACCGCAAGGAGCTTGGCCCGGCGCTGACGCTGGCCGCCAAATATGACCGCAAGCTGATCGTCGAAGAGGGCGTGGGCGGCAGGAAGTCGCGCGCCCGCGAGCTTGAGGTTGCGGTGCTCGGCAACGACAATCCCCAGGCCAGCGTGGTGGGCGAGATCATTCCGGGCAAGGAGTTCTACGACTACGAGGCCAAGTATCTCTCCGAGGGGTCAGTGCCGGTGATTCCCGCGGAGTTAACCCGCGCCCAGAGCAGGCAGATTCGCGAGATGGCGGTGGCGGCCTTCCGCGCCTGCGATCTCTCCGGCCTGGCTCGCGTTGACTTCCTGATGGAGCCCGGAGGCAAGCAGCGCATATATCTGAACGAGGTGAATACGCTGCCCGGCTTTACGCGCATCAGCATGTACCCCAAGCTGTGGGAGGCCACGGGCATCCCCTACAAGGAACTTATTACCCGGCTCATCGAGCTGGCCCTTGAACGCCACGAGGACAAGAGCCGCACCACGTACAGCAAGGAAGAGTGAGGAGAGGACAGGGAACAGGGAACAGAAGGTTCATCTTCGGTGTCTAAGTTGAAGGGGCTACAATCACTAGGCCGGGTGCGGCGACACCCGGCAATGGCGTGCCGCCAACTGAGAACTGACAACTGGTAACTGTCACGAATCGTTGATTACCGGCGCCGGCTGCGTGCCGTATCCTGAGAGTGAGGAAACCGTTTCATGACCCTTCTCGATGCTCCACAGTTTGACGCAGCGCGCGACCGCCGCAACCGCATCCTTCTCTACTCCGCTGCGGGTACGATCTTTATCCTGTTTGTGACTTGGTGGCTTGTGGCTGGCCGTCCCGTCGATTGGCCGTGGAATTGGGACAACTATATTTTCGGGCGGGCGGCGGCGAATCACTTCTTTGAGGCGATTGAGCAGAATGACCTGGCTAAGGCGTATGGCATCTGGTACCGCGACCCGAACTGGAAGCAGCATCCGCAGCAATACGGCAGCTACACCTTTGAGCGCTTTCAGGAGGACTGGAGCCGGACCAGCCCAGACAACGAATATGGCGATATTCGCAGCCACAAAATCGCCGCGGCCCGCATGTACGGCAATGTTCTATTGATGGCCATTCTGATCAACGGACGCACAAGCAATGCGCTTGATCTGGCCTACGATCCCTCGACGCACACGCTGAGTTTTCCGCCACCCGGAGTGCGGCTGTCAACGAAGCCGTTTTCTTTGCAGCCCTGAGCGCTGACGGGCTCCGCGAACCTCAAAGTGGCCGGCACGCTGCGCAGCGGAGCGGAGGGATCTGGACGAAAACCCTGCTCCTCGCCAGGCATCGAGGAACAATGCCGTAAGTCAGCCGGCCGCAACTCCGTCATTCAGTTCCGCCAGCGTCTTTTCCAGACTGGACGCATCTTCCACGTTGAGCGCCTTCAAGCCTCCATCGATCTGCTTGAGCAGGCCGCAGAGAACCTTGCCCGGTCCTGCTTCAATGAACAGCCCCGCGCCGGCGTTCTTGAGCGACTGCATGCAATCCACCCATCGCACCGCGCCGGTCACCTGGCGGGTGAGCGCATCGCGGGCCTCGGCGGCGGTGGAGACCAGACCGCCGGTTACGTTGGCGGCTACGGGGATGCGGGGATCGGCCAGCGCCAGCGCTCCCAGCACACGCGCGACTTCCTCTTGCGCGGGTTGCATCAGCGTGCAATGAAACGGTGCGCTCACAGGCAACATCACGGCGCGGCGGGCGCCTTTGGCCTTGGCCAGCGCAACGGCCTCTTCCACGGCGGCCAGTGCGCCCGAGATCACCGTCTGTGCAGGCGAGTTCAGATTGGCCGCGGCGACAGCCTGTCCTGTCTCAAGCGCCGCCTCCGCGCACGCTTCGGCCACCTGGTCGGCGCTGAGCGAAAGCACCGCAGCCATCGCGCCTTGACCGGCCGGCACGGCAATCTGCATGGCCCGCCCACGCGCCTTTACGGAGCGCACGGCATCGGCGAAACTGAATGTTCCGGCGGCCACGTGCGCCGACCACTCGCCCAGCGAGTGCCCCGCGGCCAGCGCCGGCGTGACGCCGTGTCCGGCCAGCACGCGCGCCGCCGCCACGCTTACGGTAAGGATGGCAGGCTGTGTATTTTCGGTGAGCCGCAAATCCTCTTCCGGCCCTTCAAAGCAGAGCCGGGAGAGCGCAAAGCCGAGCGCATCGTCGGCCTCCGCAAAGGTTTGTGCGGCAATGGGAAAGTGCTCAGCCAGTTCGCGGCCCATACCGACGGCCTGCGATCCCTGGCCCGGGAAGAGGAAGGCGATTTTCGTGGTCATTCCAATGTCATTCTAGTGGGTCGGATCCGGGCGGGAAAATACTCCAGTGCCGCGCTTTCAGGCAATTTCTGGATTCAGGCTGGGTTTAATCCCTGACAGCTGATCCCTGATCTCCGCCGCTTAATTCCAGCGCCGCTTGTCATCCGGGTCTTCGTCGATTCTGCGGCCGTTGCCGTCAAAGCGCACGGTGCGTCCCTGCGAGCGCATGTACACCTCGAATTTGCGCGCGGCGCGGCGGCGCTTCCAGCGGTAGTAGCTGTTGCGCAGCCCGTACCACCGCTCGCTGAGCATCATGGAAACGCCTCGGCGCGGCGCCAGCCGGATGAAAAAGAGGCCGGCCAGCGCTCCGCCCAGTTGAGCGAACGCATACATGCGCTGCTGACCGAAGAGCATGGCGATGGTGACAAGCGCGTAAATGGCCGCCAGATAGCGAGCCTTGATGCCGATCGGCAGGGGGAACAGCATGAACTGCAAATCACCGTAGAGCGTGCCGATGGCGACAAGCATGCCGAAGATGCCGCCGAAGCAGCCGTAGAGCGGCGTGGGGACCAGCGAATAGCCGAGCGTGCCGCTGGCCACATAGATCACCAGAGCGGCCGCGGCCGTTCCCAGCACGGAGACTGCATAAAGGCCCATCACCCAGCTTTCGTTATGCATCGTCTCAAGGAAGCCGGCCAGGAACCACAGCGAGAGCAACTCGAAGAGGGTTCCGATGATGCCGAAATGAATGAAGCTGTATGTAATGGGCTGCCAGAGCCATCCGTGCAGAAAGGTTCCGGGGATGAAACTGAAGGCCGCGACCAGCTCGCCAGCCTGTTCCCGGAACGCCAGTTGCAACAGCAGCAGCCCGAAGTACGTTGCCAGATTGGCAAGGATCAGGCGGCGCGTGGTTCCGCGAAAATCGGGAAAGGCGATCGGACTAGAGCCCATTCTAGGCATCGTGTCAACAGGTTAAACCGTTGTATGGTCCGCTGTCATGGTTTTCGGCGAGCTGCTAGGGCACGGCTACCAGGCTGCGATGTCCTTCGGCGTCGACTGAGCGCACGCCGAAGATGACATTATCCTTCGAGATGGGCACGGTAACGTCAACCGGCGCGGAGGGGGCCTGCGGCCTGATTACGCGCATAAATTGCCAATCCGGGGCGAATGTTTCGCGCCACAGCAGCTCGTAGTGGACTGGCGGGCCGGCGCCCGCCGGCGGCTGCCAGTGCAGGGTCGTACCGTTTTCCAGCTTCCGGGCGAGGATCCTGAGATGGGCGGGAGGGCCGGGCGACGAAGCCAGCGTCGCCAGCGTGGCGGCATTCAGGCGCGCCACGCGCGCCACGTAGCTGAAATCCACAAATTGCGCCAGGTCGCCCAGCGCCGGAGCGCCCGAGCCGGCGACGGGCATTACCACGTTCTGGTGCTGGTGGTTGTAGTTTTCGCGCCACTCGGTCAGCCGGACCGCCGCAAAGCCCTCGTGGTTGAAGGAGCTGTGGTCGCCCCCACGCAGGTAGCGGTCAGGCCGGAAGACGAGGAAAGCGCTGAAAGGCCGGCTCTTTGGGGAAGCAAAGTAGGTTCGCGCCGTATCGGCGATGGCTCGGGCAAGCTCCCGGCTCGGCGAGTCGCTCTCCTTGCCCAGGGCGCGGATACGACGGATTTGCTGCGGCGTGGCGGCCTCGGGAATGCCCTCAGAAAAGACGCGTACGCGGTTCTTCAACTGCAGCGTGTCGCCCGGTGTGGTGTCGCCACCCACGATGTCGTTGTTGAGCACGGCCTCCAGGTTCCAGTTCTGTTCGCGCGCCAGGTGCGCCAGATGCGCCGATCCCAGCAGGCCCTGTTCCTCCCCGGCGACGGCCGCAAAAACCAGCGTAGCCGGAAAGCGCAGTTGCGTGAGCGCGCGGGCGCACTCCAGCGAGACGGCTACACCCGAGGCATCATCGTTGGCGCCGGCAGCCGCGCCGCGAGCATCGAGGATGTTCGAATTGCGCGAATCATAGTGGCCTGTTACCAAGTACATACGCCTGGCCTGGACGGGATCGGTCCCACGCAGGATCGCGTAAATGCTCGTAATGCGCGTCGGCCGCGGGATGCGTCCGGCCCAGGGTCCGCCGCTTGCCGGGTCGGCGATGAAGGTGTCGCGGTGGACTTCAAGGCAGCCGCCGCACTGCTTTGAAATCTCGTCGAACTGGGCGGCGATCCAGTCCGCGGCCGCGTTTATGCCCTTCCCCGGGGGTAAATCCATTTCCATGCTGGAAAGTGTGCTTCGGGTACCAAACCTTATCAGGGTATCTATCGTCTCTTGTATGCGGGAGGGTTGGATCGTCTCCAGCGCATGGGCGATGGCCGGGTCTGGGGTGGCCGGAATCGCCGGGCTCGCGTCAACTGTAATGTCCGGCTGAGCCTGGCAGAGAGGCGTGGCGAGCGCCAGGCACAAGAGCAGGATCTTTTGAGAAAGATTCATGGCCTGTTTTCCATGGGGGTGGATTTCATCCGGTGCATGAGTGCCGTCCCTCTTGACCTGAGGCCGGGTTCTCTCCAAGAATAGCGGAGTTGTAGTGCGAAATCATATCATCCGGCAATACAAGATAGTCTGGAAAGAGAGGAGGCTGCAATGCCCAGTTGCCCTGAATGCGAAAATGAATTGGACATTGAAGAGGACGAAGTAGAAGAAGGCGACGTAGTAGCCTGCGATGAATGCGGCACTGAGTTTGAGGTAGTTGGCGTTGAACCGCTGGAGTTGGCGCGGGTCGACGAAGATTTGGAAGAAGACGACGAAGAGATGTTCGACGAGGAGGACGACGAGTGAGATCCAGCCGTGTAAGGTTGCTGGGAGGAATTGTTTTTGCAGTCATGGCCGCCGGGATATTCAATCTGGGACCGGGGTCCGGTTTCATCGAACCGCCCACCGCGCAGGCGCAGAACTTCGGGTCTCGCACCGTGACCGGCATCGTGGTGGATGAAGATTCCAAGCCAGTATCAGGGGCTATTGTTTTCCTGCGAAACCAGAAGACCAAGACAATCCGCAGCTACACCTCCACCGCCAAGGGTACGTTTTACTTTGCCCAGGTGAGCATGGTTCAGGATTTCGATCTGTGGGCTGAAAAAGGCAAGCAGAAGTCCACAACCAAGACCGTCAGTTCCTGGGACTCGCGCAAGGAATTTGCAACCGAGCTCAAGCTGAAATAGCCCGGCAGGCGTCCCGCAAGTTGCGACTCAGCGGCATCCGCCAGCCGGGAGCGCTTCGATTACAGCAAACGGGCGCCTTCTCGTTTATCCCTCAAGCTTCTTGACCACCAGCTCATTCAGAAGTGCGGGATTTGCCTGCCCCTTGGTGGCTCGCATCACTTGCCCTACAAAGAAGCCCGCCAGCGTCTTCTTGCCGGCGCGATATTGCTCCACCTGCCTGGGATTGGCGGCGATCACTTCGTCGATCAGCTTCTCGATCGCGCCAGAGTCGGTAATCTGCTGAGGCTTTTCGCGCTCGTAGACGGCAGGGAAGTCCTCGCCCTTTTCAAAGCATACGTCGAAGAGCTGCTTCATCTGCTTGGAACTGATTTTGCTCTCGTCAAGCAGATCGGCAGCCAGCACAATGCCGGCCATCGAAACCGGTGACTGCTCCTGATCGAGGCCCAGCGCCTTCAATCGCCCGCCCACCTCGCTCAGCAGCACGTTGGCCACGCGCCGCGGATTCCGCGCCGTCTTCGCCACCGCCTCAAAGCGGTCAGCAAACTCGCGCGCCGCGGTGAGCGTATGCGCGTCCTGCGTGCTCAGATCATATTCGGCGATCATCCGTGCCCGGCGCGGCTCCGGCATTTCAGGCAGGCGCTTCCTCATCTGCTCCAGAAACTCCGGCGAAACGATCAGAGGCGGCAGGTCCGGCTCGGGGAAATAGCGGTAATCATGCGCCTGCTCCTTCGAGCGCATCGAATACGTGCGACCCTCGTTCGAGTTCCACAGCCGCGTCTCCTGCAGGACGCGCCCGCCGCTCTCGATCACCTCCACCTGGCGCTCGATCTCGTACTCCAGCGCCGCGCGGATAAATTTAAAGCTGTTCACGTTCTTCACTTCCGCTTTGGTGCCGAATTTTTCCTGGCCCCGGGGGCGGACGCTTACGTTGGCGTCACAACGAAGCGAACCCTCCTCCATATTGCAGTCGGAGATGCCGGTGTAGAGCAGGATCTCCTTGAGCCGGGTAAGGTATTCAAAGGCTTCGTCGGGCGTGCGGATGTCGGGCTCGGAGACGATTTCGACAAGCGGCGTACCGCAGCGATTCAGGTCGAGATAGGTCCGCGTGGCGGAGTCGGAGAAGCCGTCGTGCAGGCTCTTGCCGGCGTCTTCCTCCATGTGCAGCCGGGTGATGCCGATGCGCTTTGTACCGCCGTCCGCCGTGGGCACTTCGATCCAGCCATGCTCGGCCAGCGGCTTGTCGTACTGCGAAATCTGGTAGCCCTTGGGCAGGTCGGGATAGAAGTAGTTTTTGCGCGCGAAGATGGAGCGTTCGCGCACCTCGCAGTTCAGCGCCAGCGAGGCCATGGTGGCGAACTCGACTGCTTTGGCGTTGAGCACAGGCAGCGCACCGGGCAGCCCCAGGCACACCGGGCAGATGTTCGTGTTCGGCGCTGAGCCAAACCGGTTGGCGCAACCGCAAAACGCCTTGGAGGCGGTAAGCAGTTGCACGTGCACTTCAAGTCCGATCACGGGCTCGTATTTGGCCAGAACTTCAGGGGACAGCGCGGCTGCGGGCATATAGGAATTTTAGCGCGCGGTGCTGCACCCCAATTGTCAGCCGGCAGTGCTGTTCTCCTCACGGTCCAGGCGGCCCTATTGAAAGCGGTACAGCGAAATCTTCTCGATCTTGATGCCACCACGCGAGTCAAAACGCCATGCCTTGCCCTGAGCATTTTCATCCCCATTAAGACGCCGGCCCGGGATCCACTCGCCGTCTTTGAAGACACCTTCTTCGATGGCGGCGATGCCAACCCGTGGTCCGCTTTCGGGGCGCTGCGTGAAGGTGACGCTGAACCCCTTGCCCACGCCCAGAAACTCGTCTTTGCCGATGGCCATGATCATGCCAAAGCCGCTTGCAGCGCGGTTGCCGAAGATCTCATCGCGCGTGACGTGGAGCGTGTAGCCGTTCATCGTGAAGTCCACGTCAGAGCCGAGCACAAAGCCGTGCACGTTGCCCGCGCTCTGGTGCTCGAGCAGCAGAGGCATGACGCTTTCAATGGCGTGGTAGCTCTCCCCCAGCGGATCCGTCGCGCTGGCCTCGGACTCAATAGCGAAGGGCGAAAAACCGAATCCGGCCTCTTCGCCCAGCGCATAGAACACATTTGCCGCTCCCGCTTCGAGGCCTCGCGTCTCCGGCATGAAGAGCGGATTGCCGGCGCGATGGTAGCGGCGGCACCACTCCTCAAAGTTGGTTGCATACAGGTCGGGCGAGTAGAAGTCGAGCGACGATCCCGCTGCCTTCCACACATCGACAACCCACGGCTCCGGGCATCCGCTCGGGAACTCGCCCGGCGGCGTTGTGTCGCCCGCCAGCCAGGTATTCACATACATGGGGATGTCGTATTCAGCCTTGCCAGCTTTGGCCACGGCCTGGATGTAGCGCGCGTAATTCCACGCCATGAAGATTTCGTCGGTGCGCAGATCGTCGCCGAAGACTGCCGTCCACGTGCCTGTGGTCTTGTCGCCATGCGCATCCCAGCGCGCCCGCAGATCAGGATAAAGCTCGTTGTAGTGAGTCTTGAGGTAGGAGGTCAACTGCTCGGGCACAGCCGAGTTGAAGGCGCGGTTGGCGGCTGGGGAGTGATCGCGTGAGTCGCCCAGCACGCCGACCTCGTTCTCCACCTGCATCATCAACACGGTGTGCTGGCTTCCATCGACCTGCTTGATGTGGCGCATCAGCGCGGCAAAGGCGCGCGCGTCCGCTTCTTCGGTGGCCGTGCCAAGCGGGCTCAGAATCTCCACAGGATTGCCGTGCTCGAACACACGCGGAAAGCGCGCCACATCCGACTTGACCCACACCGGCGCATAGCTCGACATGCCGTTCTTCCACGACGCCAGCCACAGAAAGACGATGCGTTCATGCGCGGCCCGTGCCTGGTCGATCAGCCCGTCGACGAGTGCAAAGTCGAAGCTGCCTTCTTTGGGTTCGATCAGTTCCCAGCTCAGCGGCGTCACGACCGTATTCAGGCCCAGCGCTTCGAGCTTCGGCCAGATCGGCTTCATATACTCAAGGCTCGAAGAAGACGAATTGTGCAATTCGCCGGAAAGCATCAGAAAGGGCTTGCCGTCCACGATGAGTTGGGTAGCTGCGCCCCGCTTTTCCAGATGAGGCGGCTGAGTCTGCTGCGCGGAGAGAACCCCGGCTTCAATCCCGGTCAGGAAGATCAGAATAGGCAACGCAAAGCGTCGGATTTTCATGGCGACAGGAGTCTACCATAGAAAATCCTTCCCCGCAGTTCTACGCGTGACTGAACTCGTACGTCCAACTGCCCTTCGCCACTCGCTGCCTTGAATTAAGCAGAATGCGGCAGACCGAGTCTCCCCACTCCGCATGCAGGTGCGCATCGGAGATATGACGCTTTTCAATGACCGCCTCTAACTCGGCGGCATTGAACCGGAGCGATGTCGGATCAGATTCCGCGCCGGCGAAGGTCATCGTGATCGCTCCATCGCCATTCATCGACGCCAGCCGCGAGGTCATAATCGACAGGCTCACGGGCACGTCACGCTCCAGTTCGAAGTTCTCCTGAATGACGACTTTGCCATGCAGGCGATCCAGCGTAACCGTACGTATCCATGACTTGACTCCCGCTTTCTGCGGATAAGTTGCGGCCAGGTTAAAGGAGTACATTGCGCGCTCGTCGTTGCTCGCGTATTTGCGATCGGTAGCGCGGTACTCGGCGCCATTCTGCTGCATCACGCCGCCGATCGTCGGCAGGTTGTGATAGGCCGATTGCATGGTCCAGATCGAGTAGCGATCTGCGCTGAATGTCTTGGCGTTGTAAGTGCCCACGCCCACGTCAATCGTCACCGGGCGGCCATTCCGGTAAATGATGAAGCTACCGGTATCGTTGTGGCTATGACTCCGGCCGTTGTTTGCCGCCAGCACTGCTACGTACATGCCATCGGTGGTTCCGGCCTTTTCGCGTGCCGTCATCAGGCCCAGGTCGGGATACCACGCATCGCGAATCAGAACATCTTCCTGGTGCGCGCCGCGAATCTCGCTGGCCTGGAGGACTGCCGGGATGGAACGCGACAGAAACGTCAGGCCCGCGTTCACCGCGCGGGTCAGCGCCTCGCCGGTTGCCGTCCAGCCCTCTTTGGCTGCCAGCCATGCGCCGAACGCCTGCAGTTGATCATCGCGGACGGCCCTGCCATAGCGGTAGAGCAGGTCGCCGTCCGGACCCGCCTTCACATCCGCGTCGCCATAGTTGATGTAGTCTTCGCCGGCGATGTGCGCGGCGAGAATGTATCGCCCCATGGCGTCAATGAATGGATTCGCGAAGATCTTGGTCGAGCTGCCTGTGGCCAACTCCAGAAACGTGATGCACTCGAAGAGGCACATCGGAGAGACGGTGAAGTATCGCGGGCCTTCTTCTTCGCCCGCGTCCGGCGAGTATTGATTCAGATATTGATCGATGCTTCGCGTAATGCGCACCATCTCCTGCAAACGCAGCTTGGGATCTTCCTCCAGCAGCAGATTGGCGACCAGCAGGTTAGAGTTGATCCACGGATTCCAGTTGTTCAGCTTACGTCCCGAGCCGTCCAGCCCCATCCACCAGAAGTCGTTGCGCTGGCGCGCCGGCGTGAGGATGCGCCGCTCGGCTTCAACCACAATGCGCTTGTTGATGAGCGGCGAAATGCCGTCGAGCTGCTCGCCGAGCAGATAGCGTGTCCAGGCCAGGTTCTCCACTGTGACTGCCGCAAAGAGATCGACGATTGGATCGGTCACATCGGGCAGCCCCACGCCGGCATGCTGCATGTACATGTGGGCTGAATCGCCCCAGAAGGATTCTTCGCAGATCGCCCAGATGCCGTTGGTAATGTCGTCGAGGAAGCGCCCTTTGTTCTCCATGCACTCCGCCAGAACCATGCGCCCCAACTGTCCGCGCCTGCCGAAGCTGGCGTTTTCGTAGATGGATTGATTGCCGTTGCGCTTGAAGTTCAGAAACATGGTGGCCGGTAACTGGGCCCAGCCTGCCTTTTGGTCGGCCTCTGCCTTTGCGATGAATGCCGCGCGGATGTCCGCGGGAACCGCCTCCCAGGGAGCGCGATCGCTGCACTTCGGGTATGGATGCCACTCGTTCGCACTTAGAAGCTTGCTCTGCAAAAAGGATTCCGGGTAAGTGGTAGTGAAAAGGTTATGCGGAGCCACCAGTTTCGGCTCATGTTGTCCACCGTCAGGCACCGCTCCCATGGAACGAAGTAGATTGCGCTGGCCTGCCAGTGCGATGCTACCCGCGATAAAATTTCGGCGATTCATGAAAACGTCCTTTCTTCCCGGCAGAATTGTTTCTGCATAACGTTTTGTTATGCTTCTCGCTTGTGCTACGCACGACTGAATTCGTAGGACCACTTACCTTTCACTACCGGTGCCCTGGTGTTGAGCCGGATTCTATAGATCTTCTCTCCCCAATCCTCCCGCAGGCGGTTATCGGTAAGCGCGATCGTCTCCACCGCGGGATGAAAATCCACCGCGCTATATCGAAGCAAACATGGCTTAGCTTCTCCCTTGGATAGTTTCAGAGTGATGTGCCCAATCGGATTGATCGCTGCTATGCGGGGAGTCATAACCGTAAGGCTCACCGGAACAGCGCGCTCCAGCTCGAAGTTTTCTTCCACGGTAATCTTGTCCTGCTGGCGATCGAGCGTTACCGTGCGTGCCCACGACTTGACGCCAGCCTCCTTCGGATATGCGGCGGCAATATTGAAGGAGTAGCTGGCGCGATCGTCATTGCTTTCGTGTTTGCGGTTCGCCGCCCGGTATTGAGGGCCCGCATGTTGCATCACGCCACCAATGGTGGGCAGGTTGTGGTAAGCGGACTGCATGGTCCAGATCTTGTAGCGATTGGGTCCCGCATTTTTGGCAGTGTAAGCCTCCGCTCCCACGTCGATCGCCACTGGCTGGCCATCCTGGTAAATGATGTAGCTGCCAGTGTCGTTGTGGTTATGAACGCGGCCGTTGTAGGCGGCCAACACGGCAAAATACATCCCTTCCGAAGAGCCAGCCTTTACCCGTGCTGTTACCAATCCGAGGTCGGGATACCAGGAGTCGCGGAGGAGCACATCTTCACGCCGCGCATGGCGAATCTCATTGGCATCAAGCACGTCTGGCAAGGCCCGGGACATGCTGGGCATGTTGTTGTTCAGTGATTTGGTTAGCCCTTCTCCCATTGCGGTCCAGCCCGCCCTGGCGGCGCACCAGGCGCCGAAGGCCTGCAACTGTTCATCGTGCACGGCTTTGCCGAACCGGTAGAGCAGAGCACCGTCCGGGGCCGCATGGACGTGGGCATCGCCAAAGTTGGTGTAGTCGCCTCCGGCGATATGAGCATGCAGGATATATCGACCCATAGCGTCGATAAACGGATTGGCGAGGATGTTTGCTGAATTGCCGGTGGCTGCTTCGATCATGCTCACGCATTCGAAGTAGGCCATGGGCGATTCGCTGAAGTACCCCGGTCCTTCTTCCTCTCCTGCATCCGGCCAGTAGCTGTTCAGATAAGCATCCAGGCTTCTGGCAATTCTGGACACTTCATGAACTCGAAGTTTCGGGTCTTCTTCAAGGATAAGATTGGCCACCAGAAGGTTTGAATTGATCCACGGATTCCAGTTGGGCAGCCGGTTCGGTCGCTTGCTGTCATCCAATCCCATCCACCAAAAGTCATTACGATCGCGAGCAGGCTTAAGAATGCGTCGCTCCGTTTCCAGCGTGATGCGCTTTCCGATCAGCGGCGAAATCTTGTCCAGTTGAGGCCCAAGCAGATACTTGGTCCATGCCAACAACTGGGCCGTCGCGGCGCCAAACAATTCAATAATCGGTTCGGTCACATCAGGCAATCCGATGCCGGCGCGCTGCATGCTCAGGTGAGCCGGAACTCCCCAGAAGCTCTCTTCGCAGATCAGCCAGACACCGTTCATGATGTCATCCATGAAGCGCCCTTTACCCTCCATGCACTCGGCCAAAACCAGATGCAACACCTTGGCGCGGCGCCGGAAGGTGTCCGTTTGATAGTGGGTTCGATTGCCGTTTCGCTTGAATTCCATGAACGTTGTCGCCAGAAACGCGGTCCATCCCGTCTTTTGGTCATCTTCCGCCTTTTCGACACATGCTCCCACGATGTCCGCTGGTACAGACTCCCAGGTTGCACGCTCGCTCCACTTCGGGTAGGGATGCCATTCAGTCGTAGAAACAAGGTTGCTGGCCAGGAATGATTCAGAATATGTCGAACTTAGGAGATTCTGCGGAGGCCAGCCTGGACGAACGACTTGTCCGCCGAGCGACAATGCCCCCATGCTATGAGCAAGCTGATGCTGTCCTGCCAGTGCGATGCTGCCCGCGACAAAATTCCGGCGATCCATGATTCTCTCCTATCATTGAGTTGGCCCGCAGCTTTAGTACGCCGGTCCGGTCCGTTCGATTCGGTGCGTTTGGCGACGCGGGCTCTATTTAGGATTCTTTCCGGACTTGTTGCGGCCGGTCTTCTGCACCAGAGCCGGCAGCGTTCCGCGCGGAAAGGCGGTTGACTGGCGCACCACCAGCCGAGTCGGAATTGGCCACTCCTTCTGCGTGGCTTTGCGATGGTCCGTCTCGACGCCGGCGCGGAGCGCTTCCACGGCCGCATCAGCCAGATCCCTGCACGACATCTGCACGGTGGTCAGCGGCGGCAGCATAAACTGCGCCAGGTGAATGTCGTCGAACCCGACCACTGAAATCTCCTGTGGCACACTGTGGGTGGTTCTGTAGAGCCCATGAAGCACGCCGATGGCGGTCATATCGTTTGAGCACAAAACCGCGGTGGGCAATTCCGGCAGCGCAAGCATGCGCTCCATGGCCGCAATGCCGCCCTCCATGGTGTGCGTACCGGTTACGATGAACCCTGCGGGTGCGGTCAGTCCCAGTTCCTTCATCGACTTCACAAAGGCATCGCGCCGCGCCACCGCCGAGCGCAGATGCAGCGGACCGGTGATAAACGCCATGCTGCGGTGGCCGAGCGCGGCCAGATGCTGCACCGCCTGCCGGATTCCCTCCTCGTAATTCACTTTGAGGATGCGGATATTCGGCAGGTCGGGTCCGGCGTCCACAAACACCAGCGGGAACTCGCTCTCGACAAGCCTTTGCACAAGCTCTTCCTCGATGCCGAAGGTCATGACGGCGACACCATCCACGTTGCGCTGCAGCATGCGCCGGACAAGCAACTCGGTGCGGGCCGGGTCATAGTTCGTCGAGCCGATCATCACTTCGTAGCCCTGCGCCACGGCCAGGTTTTCAAATTCCTGCACCAGTTCCGGGAAAAACGGATTCGTGATCTCCGAGACGATCAGGCCCAGAATGCGGCTGCGGCCTGAAACCAGCGCGCGCGCCTGTGTATTGGGCAGGTAGCCGATCTCGTCGACGGCCTTCCATACGCGCTTGGCCAATTCGGGATCGACGCTGGAAATGCGGTTGACCACGCGCGAAACGGTGGCGATGGAGACACGGGCGCGCTTGGCCACGTCGCGAATGCTGGCCGCTGCGCGCTTCCGCTTTGAAGATTGATTCCTGGGGGTTCTCATGGACAAAAGGATTGTACGCTTTCCGGGTGTTTCTCAGGTATAAGTTCCCGCGGAAGAACATGGCTGCGGCACGAAAATCAGAGCAAGCATCGCATAGCCGGCAATGATCAGCAGAGTTCTCATGCCAGAAAACGCTGTATTCAGGAAAGCGCTTTCCACGGGCAGTTGGATATCTTCCGCAGAAGCGCGCTTCAATCCCGTTGCGCGGACCCGCCTCGTTCTTTACGGATGATTCTGCCCGCCGGCCACCACTTCAAGGCCATGCCGCAGCAGATCTGTTATAGACGCGAGGCTCTCTTCAGCGCCACGCTTGCTGCCGGGCAGATTCACAATGAGCGTGCTGCCTCTGAGCCCGGCCACACCGCGCGAGAGCCACGCGAATGGATTGCGTGCCGCGCCGTTCGCGCGCATGGCTTCAGCCAATCCCGGAGCTTCGCGGTCGATTACGCGGCGCGTCGCCTCCGGCGTGCGGTCGCGGGGCGCAAGCCCGGTGCCGCCAACGGTGAGCACGAGCGCCGCGCCCTGGTTGCCAAGCTCTTCCAGTTTGGCCGCGATGGCATCCTCGTCGTCCGGCAGCAGGCCGGTCCACACCTGCGCCCCGGGCCAATGATGCTTGAGCAGCGCGGCTACGGCCGGACCCGCAGTGTCGGTCATCAGGCCCTGCGAGCACCGGTCAGATATGGTTAAAACGGCGAGCAGCATGAGGCGATTCCTGATTCTATTCCCCAGGCAGCATTTTAATCGTGTGCAGCCATGTCTCCACCAGCAGCGGCCAGTGGGTGATGGGCAGATCTGTGGGGCGCAGGCCGTAGCCATGCCCGCCCTGCGTATACACATGCAACTCGGCCGGGACTTTGGCTTTCTTCAATTGGAGAAAGTAGACCACGGCGTTCTCGACGTGCACCGGATCGTCCTCGGCCTGCAGCAGGAATGTGGGCGGCGTGTTGGCGGTCGGCTGAATGGCGGGGTTGGGCGCAAAGTCCTGATCGGCGAGCGCCAGGTAGCCGGGATAGATGACCACGGAAAAGTCAGGCCGGCAGCTTAACTTGTCGGCCGCGTCCAGCGGATCGTAGAGCCGGTGCTCATAAAGATTGCTGATCGCGGCGGAGAGGTGGCCGCCCGCCGAGAAGCCCAGCACGCCGATCCGGTTTGGATCGATGTGCCACTCAGCCGCGTGCAGCCGCACCAGGCCCATCGCGCGCTGCGCATCCTGCAGCGCTGCCGCGGACTTCGGGTAAGGCCCGGTATCGGGGACGCGGTACTTGAGCAAGATGCAAGTAATGCCCTTCGATGTGAGCCAGTCGCACACCTCTGTGCCTTCCAGGTCGATGGCCAGGATCTTGTATCCGCCGCCGGGGAAGACCACCACTGCGACGCCAGTGTTATTACCCTTGGGCTTATAGAGCGTAAGCGTTGGCCTGGATACATTCCCGAGGCGATACACCGGCTTTCCAGCGACAAGATGATCTTTGGTCGTGGTCGTATTCTCCTCGGGCGGCATGTTGGCGGGTTCGCCAGGCGCTGCGCCCGGCCAGATGGGCATGGTCAGATGACCGGGAGACGGTGGCCAGCCCGACGGCTGCGCCCAAAGGCATAGAGATGCGGATATAGCCGCGGCCGCGGCCAGTACAAGAAGCGCATTTGGCTTCATCTTTGAAACCTCCCCTCGAAAGAACTTCGCAGCGATGATTGCAGCCGCGGCGGCAACGGCGCAAATCACTATTACGAATTCGCATCGCCTCCGCGGCTTTCTGTTCAAGCGGACTTCACATGAATGCGCAGCGTGTCGTTGCGCGGTGTGACGCCCACGTTGGCGTCCATCCACTTCTCCTCGGTAATACCCGCGTCGTTGCCGCCTTTGGTTGTTCTTTCCGGGGCCGGGCGGCGCCAGACCGCCGCTTGCCGGGAAGTCGCAGTTGACGACGTTGACCTGCAAAGAATTGCAGCCGCAGTAACACGCTGCGTTCTTGGGTAGTGCGGAACCACACTGAAATTGCGCAAAAAGAACACCGGCTGCCCAGGCGGCCGGTGGCGATATTTACGGAAAGTGGAGTGTTATTGTGCCTGGGTCACTGGCGGGCGCGGCGCGGGCTGAGCCTGAGGCGACGTGGCAGGCTTGGGTTTTCCGCTTTCCTGCTTCCGCGTCGGTGCCAGAATCGCATGCAGGATCGTACCTTCCATGCGCGGCATGAACTCAACCGTCCCGGCATCGCCGATGTCCTGAATGAGCCGGTTGATGATGTTGTAGCCCAGCTCGCGATGCGCCATCTGGCGGCCGCGGAAGCGCAGGCTTGCCTTGACCTTATCGCCTTCATTCAGGAAGCGCACTGCCTGGTTCTTTTTGGTCTGGTAGTCGTGCTCATCCACGGTCACGGAGAATTTGACCTCCTTGATCGTGATGACCTTTTGCTTCTTCCGGGCGGCGCGCTCGCTCTTCTCCTTTTCATAAAGGTAGCGGCCGTAATCCTGGATGCGGCAGACCGGAGGGATGGCGTTGGGCGAAACTTCCACCAGGTCAAGCCCACGCTCGCGGGCAATCTTCAACGCCTCAAAGGGCGGAAGAATGCCGAGCTGCTCCCCGTTTTCGTCGATCACACGAACTTCGCGCGCGCGAATCCGGTCGTTGATGCGGATAAAAGACTTTGTCGAACGTTTATCGAATGCGATGATGCTCCTCCATCTATCTTCTGCGCCCGCCACCGGGGAGTTCCCCGACCGCCACGGGCCCACGAACTGACCCTGAGTATAGCATTGGCCCGGCTTTGCGGGACAAAGGACTTAGCCGGGACATCGACCTGTTATTCGGCGGCATTTAGTCAATTTATGGGCCGTGATAATCTATATAGGTAGAAGATCAGGTAGAAAGATACCATGCCTCTCAGTATTAAATCCCCCGAGGCTGACCGTCTCGCCCGCGAACTCGCTGCCACCACCGGGGAGTCCATCACGGTTGCGGTTACCACTGCCATCCGCGAGCGCCTGGCACACGAGCAGCTAAAGCGGCAAGATAAGGCTGGATTGTTGGCTGACATTCGAGCTATTGCCGATCATTGCGCTGCTTTGCCTGTGCTGGATACTCGCAGCGAAGATGAGATTCTTGGTTACGACGAAGGCGGAATTCCCTCGTGATTGTCGATACTTCGGCTTTAGTTGCGATCCTCTTCAACGAGCCCGAAGGGCGTCGCATAGTCGTGTCCATCGCAGACTGCGTTGAATGCAAGATGTCAGCGGCGAGCTTTCTTGAGGCATCGATGATTCTTTTGGCTCGCAAGGGCAAGGAGGGAGTTAGGGATCTCGATCTGCTGATGGCCCGGTTCCGGATCAGGCTCGCTCCTTTCACAGAGTCGCAGGCGCTCCTGGCACGCAAGGCATTTGAACGCTACGGCAAAGGCCACCACCCCGCCAAACTCAACTTAGGCGACTGCATTGCCTACGCTTTGGCCAGAGAGACGGGCGAAGAGTTGCTGTTCAAGGGAACCGATTTCGGCCTCACGGACATTACGCCCGCGCAATATTGATCGCCGGTTGGGCAGCCTTCAAGCGTCCCTTCTTCATTTAGCCTCTTCGCGCGCACCCGCACCATTCGGTTGACTTCAAAGCAGCCCACGATCTTGACAGGCAGAAAATTCTCCGTCAGAGCGGCGGTGCGTTCCTGGCCCGCCAGTTCCGGCGGCGTGTGCAGCGTGATGGCGTCCAACTCGCAGCCCACGAACCGTTCGCGATGGGCTAGGCTTTTCTCCGCCGCGAGTGCGCGCAGCGTAGCCATGCGCTCTTCCGCCACTTGTGGCGGCACGGGCGACTCGGCGTGCAGCGCCTGGCCGCGCGTGCCCGGCCGCGGCGAAAACGGGAAGAGGTGCAGATAGCCGAAGGGCAGCGCCCGCACCATCTCCAGTGTCTCTTCGAACTCGCTGTCGGTCTCGCCGGGAAAGCCCACCATGATGTCCGCGCCCACGGTCAGCTCCGGGCCGGCCGCACGAACCAGCGCGGCGACTTTTTCGGCATAATGCCAGGGTCGGTAGCGCCGGTGCATGCGCCGCAGCACGGCATCCGAACCCGACTGCAGCGGCAGATGCGCATGGCGCGCCAGCCTTCTACCGCCGAACTCCGCCATCAGCGCCAGCAATTGCTCATCCCAGTCCATGGGCTCTATGGAGCTCAGCCGCAGGCGGGGCAGGGAGGTTTTCGCGAAGATCGTCCGCGCCAGCCAGGCCAGCGTTGGCCGGTCGACGGCGTCCGAGGGCGGCAGATCGCGCCCCCAGCGTCCCAGGTTGATGCCCGAAAGCACCAACTCATTGCCGCCGGCGGCCACAAATCCCTCCACCTGGCGCAGGATGCTTGCCGCGGGAAGGCTCCTCGATGCGCCGCGTGTCCAGGGGATCACGCAAAACGTGCAGCGGTTCCCGCACCCCTCCTGAATCTTCAGGTTGGGCCGGGTCAGCGTTCCCGGCGTAAGCTGGGCTTCTTCCAGAAACGAGTGCGCAAAGCGGTCGTCCACCCACACCGGCGTCTTCGTCCGGCCAGTCATGAGCGACGCCACGCTTACCAGTTGCGCAGATTGGCCGGTTCCCGCGCCGGAACGGTCCGCGGTCAGCCCCAGGACAATCTCCGGCGCCAGCGCCTTATGGCTGTTGCCTACCACGGCGGCCACGCCGGCCAGCCCAACCAGTTCCTCGGGCGCGCGCTGCGCATAGCAGCCGGTTACTATGATGCGCGCTTCCGGATTCAGCCGGTGTGCGCGGCGGATGAACGCCCGCGCCGCCCGGTCTGCCTCCGCGGTCACGCTGCAGGTGTTGACGATGACCACATCGGCTGCCGCGGGCTCGCGCTCGTCGAGCCCGGCTGCGCGCAAGCGCCCGCTGACCGCCTCACCATCGGCGCGCGCCGCCCTGCAGCCAAAGTGCTCCACGTGAAATCCCGGCATCGTACCTTTAGTGTAGATTGGCGGCGCAGGCAGTGGATTGGGCGGACGGAATGGCTGAGCGGGTAAGTGGTATGACCACATAACGGGACTCGGGGAACCGTCTCTTCGCTATACTGATTTAAGATCAAGAGCCGGCATTCATTTGCCGGCCTCCTGCCTCACCCAATGCAAGATTCCGCCGCAGCCAGCGTGCTCGATTCTTCGCCCGTAGACCGCCAAAGCGCGCGTCATATCCTGAGTTTTGTTTACTTTACCTTCATTTGTTACCTTTCCATCGGCTTCCCGCTCGCAGTCCTGCCGGAGTACGTGCATCTGCGCATGGGCTATAGCGCCATGCTGGCCGGTCTGGTCATCAGCATTCAGTACATCGCCACGCTCGCCAGCCGCCCTTGGGCCGGCCGCATCAGTGACCACGTGGGCGCCAAAGTTGCGGTTCTGGGAGGCATGGGAGCCTGCACTGCCAGCGGCGCCATGCTTATTTTTGCTGCGGCCCTGCATGCCGTCCATTGGCTTAGCTTTTCCGTGCTGATCGTGAGCCGCCTGCTGCTGGGCGTGGGCGAAAGCCTCGGCGCTACGGGATCGACGCTGTGGGGCATCACCAGCGCCGGCCCGCAAAGCATAGCACGGGTTATCGGCTATAACGGGATCAGCACTTACGGCGGCATGGCCATCGGCGCGCCTCTGGGTGTAATTCTCGATCAGCGGTGGGGCCTGTCTGCGATCGGCTTTATCACTATCCTGATCTGCGCTTTCAGCTTCTTTCTGGCGTTTCGCAAAGACCCTGTGCCGGTTGTTCCCGGCGAGCATCTTCCTTTCGCCCATGTGCTGGGCCGGGTCACCCCGCACGGCATGGGTCTGGCGATGGGCGGCATGGGCTATAGTGTCCTCGCTACCTTCGTAACCCTCTTTTACGCGAGCCGCCACTGGAACGGCGCCGCCCTCTGCCTCTCCGCCTTTGGCGTTGGTTTCATTCTGGCGCGGATTTTCTGTATCCGCCTGATCGACGTTTATGGCGGTTATCCGATGGCTATCGTCACGCTGGTGATTGAAGCCGTCGGTATGACTCTGCTCTGGCTTGCCTTCTCGCCGTGGATGGCCCTTGTGGGCGCGGCCGTGGATGGCTTCGGCCTGTCGCTCGTCTTTCCCGCTATTGGTGTCGAGGCCGTCAAGCGCGTTCCGGAATACAATCGCGGCACGGCCCTTGGCGTTTACACCGCCTTTGCCGACGTTTCGTTCTTCCTCACCGGCCCTATAGCCGGCGCCATCATCGGAGTCTATGGCTACGCCAGCGCGTTCCTTTTCGCCGTCATCAGCATCCTCAGCGCGCTGGGTATCGTCATGGTCCTGCGGCAGCTTCAAAGAGATTGACCGATTCCAATTCGCCCTATCTGGCGTTGTACTCGGCGTCCGTCACGTGCTCCATCCAAACTGCGTCCACGCCCCGCGCATCCGACTCATAGAGAGCAAGGTGCACCATGGTGTTGGCGGGGCCGGCGCCGTGCCAGTGGCGCTCGCCGGGCGCGATCACCACCGTGTCGCCGGGATGAATCTCGCGCGGCGGTTCCCCCGTAGTTTGCACAAGTCCCTCACCGGAGAGCACATGCAGAACCTGTCCCGCAGGATGCGTGTGCCAGGCCGTGCGCGCTCCCGGCGGAAAGCTCACCCGCATGAGCCGCACGCGCGAAGAGTCCACGCCCCTGAAAATCTCGTCGATCCAGACATCTCCCGTAAACCAGTCCGCCGGTCCCTTCCGGCTCGCGCGTTCATTGCCGTTTGCAATCTTCATGTACATTCCTCCGCATGGAATCTCCGCTTCGAATGTTAGACCTTGTTCTCGGTGGTTTCATCCCCTATTTTCTCCAGACGCACAACGGCCACCCCGAGGGGTGGCCGTTGTGTACTAGTTTGACTTCGTGAAGATCGCCTTACCGTTCGCCCTTGCGCCAGTTGATCAGGTCGCCCAGAGTCGTGGTCGAGCTTGAGACCGGATGCTTGTGGCTCTCGGCCTTGTAGCTCTCCACCTGTGCCCGGCTGGCCTCGTGGCCCACCGCGCGCAGGCTCAAGCCCACCTTCTTCTCTTCCACGTTGATCTTGATGATCTTGAAGTCGTGCTCGAGGCCCTGCTCCAGCTTGGCGTGTCCTTCGCCGTCCTCACCCGCTTCGGAGATGTGGCACAGGCCCTCAACCCCCTCGGCGATCTCGACGAATGCGCCAAACTGCGCCGTCCGCAGGATCTTGCCATGCACCACATCGCCCACCCGGTGCGTGGCAAAGAAGCTCTCCCACACGTCGGGCTGCAACTGCTTGATGCCCAGGCTCAGGCGACGGTTCTGCGGCTCGACGCCAAGAACGACGGCCTTGACTTTTTCGCCCTTTTTCACGACTTCGGATGGATGCTTGACGCGCTTGGTCCAGCTCAGGTTTGATACGTGCACCAGACCATCGATGCCGTCTTCAATCTCCACAAAGGCGCCGAAGTCGGTCAGGTTGCGCACGCGGCCCTCGACCACGGCGCCGGTGGGATAGCGCTCGCTCAGGTTCTCCCATGGGTTCTCCATGAGCTGCTTCATTCCCAGCGAGATACGGCGATCGGCCGGATTCACGCTGAGCACTACGGTCTCAACCTCATCGCCCGGTTTCACCAGCTTGGACGGGTGCTTGAGCCGCTTCGACCAGGTCATCTCCGACAGGTGAACCAATCCCTCGATGCCCTGTTCCAGCTCCACGAAGGCACCATAGTCGGTGACCGAAAGAACCCGGCCGCGCACATGCGCGCCCACCGGATAGCGCTCGGCGGCATCCAGCCAGGGGTCAGGCGTCAACTGCTTGAAGCCCAGGGACACTCGCTGCTTGTCCTTGTCAAATTTGAGCACCTTCACCTGAATCTCGTCGCCCACGTTCACCAGGTCGCGGGGATGCGTCAGCCGTCCCCAGCTCATGTCGGTGATGTGCAGCAGGCCGTCGATGCCGCCCAGGTCAACAAACGCGCCGTAGTCGGTCAGGTTCTTTACAGTGCCCGTCAGCACCGCGTTCTCGCCGAGGTGCTCGAGGGTGGCCGACCGCTTCGAGTTCTGCTCTTCCTCAAGAAGCTCTTTACGGCTGACGACGACATTGCCGCGCTTCTTATTCAGCTTGATGACCCTGACCTGAATCTGCTGGCCCAGGTAGCCGTCCAGATTGCGCACCGGACGGATCTCAAGCTGCGAGCCGGGCAAAAATGCCTTCAGCCCGATATCCACGGTCAGCCCGCCCTTGACGCGGCTCACCACCGTCCCCGTGATGGGGCTCTTATCAGCCGCAGCCCTTTCGATCGTGTCCCACACGCGCAGCCGCTGAGCCCGCTCGTAGCTCACCAGGTAGCCGCCCTCCGGCTCTTCCCGCTCAATGACTACGTCAATCGGCTCGCCCGGCTGGAACTTGACCGCGCCGGTGTGGTCGACAACCTGCTCCAAAGGCACCAGGCCCTCAGACTTCAGCCCCACATCCACCACAAGGTGCTTGTCCGTCTGCTTCACCACCGTGCCGGTGATGATCTTGTCTCCGTATGCCTCGACGGCGGCTGCTTCCGCAGCCTGTTCCCGCTCAAAGGCCGCGAGCGCGGCAGAAAAATCTTCGGCGGCATCGAACCCGTGATCGGCCGCCTTTTCCTGCTCCGCGGCGGAGGCCGGCGGGGCATCTTCCATGGGGATTTCTTGTGCTTGGGGTGCGGCCTCGATTACAGGCTCGGTTGTTGGGGCATCTGCGTCCAGCGCGACAGGTTCGGCGGTTCGGGAGGTCTCGGGGGTGGACGTGGATTCGTACAACGGCTGCTCTTGCTCCGTCGCAGGCTCTAAGGTTGGGGTTTCCAATTCGGTGTTCAGGGTTATGCTCTCGGGTTCGGGATTGAGGACGTTTGCCATCACTACTTGCTCCGGAATTCCTTGCTCCCGCGGCGGATCGTGCCGGCCGCTGGGAATGGCTTCCACGCTCCGGCGCGGTGGACCACGGCAAATTGCCAGCGAGGAAACCTACAGGCCTTACTCCTGCTGTCAAAACTGCGTGACCTTACTGGCCAGCGTGTTCCAGAAAAGCACTCTCTCCGCCTCTTGCCGGCGTCAAAAACTGGGCCCATCTGCTGGAGAAACGCCACACAGGCGACGGCTTGCTGGAGAGCGGCCGCAACTCACTGCTGGAATCCGCGCAGGAAGCTACCTTGTCGAGTGTAGCAATCTCGGCTTTCCAGCGTCAATGCAAGGGATTACCTAATTGCGACGTGTTCTGCGTCACAGCCGCAAGCGTAAAAAAGGCGTAAAGAATGCGGATTCTTTCGTGTTCTGTGGCCCTCCGCCAGGCTGAATCCGGCGTTGCCGCCCGTGCCGCGATCCCGGATATGCCATCAGGCGCCGTCGCCGGAGCAACGGCTAGCTCCGCGGCCCACTATACTGGTCAGAACGGCGCAACCCTATGGATTATCTCTGGAGTCCCTGGCGCTTTGCCTACGTCACTGCCGCGGAAAATGCGGTGCGTCCCGGCGTTCCCCCCAGCCTTGATGCATGGCCCGGCGATCACTGTTGCATCTTCTGCAACCTGGTGGCTTCAGTTGACTACGCCATCGCTCACGGCATGGAGCGTGACCGTGCCGAGGCCGCAGGCGGCCTGGTCTATCGCGGCGAGCATTGCTTCATCTGCCTCAACGCCTTCCCTTACACCTCCGGCCACGTGATGGTGATGCCTTATGCTCACATGGACCGGCTTGCCGCTCTGCCAGCGCAGACGGCGCATGAGTTGATGGATCTGGCGCAACGCACCGAACAGGTTCTGGAGCGCGTCTATGCCCCGCAGGGCCTCAACTTCGGCATCAACCTTGGCAAGGCTGCTGGCGCCGGTGTCGAGAGCCATCTCCACATGCACGCCATGCCGCGCTGGACCGGCGACACCAATTTCATGACCACCGTGGCCGAAACCCGCGTCCTGCCTGAAGATTTGCCTGCGACGTGGCGGAGGTTGCGCGAGGCATTTGCGAAGATGCAGGACGAGCGGCGCCAGCGGGGTTAGCCTGCGGCTTCAGGGGCATCTTCCGCTTCGGCGGCGAGAGCGAGGTTGGGAGATGGCGCCCAATCCTCGGCGGCTAGCTGCCGAGGCTCCGCGGCTAGCGTCTCCGTGATCTCAACCTCGTCGTTATCGTGTACCAGAGCTCCTAATTTGCGTGCATGGAAAAATGCTCCGCCGCGGCCTTCAATTGCGCCGACAAATTTGTTGTAATGGCCAACGGCGTTACCAAGCGCGCTGCCCATCTTGTCGAAATACTCGTGCGCGTTGACGAGCTTGTTGTAGAGGTCCCGGCCCGCCTCCTGAATGGCCTTGGCGTTCTGCGTGATCTGCGACTGCTGCCAGCCGTACGCGACCGCTTTGAGCAGCGCGATGAGCGTGGTGGGCGTGGCCATCATGACATTGCCCTGCGTGCCGAACTCGATCAGGGACGGGTCCGCTTCCAGCGCCGCGCTGAACAGGGCTTCGCTGGGTAGAAAGCAGACTACGAACTCCGGCGTGTGTTCGAACTGCTTCCAGTAAGCCTTGCTCGACAGCTCGCGAAGGTGAACCCTTACCCGTTCCGCGTGGGCTGCAAATCGCAATGCCTGCAAGGATGGCTCGGACTCATTGCCGGAGCCGAGAAAGGCATCGAGCGGTGTTTTGGCATCCACAATAATGGTGCGGCCGTTCGGCAATTGAATCGTCATATCAGGACGCAGCAGGTTGTTGTCGCCGTCGCGCGTTGAGGTCTGCTCGGCAAAAGAGCAGTACTCGACCATGCCGGCATATTCCACGCAGCGCTTGAGCTGCAACTCGCCCCAATTGCCGCGCGTCTTCGGCGCGCGCAATGCAGTGATCAGCTGCGTGGTTTCGTTCTTCAGCGATTTCAGCGATTCGGGAATTTCCCTGCCGATTCCTTCGACAAGCGTTTTGATTTCTCCATAAGCGCCGGCACGGGTCTTTTCCATCTCCCGCGTCTGCGCATCCAGTTTCGTCAATGCTTCGTTCAGTGGATTCAGCAGATTCCTGATGGCGAGTTCCTTCGCCTCAAGAGTCTGTTTGGCGTCCTGGGTCTGGCCACCCAGTTCCTGTTTCGCAAGCGCGAGGAACGACTGTGTATTGGCGCGCAATGCGTCGGCCGCAGCCCCCTTGAAAGCAGCGTCAATGTCCGCCTTCATCTGGGCGTACTTTTTCTCTTCATCTTCGAGCCGCTGCCTGACCGCCGCCAGCTCCTCGGCCTTGGGCTTCAATCCGGCAATCTCCGCGTTGGCGGCGACCAGTTGTTCGCGCAGCCCGGATTCCCGCGCTTCGGCGATCTTGCGCTCGCTGGCCAGCGCTTCCTCCAGCTGCGTCTTGGCGGCGGCGTGGCTCTGGCGCAATCCCAGCCAAAGCCCCAGAAGAAACACGGCAACAGCCACCAGCGCAAAAATGAGATCAGTCCCCATCCTTCAATCCCTCTTCGCCAAATATACGCCTCCAGGCTGTGCATTTTTTCCCAAAATCGGCCCGGGTCCCGTTCCCTCTCTCCGGTCCGCTATTCCTTGGCCAGTAGTACCTTTACACCTTTCTGCCCGCCCGGTAGACTTGGAGATTCGGGGCCATGCGCGGATTTTTTGGCGCGGTGGTTGTTTTTCCCAGCCGCGGGCCGGTATTGTAAGCAGGCGGGTCGGGAACGCTTTTGGACCCCGGAAAGTGACTAGAGTTTGCAAAATTCGAGGAGAAGCACGCATGGGCGTTGAAGAAAAAGTCAAACAGATAATCGTCGAGCAACTGCAGGTGGACGAAGCCGAGGTAACTCCCGGCGCCAGCTTCCAGGAAGATCTGGGCGCTGATTCGCTCGATGTGGTCGAACTGGTGATGCAGTTTGAGGAAGCTTTCGATCTGGAGATTCCGGACGAGGATGCCGAGAAGATCAAGACCGTGAAGGACGCCATCGACTACATCGAGAAGAGCGAAAAGAGCGCGAAAGGAACCAAGTAGCCCTTGACACGTCGAGTCGTCATCACCGGCCTGGGGCTGGTGTGCGGTGTGGGCAACACCGCTCCGGAGGTGTGGCGGCAGCTTGTGGCCGGCGTCAGTGGTATGGCGCCGATTCAGGGTTTTGACACCACAGGCTTTTCCGTCACCTTTGCCGCCGAGGTCAAAAACTTCGATCCGCTCAACTTTGTGGACAAGAAAGAAGCGCGCAAGATGGGGCGCTTCATCCACTTTGCCTTTGCCGCTACGCAGGAGGCCATGGCCCAGTCGGGCCTCGAGGTTACTCCTGAGATTGCGGATCGCGTCGGTGTCTTTATTGGCTCCGGCATTGGCGGGTTTGAGATCATCGAGCGCGAGCACTCCAATCTGCTGCAAGGCGGGCCCCGCAAGATTTCGCCATTCTTTATTCCGGCGGCTATTGTGAACATGGCAGCCGGTCAGTTGAGCATTCGCTATGGAGCCAAGGGGCCTATCTCCGCGACCGCGACGGCCTGCGCCACCAGCGCCAACTCTATTGGCGACTCGGTGCGCATGATCCTGCACGGCGACGCGGACGCGATGATCGCGGGCGGCGCGGAAGCGGCAGTCACGCCTCTTTCGGTGGGAGGCTTTGCCTCGATGCGAGCGCTCTCCACGCGCAATGACGATCCCACACATGCCAGCCGCCCCTTTGACAAGGATCGCGACGGCTTCGTTATCGGCGAGGGCGCCGGCATCCTCATCCTTGAGGAGCTGGAGTTTGCCCGCGCGCGCGGCGCCAAAATTCTGGCCGAGGTGATCGGCTACGGCATGAGCGCCGACGCCTATCACATGACCGGCATCGCTCCTGAAGGTCAGGGCGCCCAGCGCAGCATGCGGGCGGCTCTCAAAGACGCTGGCATCCGGCCCGAAGAGGTGGGCTACATCAACGCGCACGCCACTTCCACTCCGGCCGGCGACGGCAATGAGTCGCGGGCTATCGAGCTTGTCTTTGGCGAGCACGCGCTCAGTCGAAAGCTCAAGATCAGCGGCACCAAGTCCATGACCGGCCACCTGCTTGGCGGCGCGGGCGGTCTGGAAGCGGGCATTACCGTGCTGGCACTGCAGCATCAGATGCTGCCGCCGACCACGAATCTCAACGAGCCCGATCCCGAATGCCGTCTGGATTACGTGCCCAACAAGGCCATTCCGCACAGCTTCGATGTAGCTTTGTCGAATTCTTTCGGATTCGGCGGCATCAACGCTACGCTGATCCTGCGCCGCTGGACTGAGTAAAGCGGCTTTCGCCTGTCATTGAATGCATGACGACGCGCGCATCCGGCCCGATGCGCGCGCATTGCATTGTTTCGGCCGCGGATTCATTCCATGTGCCCCGGCAGTGACGGAGTCAATCCCCATCTGTGCGCGGCACGCGCAGATGATTCCCGGCGCAGTTTTCAAATGCGCCGGTTGGTCTATTGCCGCTGAGCTTTTGCATTACGTCTATGCGGGATAGGCAATCCATTCCTTATGCATGCGGGTTTCATACCATGGGTCGCCGGCCACCTTCAGCCATCGTCCCAGTTCCTTTTGAAGAAAGCTGAAATCAGCCGGATCGATCGACTGATGCCCCAGGTTCTTCATTTGACAGGGATCCGCCGCATTGTCGAAGAGCAGAGTCATCCCTTTTGAGTCGACCTGATAGGTGTAGCGATCGGTGCGCACTCCTTTGCTCGTGCTCATCAAGAATGGCGCCGACCGCGGCTTGCTCGACTCTGAAGATTCTCCCGTCAAAATCTCTTTCGAATAATCAACGCCCTGCGCGGTTGCAGGAATCTGGTCTTTGAGTCCCATCATGCCGAGGAGTGTCGGCATCACATCGACCCGGCCCAACAGCAGACTCTCCGCGCGCGGCTTGAGCCTCTTCGGATAGCGGATCATGAATGGAATCAGGAAAGCCTCGTCATAAATCACGCTTTTGCCGGTCAGCCCGTGGCTGCCCATCATTTCGCCGTGATCCGACGTGAAAACGACAATCGTGTTCTCTGCTTCGCCCGACTCATCGAGCGCCCCCAGCACGCGGCCGACCTGCTGATCGATGCTGGTGACGAGCGAAAAGTAGACCGGGCCGCATTTTTGCGGATCGAAATAGCCATCCGACACGGCCTTCGCAATCTCTACGTTCGGGCGGTTCAGAAGCTTGCTGATGGGAACATCTGCGTAGTATTCGCGGTAGACCGATTCCTGGCAGTCCTTCAATGAGTTGTAAGGCGGATGCGGCGGATTTGGCGCCCATATCATGCTGAATGGTTTGCCGGGATCGCGCTGCCGATTCTTGTTGCGCAGGTAATCGACGAGAATGTCGGCCTCAAGTTTGGGAGTGAACCCCTTCGGGCGATAGACCTGGCCATCCTTTTTGCCGCCGACCAGCGCGGGCACGGAAGCGTATGTCCAGGGATCGAAATGCCGATCCTTGATGGTCTGAAACCAGTATTTGTTGCCGTGCCGGCCTCTACCCGGCGGAATATACGTATCAAACTGATTCGCGTAATGCCCGCCCGCAGGATTCTCTGTGCCTACATAATTTCCCTGTGCATCGAAGAGAGGCTGATTGCGCTCCCAGTGGGTCTTGCCCACGTAGGCTGTTTCATAGCCGGCATCTGACAGCACATCGGTAAAGCAGGTGATGCTGTCATGCATCCCTTCGGGGCGGCCTGCCGCGCAATTGGTGCCCATCACGCCGTTACGGCTCGGATACATGCCGGACATCATCATGGCGCGGCTTGGACTGCAGATTGGCGAGGTGCTGGTTGTCTGCGTGAAGAGGATGCTCTCGCGGGCCAGCCTGTTCAGTTCCGGCGTATGCACGGGATCGCTGACTGTATGCAGTAGATTTCGATAACCCGGCTGGTTCCAGATTCCGAGCGCCTGGATGCGAAACTCATCAGGCATGATGAAGAGCAGGTTCGGGCGTGACGCTTGCGCGCCTTGCGCTGTGACTTGCTTTGCGGCCGCCAGTTGCTTGTCGAGAGCGCCCGCCGCCGCAATCGCCGCTGCCTGTCTAAGAAACGTGCGCCTGTTGATCATTGCAAACCGCGCTTCTCCCAGGGTGGATTTTTCGAGCGTTCCAGAAGCATCTTATGAGGTTCAGGTGCAGCTGCCGAAGGGCGCAGCGCCGACACGCTCTGGTTGTCGGGCAGTATCCCAACTTTGCATCAGAGCAGAAACTCTGACAGAGGGATGCCTCAAACCTTTCGCAGTGTAGGTGCGAAGGCAAGAGGGAGTCAAACGCGGAGCCTGCGCATGGATGGGCGCTGCGCGTGAAGCGCTGCTTATGGTGAGGATTGGCTGATTGCCCGATGGTTTAAGATGGTGGCGCTTCCTGTGGAGGCGCCGCGGTGAAAACAGGCAAAACAGCGTTGATCGGTTTCGTCTCCGCACTCTTTCAGTTCGCGCTCGCCGTGCTGGGCTGGGGCGGATTACGAGCCTTTTTTGCGCACCGGGCCCTTATCGCTCTGGCGGTGGCAACGGCGGTTATGTGTGCGGCTGCGCCCTTCAGCGGCGGAAATATCAACCCCGGCGAGCGCGAGGATCGCGGCAATCGCTGGGTGCTCATCGCGTTCAGCGTGCTTGCCGTGCCGCTCGCTTACCTGCCGGCATATACAGACCGCATCGGCTTCTGGACCTTCGGCGGAGACACGCTGCGATGGGCGGGCGTGGCGATTTTTTGCGCCGGCGGCGCGCTGCGCATCTGGCCGGTCTTTGTGCTGCGCAACCGGTTCAGCGGCCTGGTGGCCATTCAGCCCGGGCATACGCTGGAGGCGCGTGGCGTCTATGGCGTCGTCCGCAATCCGAGCTACCTGGGGCTGCTCATCAACTCACTCGGGTGGTCGTTCACGTTTCGCTCGGGTGTCGGGGTGCTGCTGACGGCACTGCTCGTTCCACCGCTTCTCGCCCGCATTCATTCGGAAGAGAGGCTGCTGCGGGCGCACTTCGGCGCGGAGTACGAGGCTTACTGCGCGCGGACGTGGCGGCTGATTCCGGGGATTTATTGAGGCGCGGCAGTCCGAATCTCGTGCTTTAGCATAAGAGCATTGTGCAGATCATTCGCGTAGACACACCTTCGGCGAAGTATGACGTTTTTGCAGGCAGCGGCCTGCTGCGGACGCTGGCGCCGCGCATTGAGCGGGCGGCGGGCCGCCTTCCCCCACGGGTCTTTGTGCTGACTTCGGCGCCGATCTGGGCGCTGTGGGGCGAGGCATTTTGCAGCTCATTTCCCGAGCCGCCGATCGCTCTTTTTCTGCCGCAGGGCGAGCGCCACAAGACCATGGCCAGCGTGGAGCGGCTGGCGCGCGAGATGCTGCGCGCCGGCGGCGACCGCGGCAGCCTGCTCATCGCCTTTGGCGGCGGCATTGTGGGCGACGTGGGCGGCTTTCTGGCGTCGATCTTCATGCGCGGCATTCCCTACGTGCAGGTGCCCACGACACTGCTGGCGCAGGTGGACTCGAGCGTGGGCGGCAAGACCGGCGTGAATCTGCCCGAGGGCAAGAACATGGTGGGCAGCTTTCATCACCCGCGAGCGGTCTTTGCGGATATGGGCGTGCTGGGCACGCTGCCCGAGCGCGAGTTACGCGCGGGCCTGATGGAGAGCGTGAAGTCGGGCATCATTCGCGACCGGGGGCTGGTGCGATTTATGGAGGAGAACGCGGACCGCGTGCTGGGCCGCGACGCGAAGGCGCTCGAAAAGGTGATTGCGGCATCGATCCGTGTGAAGGCCGGCGTTGTGAACCGCGACGAGCGAGACACCGGGCTGAGGATGATCCTGAATCTGGGGCATACGGTGGGCCACGCGGTGGAACAGGCAACAGCCTACAAGGCATTGCTGCACGGCGAGGCGGTGGGATGGGGCATGATCGCAGCCCTCTACCTGGCGCGGCAGCGGGGCACAATCAATGGCCGGCAACTGGAACGACTGGAGAACCTTGTTCGCATGTACGGACCCCTGCCGCCGCTGAAGCTGCGCGCCGCCAAGGTGGTGGCCGCCACGGGCGCCGACAAGAAAAATGTGGGAGGAGTGAGGCGGTTTGTGCTGCCGGTGGGGATTGGCGACGCGGGCGTGGTCGAAGACGTAACCCCGGCAGAATTGGAGGCCGCGGTGCGGTATATGCTGGCGCAAGCGGCGGAGAAACACGCGTAGGCCGGATTTTTGGTTTTTCCACAATTTTTGGGAGCACGAGGGGCGGCGCGTCGAGATCTCACCTGGGATTGCCGCGCATATCTCTGGTTTGATTGAAGTTGAGAAGAGCGCCCGCTGCCGGCGCGGCCGGCCAACGCGGAGTACCGTTCTGTGCGTCCAATGATTATCAGACAAAGCCGTATCCGGTTAGGCACTCGGAAGCGGAGACGGAACATTCTAAACTGGAGATGCTCTCGATTGTCCGCACGCCTCTTGATGCGCCGGATTTTCTTTATTGTGGTGGTGCTGGCTCTGCTTGTGCCGGCTCTGGCCAGCGGCTCGCCGGCAGCGCAGGCGAAGGCCCACAGGAAGACTCCGGCTGCGTCAACCGCGCACAGTTCCCATCACGCAACACGTAGCGTTCACCACACGCGCACATCTGTGCGTAGCCACAAATCTCAGGCGAAGCTCTCCCGCCGGTCCGTGCGTGAGCGCAGCTCTCGTGCGGCGCTTACGCGCCGGCCGGTCACGAAGACGCATCGGCCGACACCCGAGCAGGTGGGACACGCGGCAGGCTTGAAGATCCGCCGTGAACTTCAGGCGCGTAAGGCGGTAAGCTCGCGTCGTTACGTGAGCCGGCGCAGGCGCAGTTCACACGCACCCGGGGTGCGCAGAACCGAGGTGGCGAGCAGGCCTACAACGAGTGCAAGCCGCTCCCTGCGCAGCCAGCGGACCCCCTCCAATGAAGCCGATGATGCCGGACGCGCTGGCGCACCGGCGATGAGCGCGGCCAGTACTTCGCTCACCGATCGCGATCAACCCGATGAAGTTGGCGGCCCTGAGGCCGGCGCGGATGCCACGGGGGCTACCCCCGTCAGCGGCGAAGCCGATGCGCTGCCTCCCGCGGAACCCAGCGTTACGAGCGGGTCCGCCTTGCTACGAGCCGCGTCGCTGCACGTGGGACGGGGAGGGATGCCACCTCCGCTGCGTGGTTCCCTGGCCTCGCTGGTGCGGCAAAACCAGCGGCTGGATGCAGAGGGACTCGAGCGGATTCTGGATGAAGACGACCTGGCTAGCAGGATTGCTCATCGCCTGCTGGTGCCCGTGCCGGTTTCCGACGATCTGACCGTGAACCAGAACCTGACCCCGACACACCGCTATTGCCGGCCATGGACAGCGCAATTCCTGAGGGATTTGGCGAGCGCTCACGCGGAGCAGTTTGGCCGGCCGCTGGAGGTTACCTCAGCGGTGCGAACCGTTGAGTATCAGAAGCGGCTGATGAGAATCAATGGAAACGCTACGGCCGCCCAAGGCGAAATCGTGAGCCCGCATGAAACCGGCTCGACCATCGATATTGGCAAGAAGGGAATGGGCCGGCAGGAACTGGCGTGGATGCGGAGCGTGCTGCTGGCGCTGCAGAATGCCGGAAAGATCGATGTGGAGGAGGAGTTCCAGCAGGCATGTTTCCACGTCACGGTCTACAAGAGCTACATGCCGCGGCGAAGAGCGCCCATGAGCGCGCCGGCGGAGGGAAGCTCCCCCAGTACGATCGACTCGTCCGATACGGCGGGTGAGCTCTCTAAGGCTGGATTCTAGAATCCCCTCGGTGGTTGAGCTGTCCCGGCCACATGTTTGCCCAACCGAAAAATTGAACCAAAATTGATTGCGTCTTTCGCGCGGAACAAGGGTACAATCGCGGGCAAAGCCAAAAATTGCTTTGCGAAAGGCGGAATCATGAGCGATTCGGGATTTCAATCTGCCGTTCAGCCGATGGCGGCGCGCGCGCGTTTGTCTCAGTGGCAGCGCGTAGCCAATATTTTCTCCGTGCCGTCGAAGACCTTTGAAGACATCAAGCGCGGCAACGCAAGCTGGTGGATGCCGTTTATCATCCTTGCCGTGGTTGCATACATCCTGTTTGCGGTGATTTCGATCAAGATCGGCATGCAGCAGGTGGTAGACAACCAGGTGCATATGAATCCAAAGGCTGAGGCGCGTCTGGCTCAGGTGCCGCCGGAGCAGCGGGCGATGGCCAGCAAAGTATCGCTCTATGCTACCGAGGGCGCATTCATTGCCAGCCCGGCGCTGACGATTGCGGCGCTTGCGCTTGGCTCGCTGGGACTGTGGGGCACCATCAATTTTGGTTTCGGCGGCAGGGCAAAGTATGGCAGTATTCTGGCTGTATGGTTTTACGCAACCCTTCCCTCCATCATCAAGTCGCTGCTGGGGATGATCGTGATCTTCGCGGGAGAAGCGCCGGAGTCGTTCAACATCAAAAACTTTGCGCCGACGAACGCGGGAGCGTTCATGAATCCGGCAGAGGCAAACCATGTTCTCTACACGCTGGCGAGCTCGCTGGATGTGATCACTATCTGGACGCTGGTGTTGCTGGGAATGGGTACGGCGATTGTGGCTGGAGTGAAACGCGGTTCCGGCTACATTGCGGTCTTCGGATGGTGGGCGCTCTTCATTCTGGTCCAGATGGGGTGGTCAGCGGCAATGGGTTGATACACTTCCGTTGCCCGTGAAAGGCGCCATGATCCGCGTCTGGCTCAGCCGGCGAGTATAGATTCCGGGCTTAGCGGCGGTCATTCCTCGTGCCCCTGGGGTCCCATATGAAGCATCTGTTTTCCTTTGTCCTTCTTTTCCTCATTGTTCCAACCGCGGCACCTGCCAGGCTGGCAGATACCCGCGCAGTATCGCAAGCGGCGGATGCTTCAGCGCTTGCCGATCTGGCGAAGATTCGCAACCGCTACGCACTCTCAGTGCTGCCGTCAGACGCGCCGGGCATCGAATATCTGCATGAGCAGGGAGCAACGTACGCAGCGAGCGAGCGCGCGGACGGAAGCTGGCCCGACATCAACTACGGGGACTCGCCCCAGCCCTTCTGGCCGGCCACCAATCATCTGCAGCGCCTGCTGGTGATGTCCAAGTCCGCGCGCCTTTTCCGAAACGCCGGCCACTCCGATGCCGCGCTCGAAAAGAAGATTCAACTGGCGTTTCATTGGTGGACCATGCATGACTACCAGGATCATCTGAATCCGGCGCTGTGGTGGTGGAACGAGATCGGCGTGCCTGAGCTGATCGGCGAAAGCGCCAACCTGATGTGGGCCCAACTGCCCAAAGATGAGATCGCCGGAGTTGCCGAGATCATGACGCGCGCTGACTGGCAGCGTGGTCCCATCGGCAGATCGATCGGCGCCAATCTCATCTGGAAGGTCTCCAGCGAAATCGTGCGCGGTTGTCTGCAGAATGATCCCGCGCCGGTTGCCGAGGGCTACAACCGCATGTACCAGGAAGTCCGCATCGTCGGCCCCAATGATGCCGGCATTCAGCAGGACTTTTCCTTCCATCAGCATGGCAACCAGATTTACAGCGGCGGCTATGGACTCGACTTTGCTGACGATGTGGGGCGGTTTGTCTCCTTTGCCTGGGGCACGCGCTTCCAGATTCCGCCGGATCGCATGGCCATCTTCAGCAGCTATCTGCTCGATGGCGAGCAGTGGCTCATCCGCGGCAACATCATCGACTACAGCACGGTGGGCCGCGAGATTGCGCGCGAGGGCAAAGTAGCCGTGCCGCGCATTCATCCCACCGGCCCTATCTCCGGCGCCACTTCTCCGGTGGGCGCGGCGTACAGCATCGGCAACGTGGTTGCGATGCTTGCCGCCGAGCCGACTCCGCGCCAGAAGGAGTTTCAAGCCTTCTCTGCGCGGCTTCAGGAAGAGCCAGGCGCGCCGGCCTTCACCGGCAACAAGCAGTTCTGGTGTTCGGACTTCATGGCGCACCGGCGCAAGGCCTTCTATACCTCGGTCAAGATGATGTCTACGCGCATCCGCAACGGCGAGCTGGTCAACTCGGAGGGCAAAAAATCGGCGCATCTCTCCGACGGCGTGAACTACCTCTACCTCACCGGCGACGAGTACAAGGACATCTTTCCCGTTTGGGATTGGACCAAGCTTCCGGGCATCACGGCGATCCAGGGCACGCTCAACACCGGCGAGAAGGATCCGATCAATGAGCTTGGCACGACTACTTTCGACGGTGGCGTCTCCGACGGAATCTACGGCATGGCCGCCATGGACCTGGCGCGCGGCGAACTCACCGCCAGCAAGGCGTGGTTCTTTTTCGATTCGAGTTATGTCGCGCTGGGCGCGGGCATCACGCTCACAGATGATCGGGTGCACCCGGTGGCAACCGACGTGAATCAAACGTTGCTTTCGGGCACGGTCCTTACGAGCTGGTCACACGGGCCGCTTGCTACAGGCTTGCGAACCTACGATGCCGGCGGTCCTGTTTGGGTTTATCACGACCATGTGGGCTACGTTTTTCCGCGCGGCGCGAGGTTGTCACTGTCGGCCGGTCCGCAGTCCGGCAGATGGACCGATCTGGGCTTTGGAAGAAGCGACCTGGTGACGAAGCAGGTTTTCGATCTCTGGATCGATCACGGCCACTCGCCGCGAAATGCAAGCTACGAGTACATCGTGCTGCCTGGCGCAACTCCCAAGCAGGTTGCCCAGCGCGCGGCAAACACCGGCCTTCTGGTGCTGTCCAACACCGGCGACATGCAGGCGGTGTATAGCGAACGCCTCAAGCTTGTCGAAGCTGCCTTTCGCAAAGCCGGCACGCTGGCCACGCCACTCGGCCCGGTCGAGGTGGATCACTCCTGCCTGCTGATGGTCAGCCCGGCCGCGGGCGGCGGCTGGAAGGTCTCGGCATCGAACCCTGAGAATCAGCCACTCACGCTGCACGTGAGTCTGAAAGGGAAGAGCTTCACCATGGAGCTTCCCATGGGCGAAATGGCTGGTTCGACGAAGACTGCAGTTTATCGCTGACCTTGCACTGGCTCGGCTGTCGGCGCAGAGCGATACTCAAATGCACGCCCTGCGCCGGCTGATCCAGCCCGCCGTTTGCATTGCGGCAGCAATGGCCACGCATGTCGCGGCCGTCACCACAAACGGCAGGTGCTGCTTTTCGATCTTCTGGTAAGCGAAGGCATGGACCGCCGTCAGCGCGAAGATGGCGTAGTTCCAGCGCTGGAGCTGCTTCCAGCGTGGCGTGCCCAGCGCGCGCAAGGCGAGGTCGCTGGAGGTGGCCAGCAGCGCAGCGAGCACCAGCACAGCCGCCGCGCCGGTGTAATTCGCCAGCCCGAAGAGGTCGTGGCGCAGAGGGAAGTGGTGGTGATGCTCCCACGGGCCGTAGACGTAATAGAGCCAGGGCCGCCCGCGCAGATGAACGCACTGGCCGATGACGGAGTGCAGCACGCCCACGATGCCCGCCCAGATGCCCACGTCCCGGCGCAGGTCGCTCGACACCGGATTCTGCCGGCGGCGCAGCACATTCCACGGGCCCAGGAGCAGTGTGGCGGCCAGTAGCGCAAGCGCCGGGTAAGCCGTGGCGAAACTGGCCTTCATCACCGTGTCCTTGTAGGGCCGCGTGAGGTAGAGCGCGGCGACGGCAGCGGTGGTGAGAGCAAAAAGCGGCAGATGATGCCTGAGCAGCCGCAAGCGCAGGCGCCTTTGCTGGATTTGTGAAGTTGCGGTTGCAGGACTCAATTGGATGCTCGGTCACGAAATTGGGCGATGGTCTGGCTCACATAGAAGGATACTGCCCGGAGCCAAAAGCGGCGAGGGCGCGGTTACTGCACGGTGGTTGTGATCACTTCCAGAGAGTAGGATTCGTAATTGGTCAGGTAGAGAGTGGAATCGTCCGAGCCGGCCCAGATTTCGCGAGGGAACAATCCTGTTTGTGTGGTTTGCACAACGCTGGCCGACGCAGGCACGGCTACATCGAGGATGGTCGCATTCTCGGTACCGGTCCCGAAGCGGTTTGAGTTGGCCACCGCAAGAAGCTGGTCCTTGTGGAAGAGGTGCAGGCCCACGGGCGCTGTACCGCCGGTGTCCGCGTATCCCAGGAGCGCATTGCCGGCATTGAGTTCGAGCATTCCGGTGCTGAACGCGAGTACACGATTGTCGCCGCGGGCGGTCACCCAGAGCGTGGAACCGTCGGCAGTCTCCGCCATGCGCACGGGTGAGCAGCCGGCGTCGACCGTGGCCAGGATCGCCGATGCCCCCGGCGCGCTCTCTGCCTTGGCCACGTCGATCACAGTGAGCACGCCGTTCAGTTGCGGAGTGCTCGACGCCTGGACGCAGTCTGATTTCGACAGCACCGGATTGCCGCTTCCGGCGCCCACCGTGCTTGATGCGGCTATCTCGCTCGTCACGTAGAGCCGCTTCCCATCGGGCGAAAGCATCATTCCGGCGATGGCATTGCCGTTGGTAGCGATCTGGCCGAGCAGCTTGCTTCCAGACGATACGTTGCCATTGGCGTCGTACGCGAGCTGGACCACTCCAATGTTGCCCCGGGTCACGGCGTTCGTTACCACGCCATACTCATTTGAGACAAAGGCGTATTTTCCGTCGGGCGTGATTGCGACGCCGAGCGATCCCTGATCGGGAGTAGCGGGGCCCTGGCTTACCACGAATCCAGCGGCCGAGCACGTCTGCAGCGCGGCCACGTTGAAGAAGGCCGCACCGTAGGCTCCGATGCCGGCGGCCAGCTCCATTTGATTGGGCAAAAGGCTCAGGTCCGCAACCGATGAGCCGTCCCCGGTGGGCAGCGGGTTGACGCAACCGGGCGTGAGCCCGCCGCCGCTAGGCGTGAATACCTGGATGCCGGCGGACGCGCCTGAAACCGAGACAAAGACAGTTCCCGTGCTTGTCGTGATCGCCTGGAATGGCGGCCCTGCCGTGGGATAGGTGACGTAGGAGGTTGTGACGGACGGGACTCCGCGCAGGGCCGTGACTGTAACCGAAGCGGTTCCGGAGGCCTTGTTGTAGGCGCCAGCGCTGGCTGCATCGGGCGCATAGTTCGCCGTCAGCGTGTCACTGCCCGCGGCCAGCAGCGCCGCGGGAACGCTGATGGTTGCGCCGCCGCCGCTGAGCGCCGTGGCTAACGAGGCGTAATTGCCGCTGCTCAGTGTTACCGAACCGGTGGGCGTGGAACCGCCGCCGCTTACGGTGACGGCCACGGAAAGCGGCTGGCCGGCCCCCACGCTCGACGACGCGGGCTTCACGCTCACTGACGGCGTGACCAGCTGATTAGACGGCCCGGTGGAAGAGCCCGGCGAAGAACCGCCGCCGCAACCTGTCAGGACTGCGGCAGCACACACAGTTTGGACGATCAACAGGAGCTTGGGCAGACGCCGGATCGACATCGAAAGACTCCCTACGGGAGTTGAAAATTTGATTGTCACAACAGTATGCATCGAATGACCGGTTTGCGAAATTGAATTCATACTGCATCTCATAGGGAGATCGAGGACGAAGTCATTTTTGTTTGGACGGCTTCAGGTGATTCTTGAGCGCCGCGCGCCATTCGCTGACGATGCGCTGATCCCTCTGAAGAAACGCCAATCGCATCACCAATCAAAACCAAGGTAGCGCATAACACGATTTCCTCCTTTACTGTCCCGGCGCCGGGCGCCAACGCTGCCGCTGCTACTTGGACGTGACCATCACAGGGACTTCGATCGACCCGACATGGCCGGCAACCAGGTCCTGGACCGCGACCCGCAGATAGTCCTGTCCCGGCGGCAGATCGAGCGTCAGGCGCGCGTTGACGCTCGTGGTCTTGGCGCTATCATATTGCTCGGGCTTGATGTTGATGAGGTATCTCTTCTCCTCATAATTTATGCAATCTCCCGCTGCGTCATAGGCCACCAGCACGAACTGCAACAGTGACTGATGGACGCCATTCGTCAGCTGATGAAAGCCGAGGCCACCTGCGTCGAGTGCCAGTTCGGCGACGTAGAGATGCGGGTGCTTTAGTTTGGCCGCCATTTCTCCGGCCGGCGCATCCGGGAATTTGAGATCGCTGAAGGATGGGTCGGTTGCGGGCAAGATCTGCGCCACGAATTGCACCTGTGTGGAATCAGGAGTGCCATGCAGCACCGCTTCCTTCATCAGGCTGGGTGCGCCTGGATTGTGAGCGGAAGGTTTGTCGGCCGGATCAGCATAATACCCCCGCCGGTAGGAGAGATTGTATTTGGCGTGATCCAGGCGCACTTTAATCTTGTGGAAGCGACCATCGAAGTTTGTCTCGGCGGGAACATAGCCGATGGTGTAGTAGCTGGAACCATTGTCGATGGCGCTGGCCACCGCCTCCTTCAGGCCGTTGCTGTCGTAAAATGCCTTTCCGCCGGTCTCCTCGGCCATCTCGCGCATGGCGCCGTGCTCCTGTAGAGTCTGGTTCAGAAACCGGGTATTCGCATTCGCAATCATGGCCCCGTTCGAGCGCATAATGATGCCACGACGCCCTGGCCCAAGGGCGGCGCGATTCCTCGAAGGAATAAAGTTGCCATTCATTGCGGGCAGAGTCATCAGCCCACGCGCATCCACCGGGTAAACAGCTACTCTTGCTGCCGAGAGCAGGTCGCTTGTTTTCTGTATTTCATCGGCGTAAAGACGCAAATTGCGAAATGGGCTCTCTTGCGTCTCGTCGGGGTTTAAGGCCAGCGGGAATGACCCGGAGAACCAGATCAGATTCTTGCGTCCCGGAATTACGCTCAAGTAGCGTGCCAGTTCATCCATCGCCTGGAGCGTCATGCGCACGCGCAAGTCGGTCTGAAAGGTTTCCACATCGGTCTCGAATTGTTCCAGCGCGCCGATCGCGTCCGCGGTCGCGTCAGAGGAGCCGGAGGCCGCCATGCCCTCGGCCAGCGCGCCAACGGAGGAATCAGTAAGCGCGCCGTTCTGCGGGTCAAGAACTACTGACTGTTGCGGGTTTGCCTTGCGGCTCTCAAGGATCTTCGCCAGCGATGGCACGTCGGTCGTGAATCCCGCCACCATGCGCAGCCGCGACGAGAGCGTGAAGATCGCCATCGGCGTGCCCGGCTTCACCTGCTTCATGAACTGAATAATCTGCAAGCGCGCATACTGCTGGTCCGGCATCGGCGTATTCAGCCCGTCCAGCAGCAGCACATTGACCACACTGGTCTCTGGATAGGTGGGGACGTTCGTGTAGGTGTTGGGCGGCAGCGGCGGAAGCTGAGCCGCGCGTTGAGCGGCGGCCGCGGCGGAGAGACTGTGCTCGTCGAAGGAGGTGATGGTCTGCTCCTTGCCGTTTTCCAGGATGTGAAAGCGGCTGCGATCGAGGCCGTGGACGGCGTTGCCCTTGTCCGTCACCACCACGTCCACCAGGACGAGATTGGCGTTGGCGTGCAGCACGGTGGAAGGCGCGGCTGACGTCGAGTTAGAAGCGGGTGAAGATGTGGCTTGCTGCGCAATCGCGGCGCTGCCACCGGCGAAGGCCAACACGCAACCCAGGATTACCGTGAATTTGATCATTGATTCTGAGGTAAACATAAGGCTATCTCGCAACACTTTCTCCCTTGGCGGGTTTCAGGTGCCCTTTAAGCGCCGCGCGCCATTGCTGCAACTCGTTGAGCAGGATGACAGCCCGCGCCTGGTCCGGCGACACCGGTCTTGCCTGAGCAACTTGGTCTACGGTTGGCTGCTTGCTTCCCGCAGGCCTCCATGGAAACCCTCCTCGCAAATAATGCGAATAAAATTTCCGCAATGCGCTTCCAGGGGGAGAAAGGCTCGCTTCCAGACTGCGGTAAAACTGGACCATGGCAGTCATTCCATCCAACGTATAAAGGCTGTCGACGGCAGGGTCAGACGCGTATCCCGCGCTGCCTGATGGAAAGGCCGCTCCAGGGTTGATTTGGTAACGTAGCGATTGCGAATAGCCGTGCAATGTGCCCAAGCCCTGCTCCAGACTCATCTTTCCGTTCGCAACCTGCTCCAATATGGGGATCGAGCGGCCAATCGCGGCGTAAATGCCTTGCCGCTGCCTGTACATTCTCCACATATCGACTCGGTTTCCTTCGCTCCGGCCGTCTGCAAAGAGAACGGTTTTGACGCCGCCGGAACAGCGGACATAACCAATTGGAAACCGCAAATCCATCCGGGTGCTGCCTCCAGGTGGAATTTCAAAGTTCGCCGTTTCCGCGGAGAGTGAATCGTAGATGATGAAACGATTCCCACCCGAGGAATTGATGCCCGGAATTACTCTGGTATCCAACCATGTATTTGCCCGACTTCTGCTGGGTGGAGCGGAATAGCCGCAGTGGAAAGCTGCGAACAAAGCGACGATTGGGCTGGAACTGTGATTTCCGACCTTCTTGTACCACAGCCTGTCGGGCGGCGGCCCCTGGGTGAGTCTTCCTTCAACGACGCCGGGGATGTGTTTGTTTGGCTTGAGCGCGATGCTGTGTGCGGTTGCCGGTGCGGCTTGCTGCGCGGCCATGCCAAAGCTGCCGGCGGCAACGAATGCGCTACCCAGGATTAGCCCTGAGCGAAATGATGCAAACATCGGAATTACCTCGCGCCTCGTTGAGGCAGCGGCGGTTTCAGGTGGTCCTCCAACGCCAACCGCCACGCGTGTAACTTCCGATCCAGCAAGATGAGGTTGAATTGCTCGCACGAAATGGCCGACGCCTTGGCAGTTTCCTGCCCGCTCGACCGTGCAGGTATAGGCCATACACATCGAGCCTGCGCGGTGGATGGAATCGCGTAACCCTGCACCTGGTGCCTTAGCATAAAATAAGTCGCCCTCGCTCCAGAGATCTCCGAGACGGACGTTATATTTACATTGCCCATGGCGCCTGAGTCTTCCCAACTCTCCCAAATAGCCGCCGCCCGCTGGGTGGTTATTTTGCCGCTTGTCAGTTCATTCAGAAGGGCGATCGATTTGCCAAGCGCCCTGTAGACGCCCTGGCGCTCCGCGTACATCCTTTGCACATCTCCCCGACCGCCTTCGCTGCGACCGTCCGCAAAGATTACAGCCTTGACACCACCCCGGCAATTACTGCCGCCCATGAGGTCAATTTCGGCAGCACCGCCTGGAGGTATATCGAAGTCATCTCCATAGTGAACGAGCGGATCGTAATCGACCTCGTGAGTGATCCCCAAAAATGTTCCACTTTCGATACAGCGGGATTCCGCAAGCAGAGCGTCGATCGAACTGGAGCCGTGATTTTCAACTATCGCGTTCCACTCCTTCTCCGTGAGGCCTCCCTTAAAGGGCTCGTCTTCAATGACGCTTGGAATCTTACGGTTGGGCTTTTTCACTGTTAAAGCTTGGGCAACTGCTCCGAGAGTGAGTACAGAGGCAAGCGGCCTATCGGGTCTGTTTGGAGTGCGCACTCCCGACCAACTCAGTGCATGCGCTCCGGTCCGATAGGCAATCGTGCGATACACAATCGCCGTCCCATCCGAGCCCAAAACCCTGCCTGCTCTTGGCCAAAACCGTGGCCCGGACCGGTCTGGCCGTATCCACTCCCACGCTGCAAGGCCTTCGCGGTAAGGAAGCATCAACTGAAAGAATCCCATCAGTCCCGATCTCCCCATACTGGGCGAGCGGTTGCTCCTCAGAGTATTCATGGTCACGATGATCCTGCCATCGCTCGTCACGGCAAATCCGGTGATCCACGATCCAACGTTGTTGTATTGGGTGTCGACTCGCACCAGTGTCAGGGCATGTCTCGAGGAACTGTACCAGTAGAGAAGCCCGCTTCTGCCATCGTAGAGAACTGCGCCGTTATGCAAGGCTCTTAGCCATGTCTGTGTTCGAACGGAGGGCCCGTCGTAGTCGCCTTGCAGACCCCAAAACGGCGGGCCGTACACCGCCAGCAGTTTGCCTTGGTTGTCGTACGCATGCAGCACATTCCTGCCGGAGGCATCACCCTGTTGAGTGACGTATGCAGTCATTGGTCCCCAACGCGGGATGAAGCTGTTGAGAAGCGTGCCGGTGGGGCTGTAGTGCCGCAGCATGTCATAGTTCTCCCACCGTTTCGTGTCCGCATTCGGGGCTTGACTCGATTCCGGCGCTTCCGCTCCGACAGCCCAGATCGAACCATCGTCGGCGACAGCGATTTGGGCCGCGCAAAAGTTGCCGGTGCTGAAATACATTGGGTCTTTCCCGTCGAGATCCGATCTCGCAATAAGAAACGAGACACTGCCGCCGGTATTGGTCTCTTGACCGGCTACGGCCAACCGACCGTCTGCTCCGACATCGACTGAATTGAGGAGCAGATGCGAGGTTCCATGGGGCCAAATGGCCACGCTGTGTACAAGCTGGCCGGACGAGTTCGTGAGGTAGACATCCGGAGTCCCAGCGGAAGAGACCTGACTTCTGAATTGGATTAGATAGCCATGGCTGAACAGCGAGGTGAAAGATTGCTGGAGACGTATCGGTACATAGGCCGCTGTCTTCTCCGGGGATAACAGAACGCTCCACCCGCCCTGGTAATAGAGAAGCGGGTGGCACAGGCCGATGCTGCCGCCGGCGAACGCGAGCGCACAACCGAGCATCGCCGCAGATTTGATCATTGCCTTCATCTTGAACATGGAGACCCCTTACCGCGCCGACGGCGGGCACGGTACTTGATGCAATGCCACGGTCACAGTCTTGTAGTTGGCGGGTGGCTGGAAGAGCGCGGGGTCGGGTGCATTCAGGCTCAGGCTCACCAGTTCCATGGTCTCCTTTCCCATCAACGGATCGTTGAACGAGTAGCGCAGCGTAATGGGCGGATTCTTTGCCGCCCATTCCTCACTCGTCCTGAGCAGCGGGCGGTCGTTCCCGACGCCGCCGGTTGGAATCGTCAGGATCGTCCGGCGGCCGTGCGCCTCCAGCCCCATGATCGTCTCGGTGCCCAAATCCTCATTCACCGGCTTCAAATACGGCGGTTGGCCAGGCGGCGGCTGGGCGCTCGGCTCATAATTTATCGATTCGCTTCTATTGGCGTCAGCCCAGCAGCCACGCTGCTCGTCTCGCGGGGGAAATTTCGTGATCGACCCCGTTTTGCGCCAACCCATCCAGCTGCCGGAGGTTCCGGCGACCGGATCGCTGATTCGGAGGAACGTGCTGTCCGGTTTCGGGGTACCGTCAGTTCCAATAGGAGTGCTCGCCTGCATCAAGCGCCCCTCGGAGTCCATTGCCTTCACCGACTTGGTCACGTGGGTGATCGTCGCTCCGTTGGCCAGTGTACGGACCAGGGTAATCCTGTACTCGGCGGTATAGGGCTGGCGCTTCATTGCGGCGCCCTGGCCTCCGGCTGTTACTGCGCACGCGGCCAGCGCGAACTCTGCGGCCAACAGTGCCAAATGCCGATTCATCCTGTTACGCATGGCGGGCCCTCCTCATCTACTTCGCCTGATCCTGGCAAGGCACCTGGTGCAGTTCCTGTGTCATGATGGTGTATCCCGCAGGCGGCTGGAAGAGCGCAGGGTTCGGCTCGCCCAGGGTCAGGTTCACCAGCTCCCGGGTTGTCGTTCCCTCCTGCGGATCGTCGGTCACCGAGCGGAGCACCAGGGCCAGCCTCCGCGATAGCCAGGTTTCGGCCGTGGTCACAAGTGGCTCGTCGTTGCCGATCTGCCCGGTGGGGATGGTTGTGGTTCTTCGGGTGCCGTACGCTTCAACCCCATCAATGACCGTAGTCCCCAGATTTTCAATCACCGGCGGTGCGGATGCGGGCCTCGGCATTGCCGCGGCCGGCCTCGGCGGCCGTACACGGTCGTAATTGCGCATCTCGCTTCCCATGGCGTTTGCCCAGCAGCCGTTGGAATTTACCGAAAGCGTGCTGGGTGTGCTGGGTGGGTCACTGGTGGCTGCGGTGCTTGGCATGTTGTGGCTGTCGTGGACATTGCCGAAGACGCCTACAGTTGCGC
>JAJZAL010000138.1 GCA_021799405.1 Acidobacteriota bacterium
GACGCAACTCCACGACTTCTACCTATCGCATAAACTCAACGCAGACACTGATGTCCCAAGAATCATGCAGTTCATCTATTCCGTTCTTCACTAGAACATTCAGGACTGCTTCAATGAAGCAGGCATGGAGATCTCTTCTCCACATTTCGCGTCGCTGCGGGGCGGAAACATGATTGCCATCCCTGAGCAATATATCCCCCGGACTACACGGCACCGGGTTTTGGAGTTGGCGCAAAGAGAAACGGAAGGGACGACAGCGAGGAAGACATAATCAATTAGGCCGGCCGAGCCAAGAGTATTGCCAACCGACAGAGAGATTCTGATAATTGCCGCCATACCTGATATATGCGCCATTGCTGTAGCTTAACTTCACAGATTGATGACTCGTAATCGGCAGTGACGCGGTAACACCCAGCCGCGAACTCCTTAGCTCGGTCTCCGGATTCTCCACTCCATTCAGGCTGGTCTTCCCTCCAAACCAGAAATTCCCGTCAAGCGAAACCCAAAAGCGCGGCTTCACGTCATAGCTGAGGTGCGCTTCGGCGGCACCAACCGGAGTCTGGGTGCGCACCTGAACCCCGGGGTTGTACTGGTTTTCAGAGAAGAATTTCGGATTCTTCGTGAAGAACCATGTTCCGAAATATGCATCCACGATCCAATGGCCTTTCCGCCGCGAGTAGCCTATCTCTGGTTTGAACGCCCATCGGTTGTTTCCGAAGTTGATGAGCTTTGTGCTGTCGTATTGGCCGGTTGGCGAAACCACCCTAAGGCTGGCGCCGACCAGGTTCCGCTGTCGCCATTTCCGGAATTCAGGAGCGTTCATTGCCGGCCCGCCAAGGAGATTCACCGATAACCGATAAACCGAGTCAAACAGGCCCGACCGGTAGGCGTTGGTTTCGCTTCCAAGGACCTTGCCCTGAAAATTCCCTTCTCCATACGGAAGCGAAACGGTAACGTTCGCACTGCGACCGAAGGCGCGAAATGAGTGGTAGAAAGCAAGAATAGGCACATTAGCCTTTGCTGTCGCATCTGCGATCGGGGCTGCTCCCTGGAAATCGAGGTTGCCGCTGAAGAACGAGTACGTGGCTACTATGGCATTGCTGCGAATCGGCGTGATGACATAGGCGCGCGGGGCCAGATCCTGAGAAAAAGCAAGATGACACAGGAAGATCGCGGCCGCAGCCGGCAGATAGCGACAGATGCCGGTTGTACAAAGAAACCAGCCTTCCGGTCTTCCAAACATGAAAGGCGCCCTTTCTCTCGGCTCCATCTATTACGCGCTCGCCGGTTCGCTGCGCACTGGCAAATGTCTAGGTTGGAACCGAATTCTGTACGGCGGACACCTCGCAGCCTATCTTCGCGGGGTCCAGGGAAAGCAGGGAGGAATACAGAAGCTACCATTGCCGAAGTCATGACAGATCCAAAGGCTGACAAGAATGGGGTACGCCGCAGCGCTCTGTGCGCTGTCGGGGAATCGCGCACACCAAAGTGAGCTGAGGAGTCCAGGGCCTGTTAACACTACCCGGGCCGCCGTCCTGGTAGTGTTAACAGGCCCTAGTAAAAGTGGCAGTTACTTCGCTCACGCAGCACTGCTATTGTGCATCTCGAATCGGGAATGCCGAGGCAATCCGAGGAGAGAGCTGTGCGTAGGCGCGCTACGATCGCAAGTCTTCTTCCGTCGTCGGGCTTGCTGACTGCATGCCATAGCAAACCAGAGGACAAAGCGACAGTGAAGGACATTCACACCAAAGCCGCGGCAACTGGTCTGACGCAGGACTCCCGCGTCGCGGTCAGCTCGCATAGGGGCTTCGATATATCTACTTCCTCGGCAGCACAAAATATCCGCGCACCCCGCATTCCCAGGGATCGTTAGTGGCGCGGTTTGCGGAAAGGCGCACGGATCGCAGGTGGCAGCAAAGTGGAGTTCTCATGGCCACAGCGGCGCATTGGACATTTCCGGGGTGGCGCTCTGTTTTTCGCGGGGATGCTGATTCTTGAAATTGCTTTAGGACAGCTTCCCAGCGCTCCCATCTCCTCTCAATCTGGCGAAAGCAAGCCTGCTGAAGTGATTCAGGACTCCCTCTCGCGAACCACGCCGAGAGGAACGGTGCTGGGGTTTCTTTCCGCATGTTATGACGGGAAATACGGGACGGCTGTTCAGTACCTGAATACCCGCACGCGCGGGGACGATGCCATAACACTTGCCAAGGAACTTTTCTTTGTTCTGGATCGGAAACTGCCGGCAAAACTGAATAATGTGAGCAATGATCCACTTGGATCCATATCGAATCCGATCGATTCCAGGCGAGAGCTCATCGGAACCGTTGTGACTGAGACCGGCAGCACCGATATCTATCTTGAGCGTGTCGATCGCCGCAATGCCCCATCGATATGGCTTTTCTCGAGAGACACACTCGTCAATATTCCCCGCATCTATAAGGAAATTAATGCCGTCACAGTGGAAAACCTGATTCCGGACTTTCTGTTACGTAGGTTCTTCAAGCTTACGCTGTTTGGTTGGTCGTATTTTTTCATCGTCTTACCGCTGGTTTACTTAATTCTCAGCCTGCTCAACCGGCTGCTCGGAGCAACCGTGGGGTTTACGCTCCGACACCTGACCCGGCGAGCGGAGATACAGAATCCTACTATCCTGCCTCACCCAATCCGGGTTCTGATCGTCTCGCTGACAGTCTATGCGACTCTTTCCACAGTGAGCCTATCCCTCCTTGCTCGTCAGGTGGGCTCCACAGTGGCCCTACTCATTCTGATCGTCGGCCTGGTTTGGACGATGTTTCTGGTGGACGAGAAATGTGAAGCCTATGTAAGGAAGCGCATGCAGCATAAAGGCCGTCTCAGCTCAACGGCGGTATTGCGGCTGGGCCGGCGGCTGATGGATTTCATTGTCATCGTTATAGGCCTGATGTTTGCATTGCACAGTCTCGGGATCAATCCAACAGCAGCATTAGCCGGCCTGGGAGTAGGCGGTATCGCGGTGGCGCTCGCAGCCCAGAAGACTCTCGAAAATGTGATAGGCGGGGTGTCCTTGATCTTAGACGGAGCGGTTCATGTGGGAGATTTCTTCAAAATTGGAGAGGTACTCGGGACGATAGAGGCTGTCGGGCTCCGGTCAACCCGCGTTCGTACGCTCGACCGGACGATTATTACCATTCCCAACGGCCAGGTTGCCACCATGACGCTCGAAAACTACTCGGCTCGCGATCAGTTCTGGCTGCGCCACCTGATCAGCCTGGGATATCAGACCCCATCCTCCAAGCTGAATACGGTTCTTTCAGAAGCGCGAACTCTATTGGAAAGAGATCCCAGGGTCCTACCCTCGACCGCGCGGGTGCGGCTGCTGCGTTTTGCGGAATACAGCCTCGAACTGGAAGTGTTTGCATATGTTGCCGCAAGAGATTGGAATCAGTTTCTGGAAACTCAGGAAGAGTTGTTGATGAGCATCAGAGAGGCGCTGCTTTCAGCAGGTGTCGAGATCGCCTATCCGGCGCGTTCGGTGTATTTGAAGAACGAAACGGGAGCTGACGACCAGCAGAATCCACTTCTGAAGAAAACGGCTATGGACATGGAAGCAGTCGACGAAATGCCGACCGGATGTCACTCGACGGCGCTTTCATCTCCAGTCGGGAGTGATATCCCTGGTCCCAAATTTTAGCTTTAGCCAAGCAGCAAATGACATCTCTCTCCGTGTTTTTTGTAAGGGCAAGAATGGCCACACATTCAGTATCGGCCCTGCGGGAGTTTCCAAGGTCGCTGCAGAACCATGGCAGTCGCAGTCATCGCATTGGCACAGGGCTCCTCGTATCTCTGCCAGTCGCTTGCGTTAAACAGGGGTCGTAGACTTGGCTGTAGTACGGCTCGAGCCGCGCAAAGCTGCCGAAAGGCTTTGCGCAAGTTTCATCCTGATCGGAGGAGTGCCATGAGCGCGCAAGTTGAATTTCGCCCTTCAGTCGACGAACACGCCCACCCAAGTATGGCCCGCGAGAGAGAAGCTGCGGCCCTCTGTCCCTCGCTTTACCAGGTAAATACGCGGGCGTTGCTGCAGGAGTTGTCCTCGCAGATCGGCAAGCCGGCAACCCTCGATGATGTTCCCGACGAATTCCTTGATCACCTGGCGCAGCAAGGCCACGATTGGGTCTGGTTCCTTGGCGTTTGGCAGACAGGCTCTGCCGGCCGGCGCGTATCGCGACAGAATCAGGAGTGGCTGCGTGAGTTTCGAGAGATTCTCCCTGGTTTCGCTGAAGACGACATATGCGGATCCTGTTTTGCGATTACCAGGTATGAGGCCCACACGGATTTTGGCGGCAATGCCGCGCTCGATCGCTTGCGGGATCGCATCCATTTTCTCGGCATGAAGCTACTGCTCGATTTCGTCCCTAACCACACCGCGCTCGACCACGAGTGGGTCATACAGCACCCGGAGTACTATGTTCGCGGCACTGAAAAGACACTCCGAGATGAGCCGCAGAACTACATCAACCTGGGCGGCGACGATACACCAGCCGTCTTTGCTTATGGCCGCGATCCATACTTTGATGGTTGGCCCGATACACTTCAGTTGAATTACGCGGAGCCCACCCTGCAACAGGCGATGATTGGCGAACTCCAAAAAGTTGCGAAACATTGCGACGGCGTGCGCTGCGACATGGCGATGCTGATACTTCCAGAAGTCTTCGAACGGACATGGGGGCAAAGGCCCGCGCCTTTCTGGTCACAGGCAATCAGCACTGTACGGGAGAGCAACGCCGATTTTCTGTTCATCGCAGAGGTATATTGGGACCTCGAATGGACGCTCCAGCAGTTGGGATTCAACTACACATATGACAAGCGTCTATATGACCGACTCCGGAACGGACGCGCCCAGCCGGTACGCGATCACTTTCGTGCGGACATGAATTTCCAGATGAAGTCGGCGCGGTTCCTCGAGAACCATGATGAGCCCCGTGCGGCATCGGTCTTTCCGCCGGAACAACACTGCGCTGCCGCCGTGCTTACGTACCTTTGCCCCGGCCTGCGGTTCTTTCATGAGGGGCAATTTCAGGGAAGAAAAAAGAAGCTTCCCGTCCATCTGCGCCGACGCCCCAACGAGGTGATCGATTCGGCGCTGCTCGAATTCTACGGAGAACTGCTCGCGTGCTTGAAACTGCGTGTTGTTCGGAATGGCCATTGGTCCTTGCTTGAGACTAATCCAGCCTGGGAAGGAAACTGGACCTGGGATTGCTTCATCGGCTTCGCGTGGGAATTTCTGCGACACGACAAGCTGCTGGTTGTCGTAAACTTTGCGCCCCATCAGAGCCAGTGTTACCTTCGTCTCCCCTTTGCGGATTTATCCGGCCGTTCCGTACTCCTCGATGATCTGATGAGCCATGAGGCGTTTGAGAGGGATGGCACGGAATTGTCGGAACGCGGATTGTATCTGGACCTTAAAAGTTGGGGCTATCACATCTTCCGTGTGATCGTGTCTGACAAAGATTAGAACATGTCGGAGGTGGACCGTGATCAGTGAATTCATCAAGGCGGCCTTCACGATCTCCCTGGTGATCTTTATGATCGGGAGCCTCTCCGCAATGGGGTTACAACTTCGCTTTGCCGACGCAATTGTTCCGCTCAAAAATGCCAGGTTTGTTCTTATAACTCTTCTTAGTGGTTTCCTCATTGGCCCGACGCTTGGGTACCTGGTGGTGCTCGTGGTTCCAATGGAACGACATTATGCAGTGGGGCTACTGCTCCTCAGTATGGCTCCCGCGGCCCCCTTTCTCCCGCTTGTCGTGAAGAAGGCCAACGGGAATCTGGCCGCTGCGGCTGGCCTTATGCTGCTTGCATCAGTGGGAACGATCGTTGTCATGCCTTTTGGGGTTCCGCTGGTGGCGCCCGGCCTGTCGGCAAGCGCCTGGAGTATCGCCAAGCCATTAATCCTTCTGGTTCTCGCACCTTTGGCCCTAGGCATTTTTATCAAATCAATGTGGGCTGACTGCGCGGACCATATCTATCGATTCGTGAATAGCATTACGAGCATTGCCACGGTTCTCTTTCTTGCCATGGTACTGATTCTCAATTTCAAGAGCTTCCTTGGATCGGTTGGTAGTCACGCGTTGCTTGCACAGCTTTTGTACGTCCCGGCTCTCGCTGTTGCAGGTTATCTCAGTGCCGTGGGGATGCCTGAAACGAAGCGGTCCGTAATGAGTCTGGGCATGTGTACGCGAAACATCGGAGTTGGTGCTGCAATTGTGGGTGCGCAGGGCGACCAGCGCACCATGGTGATGCTCGTAATTGCTACGCTGGTTACAGTCGCCTTTTCGTTCGCTGCAGCATCCTGGTTTGCCCGCAGGGCGCCAAGCGCACTCGCCGGGCAAAGTCAGAGAACCGATGAAGGCCGCCCAAAGCGCATCGCGGAAAGCCGCTGACACGGCCCTCGAACTGTCACCAGTGAGTTCGTGGCTGAACCGGCACTTCTAGTGCCGGGTCCCGCAGGATTTATCGATCGACTTCGTTGTCACACGGTCATCGCGTGAGTGGTGATGCCCCAATCCAGCCGAAGTTCTTCTCGGCCCCGCGCACGAGGAGTTCGAGCAGATGCGCCAATGGCGCAGGACCACGGTTCAATGCAGAAAGTTTCTCAATCAGAGCCGCCAACGAGCAGTTGCGACGGCGTCGGCCACTGGCCGCGAAATAGGCCGATTTCCCTGGCGAGAATGAGAACCCGATCATTGATGGCCGTTCTCGCATCAGCAGATCTCTCTCGTCAAGGCGCTGCCAATTCTCGGAGGCCTGTAGCCTGTGTCGCGGGATTTCACCAGACGCTTGCCCAGGTTTCGATGAAAGGGCACAAGTTGCCGAACCCGCAAAAGATCGGTCAGCAGGTCGATGTAACGTTGAACGGTCGGTGAGGGAATCTATAATCCGGAAGCAAGGCGCGAGGCGTTCAACAGTGTGCCCTGGTTGTGTGCGAGCATGATCCAGAGCCGTTCCACAGTTCCCGCCGGAATCCGTGGATCGAACATGGGCACATCGCGCTCAAGATAGGTCGGATAAAGTCCCTGCGCCAGCGCAGACATACACGATGATCCTCTGCGAGGTACCTCGCCGGAAATCCGCCGCGCAACTACAGTCGAAGCAACGTCGCCCCATCGAACGGTAAGTCGATTGCGCAGAACGGCCCCAGCTCAACATCGGAGATACGGCCTACCAGCAGGGCCGACGCAACTAAATTCCCAATAGTTTGAGCAAGTAGTCGTAATTACTCTACAGGGTCTTGGAAGCTGAACACAGGTTGATTCTCTCTTGATCCCGTGTCATCCATTCACGCCTCATTCCTAGGCGGAATTTACTCGTCTTTACAAGCGCTGGTAATTGCCGTTTTGAATCGCAATCGCCAGTTGCTTGCTGACGCCATTGATCGCGACACTTGCCACATGATTAGGCCCGCCAGGAAGCGAACTAAACTGTATTTCCGCCGTGATTACATCTTTCGGGTCGTCCAAATAGGAATTGATCGCCACGCTCACGATCGCATTCCGTGCCTTGTCGAACACGATCGCCATCTTGTCGCCTGGTTTGACATAGTTCGTGAAAACGAGCTGGTAATTGCCATCACTACCGGGTGCCGGCGATACCTCGATGTTGCCCTTCGCTTTGGCTTGTTCGATCATCTCCTTTTCAGGCGGAACATACTGTTCGATGAGGCTCTTGATCGAATCCGCATAGTCCTTGTACTCCTCTTTCTTCTTTTCAACCACGTGCTCCTTCACTCGACCGCGGCGGCGGCGGGCATCGCCATTTGCCGATTGCTGAGGTTGAGCCTGGTCGAGAGACTGTTTCTGTGGCTTGCCGTCAGGACCAATGCGCACCTGGAAATTCTGCTGCTTCTTCTGTTCTCCCTTGAGACTGATTGTTACCTGTTCTACCCAGGTGTATTGCGCAAGGGCTTGCTTGTTCGAGGCCACAGCTTGCTTCAATTCAGCAATTTTCTGTTGCATTTCCGGGGCTTGGGAAAAGACGAGCCCAACCGCATTGAGAATAATTCCAGCGATCCTCAGAGTGTTCCGGCCGACGCGTACCTCTTTCATGTCTCCTCCTGTTTTTCCCAACCGAGCCGCGCTAAGTCTGTTTCGGGCATGAAGTTGCATTCCATATCCTGAGCCAACGTAGACACGACCGCCAGAAGTCCAATAGCAAGCGATATCATCCTCCTCCCCATTTCTCTTCGCATTGCATTCTCCTCCGCGGCATGTGAGCCGTGTGATCGCGCGCCACCAGACTAATTTCAAACTCCGCACGTACCGCACAGCCGTATTCTTCGCGGGGCGTCCGCGTGGGTAACTGCCACAGTAGTGGCTTTACATTTTCATTGGCAACTAGGAGAAGTACCAGAAATAGATCAATAAGGCCAGGACCATTCGGAGCGGGGTCACTCCACCGCTCATTCGGCAAAGGAGAGCCACTTCCCGGGAGACTCGATCTGGTCAGGATCAAATGCCGCAACACTTCAATTTCTGATTGGACATCAGCCCTGATGAAACTCGGATCGCCGGACAAGCTCCTTTCTTTTTGCCCGATTCAGACGCGATACATTGTAAAATCGCGCTGATGACTGAGAGGCCCTGGACAATTCGTGAACTACGCAGCGCGCTGGCCGCTGGCAGTCTGGAACCGCTGGAGCTCGCCCGGCAGGCCCTGGCGCGATCCAATCAGGGACCGAATCGCAACACGTACCTTTGGCAGGACGCCACCTGGACCCAGGCCGAGGCCGTGCGGGCCGCGGCCATGCCGCGCAGCGAAGGTGGCCCGTTCGGCGACGGGCGTAACTCGCTCTGGGGTATCCCCGTTGCGGTGAAGGATTGTTTCGATCTGGCGGGCGCGCCCACGACCTGTGGTACGCGCTTCTACCGTGATCTGCACGGAGCGGCAAGGCAGGATTCTTGGCTGGTCGAGCGGCTGCGCGCGCTCGGTGCAGTTATCGTGGGCAAGACGCATCTGCATCCGCTGGCCTACGGCATCACCGGTGAGAATCCTGAGTTCGGCGATTGCATCCAGCCCGACACCAGGGATGCGCTTACTGGCGGCTCGTCGAGCGGCGCTGTGGCCAGCGTCAGAGAGGGATCGGCTGTCGCTGCCATCGGCACCGACACAGGAGGTTCCGTGCGCGTGCCGGCTTCGCTCGGGGGTCTGGCGGGCTATCGCGCTTCGCTCGGCCGGGGTGACTGGCGCGGCGGCACACATCTCGCAGCGTCTTTTGACACCATCGGCTGGATCTTTCGCGATCTGGAAGATGCGCCATTGCTCGCCGCGCCCTTTGCGCCCAATGGAACTGTGCCAAAGCAGCGCTTTCGCCGATTTGCCTGCGTGGCCGAGAGTTTTCTTCATGATTGCGAACCGGAGATCGCAGCCAACTTTCGCGCCACGTGTCGCCATTTGCAGGATCTGGGACTGGAAGCACACACCATCGAGCCGGGCTGGTGGGCAGAGGCCGTAGAGATCTTCGCCCCACTCCAGGCTTCTGAAGCAGCGCAGTTGCATGCCGGCAACTTCGAACACATCGAGCGGCCTATCCGCGAGCGCCTTCAGTGGGGCGCGAGCCTCAGTGTGGAAGAGATTGCAACGCTCCGCCGCCGTCACTCCGAATTCCGGGCCCGAATGGACGATCTATTCGCCACATATGAATTGGTGATGCTGCCCTGCGCGCCGTATGCGAAACTCGTCGCCGGTTCGAGCCAGGTCAGGTCAGTCGAAGTAATCCGCAAGCACCTGCTGCGTTATACCGCGCCGTTCAGCTTGGCGGGTGTGCCCACGGTGGTCATACCCTGCTCGCCCGGTGGGGTACAGGTGGCTGCCGCGCGCGAAAGTGACGAAGCCCTTCTGGACCTCGCTGCCAAATTCGGCGCCTGCAGAAGAGGCCAGCAAGGTCTCTGACCGGAATCCTGCCACGATTTGAGTCGTGCCCTTTCAAACCAACATTCGCCTTCATTTCCCGCTTCATGCGATTGCCCTGGGATTAGGGTGCTGGAGGGTGCCGGGTGATTTCCCGCCCAATAGCGCCTTCGCGGCGACGGCCTGCGCCACACACCTTTCCGCGGTCACGGGCTGCAGGCAGACGTCCAGGATACTCGGTCATGGCTCCGGCTGAGCGGCAGAAACTCGACGGTATCTCGGCGGCTCGCTGCTAAGAACACCACAAGCTGCGGGTGATAGCATTTCGCTTGTTGCCTCCGCAATGATTTCTGTGCTCCTTGCGATGCAGGGTGCACAGGCCCTGGAGCCCGCGCAGGCGGTTCCCCGCCGCGAAGTCAGCCACCTGTGCCAGAAACCATGCGCGAAGCACAGACAGGGACTGATGGATAGATCTTCGACTGCAACTTCGCCCGCCACGGCATTCCGCTGGACTGTCTGCGCGCTGCTGTTTGCCGCCACCGCCATCAATTACATGGATCGCCAGGTCCTGGGCATCCTCGTTCTTCCCCTGCAAAAGGAACTGGGATGGACGGAGAGCGAATACGGACTGATCATCAGCGGCTTTCAAGCCACCTTCGCTCTTGGCCTGCTTGTCTCTGGTCCCATCATCGACCGCATCGGAACGCGCATCGGCTACGCGCTGGCGCTTACCATCTGCAGCATCGCGGCCACGGCGCATGGCTTCGTGCAGTCGGTGCGCGGCTTTGCCGCCGCCCGGCTGCTGCTCGGCTTTGGAGAGTCCGGCAATTTTCCCGCTGCCGTAAAAGCCACCGCGGAGTGGTTTCCGGTGCGCGAACGAGCCTTTGCCGTGGGCCTCTTCAACAGCGGTTCAACCGTGGGCGCAATTATCGCACCGCTCATCGTTCCCTGGATCGCCCTCACCCTGGGCTGGCGCGCCGCTTTCATCCTGATCGGCGTATTTGGATTCATCTGGATTCCCACATGGCTCATCCTCTACCGGCATCCCGCGCCCATTCAGGATGACGCAACCGATCACGAACCCGCTGTTCCCATGCGCCGCCTGCTCATGCACCGCGAAACCTGGGTCTTTCTTCTCGGCCGCGCCGTCACCGAGCCGGTCTGGTGGTTCTATCTTTACTGGGCCCCCAAGTTCCTCAACGAGAGCCGTGGCCTTACCCTCCGCAGCGTAGGCATTCCTCTCATGATCATGTATGGAATGGCCAATCTCGGCGGGCTCTTTGGCGGCTGGCTCTCCTCGACGCTTCTCAAGCATGGATGGACCGTCAACGCCGCGCGCAAAATCGCCGTGCTCGTCTGCGCGCTCTTTGTCGTCCCCGTCGCCTTCGACGTCTATGCGCAGCACATTTGGCTGGCAGTCGGCATCCTTGGCCTGGCGATGGCCGGTCACCAGGGCTGGGCATCGAATCTCTTCGCCATGTTTGCCGACATCTACCCCAAGCAGGCGGTCGCTTCCGTCACCGGTCTTACCGGCATGGGCGCGGCGATCGGCGGTACATTCGCCGCCGCCATCACCGGCCTGATCCTGCAAAAAACCGGCAGCTACCAGTCGATCCTCATCTGGGCCAGCGTCTCCTACCTGGTCGTCCTCGGCGCGCTGCAATTGTTCGTTCCCAGGCTGCACCGCATCGAAATCGGGGTGTAGTCTCCGCCGGCGCCACTCGGCATCTTGCGCGGAGAGGATATAAGAAAATATCGTTTTGAAGAATGTAAACCGGAGTACAACCTATGTGGGCAAATGATGAGGAGTTGTTTCAATCGGCACGGCGCGAACTTTTCTCCGCTGTCATCGGCGATGTCATGGACAAGCTGGGTTTCCAGCATCAGTTTCTGCCTCCAGCGATCGTCCCGCTCGACCGCAAAATGATTGTTTGCGGGCGCGCCATGACCGTTCTCGAAGCGGACGTCTTTGATGAAGCCATTGAAGGTTCGCACAATCCGATCTCCGCTCTACCCTTCGGCCTCATGATGGAAGCACTCGACGACTTGAAGACGGACGAGGTGTATCTTTGCACCGGTTCCTCGCCGCGCTACGCCCTTTGGGGTGAGCTGATGAGCGTCCGCGCCACCCGGTGCGGAGCGGCGGGCGCTGTCGTTGACGGCTACTCGCGCGACACCCGTGGCGTGCTTGCTCTGGGGTTTCCCACCTTTTCCTATGGCAGCTACGCGCAGGATCAGGGCCCGCGCGGCAAGGTCATCGACTACCGGATACCCATTCAGGTGGGCCAGGTCCGCGTCACGCCCGGCGACATCGTCTTTGGCGATCTCGACGGCGTCTGCATCGTTCCAAAGGCCGCTGAGGAAGAGGTCATGAATCGCGCCTTCGAAAAAGCCCGTAAGGAAAAAGTGGTTCGAAAGGCCCTGGAAAAGGGCATGCCCGCCGCGGAAGCCTTTGCCAAATTCGGTATCCTGTAGCGCTCCGGCCTGTCCGCTGCAAACGGCGTCTTACGCTCATGCCAAATGCGCGCCACTTGCGAGGATTTACACCCTCTCTGGCGCCAGCAGGTCGGCCATCGTCTCGCGCCGCCGGATGAGTCGTGCCCTGGTGCCTTCCACCAGCACCTCCGGCGGACGCAGCCGGGTGTTGTAGTTCGAGCTTTGCGCCATTCCGTAGGCGCCGGCATCGAGCACCGCCAGCAGGTCTCCCGGCTCAACCGGCGCCAGCTTGCGGTCATGGGCGAAGAAGTCGCCCGACTCGCACACCGGTCCCACCACATCCACAATCCGCGGCCTTCCCGCGCGCGGCCGTACCGGCGTAATCTCGTGGTGCGCCTGATAGAGCGCCGGCCGGATCAGGTCATTCATCGCCGCATCGGTAATCACGAAGGTCTTTTTGCCGCTGCGTTTCACCTGCAGCACGCGCGTCACCAGCGCCCCCGCCTGCGCTACCAGGAACCTCCCCGGCTCCAGCAGAAGGCGTCCTTCAAAGCCGGCCAGTGCCTGCTCGATGGCCTGTGCGTACTCGCGCACCTTGGCAGCCGCGTCAAAGCTGGCGCTGTGGTAGTCGATGCCCAGACCGCCTCCGGCATCCACGGCCTTCAGCACAATGCCGCCGGCGGCCAGTTGCCGCACCAGCCTGCTCACGCGCTCCATGGCCGCGCCAAACGGCTCCGCCGAGCGGATCTGCGAACCGATGTGCACGCTCACGCCGTGCGCCTCAAGCCACCGGTGCCCGGCCACGCTCATATAAATGCGCGGCGCTTGGCGAATATCGATGCCGAACTTGTGCTCGCGCAGCCCGGTCGAGATATACGGGTGCGTTTCGGCAAAGACGTCGGGATTGACGCGCAGCGCAAAGCGCGCCCGCTGCTTGAGCTTCCGCGCCCGCTCCGCCAGCAGCGCCAGTTCCGCCTCGCTCTCCACGTTGAATTCGAGGATGCCGGCCCTGAGCGCCAGGTCGATCTCCGCGGCCGTCTTGCCCGCGCCCGAAAAGACCACGCGGCCCGCAGCCTCCGGCGCGGCAGCCAGCACCCGCTCCAGCTCGCCGCCGGAGACGATGTCGAACCCCGCCCCGCGCTCCGCCAGCAGCTTCAGAATCGCCAGCGCCGAGTTGGCTTTCACTGCGTAGCAGACCAGATGATCGCGGCCGGCCAGCGCCTGCTGAAACAGCCCCAGCCGCTCCGCAATCTGATCAGCCGAGTAGACATAAAGCGGCGTCCCGTAGCGGCGCGCCAACGCTTCAAGCGAAACCTTGCCGCAGTAGAGCGCGGCGCCTGCCTGCGGAACAATGAACGGACGTGCAGAAAAAACAGAAGACATGACCACCCTGGAAATCACAAATCGCAACGCTACTTTGAGCCTACAGCATAGGCCCAGTGTGTTCAGACACGGCTCCAGCCCGAGCAAGATTGGATGAGACGCCCGGACGCGAGAATCTCGACCAACTTCGGGACAGCTGTCGATTTTCCCGCTAATGGTACATTTGCCGGTTCCTTTGCCGGGGCATATGCTAAACCGTATGCACGCGGTACCGGTCTTCATCCCTCTCGTGCTTT
>JAJZAL010000430.1 GCA_021799405.1 Acidobacteriota bacterium
CCTCCGCACGGCAGTGGATGCCGATGGGAACCTGGCAGCCGCCGCCCAGCGCTGCCAGCGCGGCGCGCTCCGCGCTGACGGCAAAGCGCGTAGCCGGATCGTCAAGGAACGCCAGCGCGGCAACGGTGGCGACGTCGCCCTTGCGGGTTTCGATGCCCAGCGCACCCTGCCCGGCAGCCGGGCAAAAGTCCTTCGGGCTCAGCCGCTCGCGAATCCAGTCAGTTCTTCCCAGCCGGTCCAGGCCCGCGGCGGCCAGCAGAATCGCCTCCACCTGCCCCTCAGCCAGCTTGCGCAGGCGCGTGTCCACATTGCCGCGGAACTCGATCGCTTCAAGGTCTGGCCGCAGAGCCTTCAGTTGCGCTCGGCGGCGCTGGCTGCTGGTGCCCACGCGCGCGCCTTGCGGCAGAGCCATTAGATTCTCATAGCTCGCCGAGACAAAGACGTCGCGCGGATCAACGCGGGGAGGCGTAGCGGCCAGTTCAAACGGCTCGGGCAGTTCCGTAGGCAAATCCTTCAAGGAATGTACTGCCAGATCAACCCGGGCATCTGCCAGCGCCTCTTCAATCTCCTTGGTAAACATCCCCTTGGAGCCTACTTGCGCAAAGGTGACCTCCTGCAACCGGTCGCCGGTGGTCTTGATGACCTCAATCTCGACGGCGTGCCCCTGGCCGCGCAGTAAGGCGGCAATGTGATTGGCTTGCCAAAGGGCCAGTTGGGAGCCGCGGCTTCCGATGCGCAGGTTCATTTGCCTCCCACTGCGGTGGTTTCGCCGGTGCGTGTGTTTGCGGCTTCTTTCTTCCCGCAAGCGGATGTGGCATCGCTTGCCGCTTCGTCCGGCCTGTCTTCTCCATCCGGCTCGTTCCCGGTAGGCAGCGACCAAGCTTCGCACAGCGCGTCCAGGCGGGTCTCGTCGTTTTCGCGGGCGGCCTGCTTGATCGCCTGCATCGGCGGGTGCAAGAATTTGTTAACCAGACCACGCGTGAGCGCCTCGACGGCGGCAAGCTGCTCCGGGGTAAGCGTACCAAGGCGCGCATGGATGCGCTGCAATTCGCCCACGCGGATCTCCTCGGCCTTACGCTGAAGCGTGACTATGGCCGGCGCGACATTCACCGCGCGCTGGCGCTGGTGGAAGCGCTCCACCTCCGCCGCAATCAGGGCTTCCGCGTCGCCAGCCTGCCGGCTGCGCTCGGCCATGTGCGATGCCGCCACCTGCTGCAGGTCGTCGATGTCATAGACAAAGATGCCCTCCAGCTTGTTCATCGCCGGATCCACATCGCGCGGCACGGCTATGTCGATGAAGAACATCGGTCGGTTGCGGCGGCGATGCAGAAAGGCCTGGCCATGCTCGGGGCGGAAGATGGGATGTGGCGCGCCGGTGGAGCTGATCACGATATCGGCATCGACGGCCGCATCATAAAGCTGTTCAAAGTGGATCACACGGCCCTGAAACTGCTCGGCTAAAACACGAGCGCGCTCGGCCGTGCGGTTGCTCACCAGGATCGTGCCGGCGCCCTGCTGCACCAGATGCCGCGCGGCCAGTTCGCTCATCTTGCCAGCGCCCACCAGGAACACGGTGCGGCCCTGCAGCGATCCGAAAATCTTGCGCGCCAGTTCGACAGCCACCGAAGCCACGGAGACGGAGTTGGAACCGATCTCGGTGTCGGTGCGCACTCTCTTGGCGGCGGCAAAGGCGCTCTGCAGCAGATGTTCAAGCTGGCTGGCTACGGTGCCGGCGGCACGCGCCACACCAAAGGCCTCCTTCACCTGGCCGAGGATCTGCGGCTCGCCCACCACCATCGAGTCAAGGCTGGCGGCCACGCGAAAGAGGTGGCGGACGGCGTCGCGGTCACGCCGCTCGTAGATGTGCGACGCCAGCAAAGCCGGGTCCAGGCCGAAGTGCTTCGAAAGGAATCCGGTCACGTCAGTGTCGGGCGTTTCGACAGCCGCCAGCAGTTCCACGCGGTTACAGGTGGAGACGATCATGCACTCGCTGACGCCGGTCGTAGCAGCCAGGGCGCGCGTGGTTTCGGGCAGATCCTCGCGCGAGATGGCGATGCGCTCGCGCAGCTCGATGGGCGCGGTCTTGTAGTTGACCCCGACGAGAACGAGACTGGAGAGAGTCTGGCTCATGGGGCACCAAACCTGTGTACACGGCTAAAGACATTGGCTACGAGCAATGCAAGCATTACCGCAAAAACAGCTCCGGAGAGATAGGCGGCCTTGCGGCCACGCAGACCAGCACTCCGGCGGACAAGCAGAAGCAGGACATACACAAACCAGCTGAGGATCGAGGCAATTACTTTAGGATCAAGAAAATAGGCTGCCCCCACAGGCGTTTCCTGCACCATCACCGCGCCAATAATCAGGCCCACGGTCATGCACGGAAAGCCGAACTCCAGGGTGCTGTGCGCAATGCGCTCCAGGGTATCGAGCGGTGGCAGCCAATCCAGCAGCATCTTTGAACCGGATGTGCTGGGCTTGAGCTTGCTCTTGAGGCGGCGCTCCTCCACGAGATAAAGTACCGAGGCCAGCAGGCTGAAGCCGAGCGCCACATAGGCCACCATGAGCGCCACAATATGGGCGATCAGCCAGCTGATCCGCACGCCCTCCGATGGAAAGATATACCGGCCCGTGCCCAACGCGGGGATGAGGACCAGAAGAAAAGTTGCCGGAAACGCAAAGATTCCAAATGAGATGCCGTCGTAAAGCCACCAGACGAGAAAGAACAGACCAGCCACCGCCAGGCCCAGCAGCGACTCCACTTCGCGCACGCCTACCGGCATCCAGCGGTGCGCCTGAACCAGCATCTCCACCACGGAAACAAAGTGGAAGAAGAGCGCCATGCCGCCCACGTG
>JAJZAL010000139.1 GCA_021799405.1 Acidobacteriota bacterium
AAGAAAAGAATATTTGCTCGACTTCCCCGAAACTCCGGCCTGCGTACACTACGCGATACTATTGAAGACGCGCAGCGAGTCGGCAAGTGGGGGTAGCTTCGATCACGCCGAAAAATGACGCGTTTCCCCCGCATTCATGGTGAGGGAGCCAGCAGGGTTTTCCGCAGGGTTGCGATCGTCGAGGCTCTTGGTCTTTAGTTCCTCATGCCGGTAGGCACTGCGCTCACGCTTAGCTGCAAATAACATCGAGCAGACTGACGAATGAAAAGAAACTAAAACATATTGACGGCGGAGCTTGACACGCGTAAGGCCGAGTATTAGTGTCCAGGGAATGTAATTGGTTACAACGTTCTGAGAACTGTGCAGTCTCGCCCGCACCATTACAATCATCAAGATCATGGGGTCTGTCCGGATTTTTTGAAGTTGGGGCAGAACACTGAAGGAGGATACACAAGTATGCAAAGGCGCGATTTTTTGAAGAGCGCATCCATGTGCGGAATCGGAGCGCTGATCGCCAACGATGCGCTGTCGGAAGGGGTGGCTGCATCTGCGCCGGCGATGCCGGCTGTGGATCGCCCCAATATCGTGCTCGTTGTTTCGGATCAGCATCGCGCCGGGCTCACAAAGCGCGAGGGATATCCGCTGGACACCAGTCCCACTCTGGACAAGCTTGCATCTTCCGGAGTGGGATTTGATCGCGCCTATTGCACCGCTCCGCTGTGCGTTCCCAGCCGCACGAGCATGCTGACAGGACGCTGGCCCGATGCAACCCGTGTGCGCTCCAACGAGATGATTCACGATGCGGTGTATGAAACGCACCTGTATGCGGTGGCCAAACAGTGTGGGTACCGGACCGGCCTCGCCGGCAAGAATCATACCTTCCTGCGCCCCGAGGATACGGATTTCTGGCGCGAGTATGGGCTTCAACAGGGCTGGATGCCGCCCAATCCACCACAGATGTACCAAGACTTCCAGCACTGGATGAAATCGCTCCATGCGAACATCGCGCTAACGCCGACCCCCTTCCCGCTGGAGGCGCAGTTCCCATACCGAATCGTTTCCGATGCAATCGATTTCATGAACGAGTCAGACGGCCGGCCATTTCTGCTGCAGGTCGGCTTTTCCGAGCCGCATGACCCGGAGCAGGTGCCGACGCCGTACTGGAACATGTATCCGCCGGAAAGCGTGCCTGGCCGATGCGCAGGACCTGAGGCTCTGAAACAGCTTGGCTATCGAGCACAGTGGGAGTACGGCCACCAGCAAGCCGGCTTCCCCACTGAGCAGAACTGGCGCCGCTACAAATCAAATTATCTCGGCATGCTCCGTCTGCTCGACGACCAGCTCGCCCGCCTCGTGACGTTTATGAATCAGAAGGACCTGCTGAGGAAGACAATTATTGTCTACGTAGCCGATCATGGCGACTATCTGATGGACTACGGCCTTGCGCGCAAAGGCGTGGGAATGCCGGAATGTCTGTCGCGCATTCCGATGGTCTGGTCCGGTCCAGGGATTACAAGCACATCTGTGGGGCAATCAGCCTTTGTCTCAATGGCCGATCTCTTCCCTACATTTTGCGAGATCATGAATACCAGCATCCCGCATGGCGTGCAGGGCAGGAGTTTGTGGCCGTTGCTGCGCGGAGAGACCTATCCACGAGACGAATTCCGCAGCATCTACCAGACGGTAGGCCTAGGCGGGTTGTATTATGAAGCCTCCGATCATGTTCCCTACTTTCTGCCCGATGGTCCACGGGCCAGCCCAAAGGCGCGAGCCCACCCGATGGGATTCGGCTTCGACGAGCTAAACAAAGTAACCCAGTCAGGCCTGCAGAAAATGGTCCGAATGGGCGACTGGAAACTGATCTATGACATGATGGGATACGGGCAGTTATACCACCTTCCCTCGGATCCATGCGAACTCAGGAACCTCTTCGGCCAGCCTCATGTTGCCACCGAGCAGGCCTCGTTGATGGCGGAGCTGCTGATGTGGACAATTCGCTCCCAGGACAGTCTGCCGACCGGCCCGCAGAACTTGAAGTACCAGACCAAGTGGCCCGGCGGGCATAACTGGTACGCGCCGTACCGCCACGGAACCGCACCAGAACCATTTATCCCGTAGAAATAGGTTCAGTAATTGCGATGCTGCAAGTGTAAGTTCCCGTACGATGATGCGAGCGGTAACCGTTGTTGTTGACTTTTATAGAGAGCGGAGGAAAGAAATGAAGACACGTCGCGAGTTTTTACACGCAGGTCTTTGCGCTGGCGCGGGCGCGGTTTTGTCGTCCGGCACGAGACCAGCATCAGCAGAACCTGAATCCGGCGCCGGCAGTCAGAGACCGAACATCGTCTTTATCCTTGCCGACGACATGGGATTTTCCGATATCGGCTGTTACGGCTCGGAGATCGATACACCCAATCTCGACGCGCTGGCCAGAGGAGGTCTGCAGTTCAGCGACTTTCACAACAGTCCACGCTGTTGCCCGTCGCGAGCGGCTTTGATGACGGGCTTGTACTCGCATCAGGCAGGCATGGGCCTGATGACTGCGGATTACGGGAGATACCCTTATCCGGCCTACGCAGGAGATTTGAGTGAGAAATGCGTGACCATCGCCGAAGCTCTGAAGGCAGGAGGCTACACAACGTTAATGACCGGCAAGTGGCATCTTACACCGCTGACGGTAGGCAAGCATAACTGGCCCCTGCAACGCGGATTTGAGCGCTACTACGGCATCATCAACGGTGCGGCCAGTTACTTTGATCCTGCTTCCCTAACCAGCGATAACACTCCCATCGAAGTTACAAAGGCCGATGAGGGCTACTATCTGACGAATGCTATCGGTGATCACTCGGTCCAGTTTATTGAAGACGCGGCGCGTAAGGATAAGCCTTTCTTTCTCTACGCGGCGTTTACGGCAGGCCACTGGCCTCTGATGGCGCCCGAGGAAACTATCTCCAAGTACAAGGGAAAATATGCGGGCGGCTGGGATGCGCTGCGTGCATCGCGCCACGCCAAGCAGCTCTCCTTGGGGCTGGTGCGGCAGGAGTGGAGCATCACGCCGCGCGACCCACGTGTTCCCGGCTGGGAACTGGCTTCCTTCCACGAGTGGGAGCAGCGTCGTATGGAGGTATATGCCGCACAGATTGATCTGCTGGATCAAAATGTCGGCAAGATTGTCAGCAAGCTGCGCCAGTTAGGGATTCTCGACAATACTCTGATCTGCTTCATGTCGGATAACGGCGGAAACTTCGAAGAGATGCGACGCATTCCCAGTGGCCACCAGCGGCCGGCATTTATGCCGTATAAAACGAAAGATGGAATGCCGGTCATCCCCGGCAACGATCCGTCAATCATGCCGGGACCGGCAACGACTTATGCCAGCTACGGCATCCCGTGGGGTAACACCAGCAACACGCCATTTCGTCTCTACAAGCACTATGCCAATGAAGGAGGAATTTCGACGCCATTCATCGCGCATTGGCCGCGGGGATTGAAACAGCATGGCATCTCGCACGCCATTGGCCACGAGATTGACGTGATGCCCACATGTCTCGACGTTGCGGGCGTGGCTTATCCCAAACTGAGCAAGGCCGGAACGCCACCGCCACCGCTCGAGGGCAAGAGCCTGGTACCGGTGTTTCAAGGCGGTGCGCTGCCGGAACGCTCACTCTTCTGGGAGCACGAAGGCAACATAGCGGCGCGGAACGGTAAGTGGAAGCTTGTGTCGAGATTTCCCGATGCGTGGGAACTCTATGACATGGAGCATGACCGCACGGAAATGCACGATCTGGCTGACCAGTATCCAGATCGGGTACGGAAGATGGCAGCCGAGTATGCCGCATGGGCAAAGCATGTAGGCGCTCAGCCCTGGCCTATGCCGCAAACTCCAGACGGAGCGATCCGGCTCGGAGCCATGCCCTCACCACCGTATCTATTGCACGATCGCATTTAGCTAAGATGCGCGGGATCGGCCCGCGCGTCGTGCTAACTTGGAGGGCATCTAACTGATGAAACGCAGCTTGCCGGGCGCAGGATTCACCATAAGCAGACGCCGCTTCATGGAAAAATTGGCAGGGGCGTCCGCGGCCCTCGCTGGACCAAGCCTCTTGTGGGGAACTGCACGCCAGCAACTTCCTCATTCCGAGGCTGGCCAGCCCCAAACAGCATTACCCTGGTCCGTAAAACCGGCGCCGCTGCTAACTCCCTGGTCCTCCCAGGTTGACGCGCAAATGCCCCATCCACTGTATCCCCGGCCGCAATTGGTTCGCGAGGCATGGCTGAATTTGAACGGCCTTTGGGAGTTTCAACCCGGCACCGCGGCAGACGAAGAACCACCGTTCGGTAAGTCGCTAAGTGGCGCCATTCTTGTTCCTTATCCCGTGGAGTCTGCTCTCTCTGGCGTGATGGAACATCATGAGCGCCTGTGGTATCGACGCACACTAACAGTTCCCGCGGCATGGCGCGGCAAGCGGATCCTGCTTCACTTTGGCGCGGTCGATTACGAGTCGGAAGTATTTGTGAACGGGCAACGCGTCGGACTGCATCGTGGCGGCTACGACCCATTCAGTTATGACATAACTTCGTATCTGAGCGGCAAGGATAGTAATGAGTTGATCGTGAGAGTGTACGATCCAACAGAGAACGGAGGCCAGCCGCGTGGTAAGCAATGCACCAAGCCACACGGAATCATGTACACTCCGACAACGGGGATCTGGCAGACCGTGTGGCTTGAACCGGTTGCATCATCGTTTATCAAAGAATTGACAATGGTTCCAGACATCGATCGCGCCCAGCTCAATTTGACCATCACCGCAGAGAATCTTCAAAGCAACAGCACTGTCGACATCAACGCTAAATCAGGCGATGTTATGGTTACGGACCTGTCGGCGGCTCCAGATGAGACGATTGTAATTCCTATCCCCAACCAGAGGCTCTGGTCACCGAATGATCCTTTTCTTTACACGCTGGAAGTAACATTAAAGCATGCGGATAAGATAGTTGACACTATTACAAGTTACTTCGGAATGCGAAAAACTCATGTGGGCATTGTGAACGGGCAAAAGAAGCTTCTGCTGAACAATGAGTTTGTCTTTCAACTTGGGCCGCTCGATCAAGGATTCTGGCCGGATGGGATTTATACGCCTCCCACAGATGAAGCCATGAAGAACGATATTATGCAGATGAAGGCTATGGGGTTCAACATGGTTCGTAAGCACATCAAGGTCGAGCCAGCCAGATGGTATTACTGGACAGACACGCTGGGCCTGCTGGTTTGGCAGGATATGCCCTCTGCCGACTCGTATCCCGGCCGGGAGTTTGTTCCACCGCCCGTTGACAAGAATGAGTTTGAGAGCGAACTCCGGCGCATGATTGAGACCCATAAGAATTCGCCCTCCATTGCGCTCTGGACGATCTTCAACGAAGGGCAGGGCCAGTTTGATACCGGGCATCTGGTCAATGTCGTCCGCAGTCTCGACTCTTCAAGGCCGGTCAATGAGGCCAGCGGTGGAAAGATTGAAGGCTTTGGAGACCTCGATGACATTCATAGTTATCCCGAGCCCGCCGTACGCCCCTCAAATGGAAGGCAGGCGATGGTGTGTGGAGAGTTTGGTGGCATCGGCTATCTCATCGCCGGTCACTCATGGGAAAAGAGAGGTGGCGGATATATCGAAGTTGATACGAACCCGGACATGCTCTACCTTTATGCAGAATTCATGGATTGGGTTCAGCGGTTGCGCGATCAGAACAACCTGAGCGCCAGCGTCTATACGCAACTAACCGACGTCATGACAGAAGTGAACGGCCTGATGACTTACGACCGTGTTGCGAAGATTCCGTCATCGCAATTGAATCTGGTAAATACGTTTCGCTTTGCCGCGCCGAGTTACACAAATATCGTGCCTACTTCGGAAGCCGAAAGACAGATCTGGAAATACGTCTTCACACGGCCGGAGGGACCGTGGTGGAACCAGGACTACGACGACTCACATTGGTTGCAGGGCGCCGGGCCTTTTGGCAGCACCGGCAGCTATATTGGGACGAGATGGACTTCTCCTGATCTCTGGCTGCGCCGGCACTTTAACCCGCGGGTTCTTACTCCAGATCAGTTAGAACATCTTGTGGTCACGGGGGTTTTCGAAGGAAGATTCCAGATTTATATCAACGGCGCCGGGACCTATCCTCAACGGGGAGCGAATCGCTCTGGCGAGATCAGGTATGAGCATCGGCCAATCCAGCGGTCTGTTCGCGAGGCGATTCGCTCGAATAGCGATAACGTAATTGCAATTCATTGCCTTCGCATTGGCGACAAACAGTATTTTGACGCTGGCCTTTCAATTCGCATGCAATCCAAGTCCTTATCATAAATAACTGTGCAGATATCAAAGAGACCTTCGTTGCGCGATCCAAAGACAACCCAGGTTGAACGTGCAGCAGCTACAGGCACTGAATACGCCTCGACGGATGTGTTTTTCTCTCAGGTCGACGAAAACCCCAGATCAAATTCAACCATGGGTCCGAGTCCAGCATTAATTCCTCATGGAAGCGCTTGTGTCTGCTCAGCCAGCGCTGGACTACAGATGCTTATTCGCGGGGTAGTTATTGTGGATGATATGGGTCTGCTTTTGCCCACATATCGTCTCATCGATCATCAAAGGACTCTATCCACCCGACTCCAGGATTCGGCCGCGCCAAAGAGATGCCATTCGGGGTGCAATTAGCATCCGTTCTGCAATCTACTTGTTATCGAGTTTTTGTGCCGCTGGCAGGACGAGGCGGGAGTACCCAGCCGCGAGAACCGGCGGATTGCGCCGCCACATCAGGTTCTCCAACTCTGCCGCACCGCTGAACTCAATGTGATCGCTGCCGCCACCCGCGTGCCGCTCACCTCTACTGTGTAAGAGATGACCGCTCTTTTTACTTATTCATTTTATGAAGGAATATACCAGCAATGCCAGGCTAGGCCGGCGCCATCAGAATTGAGAGGCGTGATGCGGAGCCATTCCTGCACACAATCCAAGGCCCAGAGCGGGCCCAGCACATCTGTGGCAGTTACCCAGGTGGAATCTGCTGTCCATTATTCCATCCGCGCCTTGCGCCGGCCGTGGAGTGCGATGCGCAAAGCGTTCCTTTACAACCACTAGCATTTTGTGCAGTTCCATAACTTATACATCGCCGGCGACCATAAGCTGACGATCGCTGTACCTGCGCGCAGCGCGGCGGGAAGAGGATATTCTATGCGATCGTGATAGATAGCAAAAGGGGGAAACCGTGAAAACTCCAGCATTGGCTCTAGCATTCCTTCTGTTGAGTTCGATGACAGTGAGCGCGCAGACAGTGCAGATTAGTGTCAAACCTCTGACGGAAGATGACATCAAGCTGATTCGCCAGGATATCCAATCAGCCAAAGACGACATCATCACAAACACCATGCAGTTCTCCGAATCCGAAGCAATGGCGTTCTGGCCGGTTTACAAGGAGTACGCGAGCGAGCAGCGCGCCATAGCTGAAAGGCGTCTCGGTGTGATTCTTGATTATGCAAAGAGCATCGATACACTGACGAATACAGAAGCCAGCAGTCTGACCCAGAGACTGTTTCAGGTGGAAGATGATGCGCAGGCACTGAGGAAGAAGTACTTCTCGAAGTTTGAAGCCGCATTGGGGGCCAAGCGCGCAGCCAAGTTCTACCAGGTTGATAACCGGCTCACGATGATGCTGAACGTGCAGCTTGCAACCGGAATCCCCCTGATCCCGTGAAGGGGTGAAAGTACGAGGGCGATCGTCTGGAAGTCAGCCCGGTTGCAATTCAGTTTGCGGGAATACGAAAGCCGGCTCGGCCGCTGCGCTGACGAAGACCGTTCTGCAGACTCGTACTTCTGCCAGTTTTCACGGCCATGGCAGACCGTCAGTATCGAAGGAGAAACACAGGTGTTGGAAGGACGGCTTGCGGCTGGCAGTTGGATCCGCCGCGGCCGCCACGCCCAGTGACTCCGGTACGTTGTTGACCGTTCAACAAAGATTGGAGACTCAGCAATGAAGAAAACTAATATACTCGCAGCGATTGCTTTGACCACGTTGGCACTCCTGGCAGTCGGAGCCGCAGTGGCGCAGGACATTCGTTACAACTTCGACAAACAGGCGGACTTTTCGAAATTCAAAACGTACAAATGGGTAGACATCAAGGATTCGACAAAGTTGAATAGCATGGTTGACCAGCAGATCAAGCGCTCCGTTGATGTACAACTCGCGGCAAAAGGGCTGACGAAAACCGAGAGTGAAAACGCTGACTTGCTGATCGGCTACCAGGGGGCGATTGGGCAGGAGAAGGAATTCAGATCCTACAACTCGTCCTGGGGTTACGGGCCTGGATGGTACGGTGGCGGCTGGTACGGCGGTCCCTCCTCGAGTTGGACTACCGGCCAGACATCCACGATTTACATAGGCCAGATCGCAGTGGACATGTATGACTCCGCCAACAAGAATCTTGTATGGAGAGGCCTAGTAAGCAAAACCATCGACCCAAAGGCAACGCCCGAGAAGCAGGACAAGAATCTGAACAAGGCGATGGCGAAGCTGTTCAAGAAGTACCCGCCTGTAACCAAGCGATAAGTGGCCCGCTCCCCCGGGTTCAGGGCGTCGATGCGATTGACGCCCTTCTTGAGGTCAGGAAGTTGGTTTTCGAAAGGTGGCGCAAGTTGGCGGCGCAAACTACCAGCGGTAGTCATCCGGACTGACTTCATGCCCGCCTGTTTTCGGAGTTTTCGCAGTAGCCCCGCGTTACGGGATCTTGGCTCGGCAAGAGGGTGTTCATTTGACTTCGAACGAGGGTAAGGCCATTTTCAGTTGAGAAATAAGTACGCATGCTCTGGAATCGCTACGGCGCCCTCATGGCTGCAAGTCAAACGCACGTCCCCGCTCGATCCCGGAGGGACTGTTGGACTCTTCGCTTAAACCATGATCCTGTCCCAAACAAGAACGCGACCGTGCCGAGCGTGGCAATCACCAGCGTTACTATGATTTGCTGATCGCCCTCCGTGCCAACGCTCGCAGCCGTCCAGCAGACCGTACCACTGCGGAAGAAAGGTGTTTCCAGCGGACTAAAGGTGTGATTCAGAAACTGGGGCATAGCGCCGCAAGATCATGAGGTTTTACTGTTGGATGCATATTGGGAGATAGGCGCTCCTGGGATGAAGACCTTATCATTCAACACGGCTTTGATGGCAGTTTTCAGGTCCACATTCATCCTGGATTTATAAACATATCCTGACGCGCCGGCGTCAAAAGCGGTGCGGATGAACTCGAGTTGCTCATGTACTGAGAGAAAGATGATCTTCGATCGGCAAAAACCCGATCTCAGTTGCCGGGCAATTTCGAACCCATTTATTTCTTCCATGGAAATATCGAGCACCACGACGTCGGGCTTCAACTTGGGAACCTGATCGACAACGGCACGCGCCTCCTCCAGGGCGGCAATCACGTCGAACTCGCTCTGAAGCATGTGCGTTATGGCTTCCAGCATCGCAGGATTGTCGTCGCCGATTACTATTCTTCTCCGTGCCGCCACACAGTCCCTCCGACCCCACACGGGAATATCCCAACACGCGATCATCATAGGGGACACGTTAAATGAAAGATACTGATAGAAATAGTGGTGGCGTCTCGCTAAGGATGCAGCACTTTACTGAGGAGAGATCATGTGGTGCCGAATTGCATATTCGATCAGCCCGGCACTGGTTTTGATTCCAAGAGTCTCCATGATCCGGTACTTGTGGAAGGCGACTGTGCCCGGTTTAAGCTGCAAGATATATGCAACTTCTTTCATGGATTTGCCTTCCGCAAGCAGTTGCAGGACTTCACTCTGGCGCGTGGTGATGTGCTTTTCTTCCTGGTAAGCAGCACCCGACCTAAGAAGGTATTCGACTGTATCTCTTGTAATGAGGGGCGAAAGATAGGACTGTCCGCGCACAACCCGCCGGATGGCAGTAACCAGTTCCTCGGCGCTCGACTGCTTCAGCACATATCCCGATGCGCCCCGCCGGAACGCTTCGGCAGCTACGTCGGCGGCCAGGGACATGGTCACGTAAATGAGCTTTACCGAGCGATTTCTCTGCCTAATCAACTCGCCAGCATCCAGGCCGTTCAATTCAGGCATCGAAATATCAAGAATAACCACATCTGGTTTCAGCTCCGCTTCGACGTTCAACAACTCTCGCCCGTTTGAAACCATCCCGATGACGTTGAACTCTGGCTCAAGCAGGTTCCTGCAGGCTTCCGCGACGAGCCTGTGGTCATCGGCGATCAATACGCGTGTGCGGTGTCTGTCTTCCATCGTACCCACCCTCGTGCGTGCCCATCTCAGTAGACAATTGCCATCAATGCCAGTCCCTAAGTTGCGGTACCCATGAATGAGCCGAGCCGTTAAGCGATAGTAAACACCTGCACCGTAGTGTCTCAGAACTCATACAGCCACGTGGGCAGTCACCTTGGTTCCGGATCCAGGATTGGAGAAAATCACAAACCGCCCTCCGACATAATGCAATCGCTCTCGCATACTAAGCAGGCCAAGACCTGAGCCAGCCTTCTCGACGTCAAACCCGTCGCCGTTGTCTTCAACCACTAAGGCCAATTCATTCTCGATGGTTTGTAACTGAACGACCGCGTGTGTTGCATGGCTGTGTTTCGCCACGTTTTGAAGCGCTTCCTCCAGCACGCGGAAAATAGAGAGGGATTTCAGGCTGTCCAGATTCGGCGGCAAAGATTTGATCTGGTAATCCAGATCCATTCCGTACTTATGTGCAAAGTCACGGCAGAGACTTTCGGCGGCAACCCCCAATCCCAGAAAGCTAAGCTCCGAGGAGTGCAGCCGGTGAGATAGTTTGCTGACGTCGGCGGCCAGCGCTTGAATGCGCCTGTACAGCTCGTGTACGTCGGACTGCGCAGTGTGTTCCCCGTCCGCCACACCGGAATCGAGACGCTGCGCCACAACACAAAGCAGGGCTGCTTCCTGGCCGATGTGGTCGTGAAGTTCCCGTGCAATACGACGGCGTTCTTCCTCTTGCGATGTGATGAGACGTCCGCTGAGTTCCCGCAGAGTGCGTTCGGATTCCCGGACCTCAGTCACGTCAGACGTGATACCAATCACCTTCCTCAAGGTCCCGTCGGACCCGAAGATTGCTCGCCCCGATTCTTCCAACCATATAATCCGACCATTTCGGAGCCGAAGCCGGAACACGACCTTGTAGCCCGGTCGATCAGGCTTTACCGATCTGAGCGCCGCGATATATTGCCGCCGATCCTCGGGCAGAACCCGGTCAATCAATTCCTGCTTCGTGTGCCCGACCCCACAGTTTGGAATGTCCAGTATCCGCATGCTCTGTTCTGACCGTTCCACGGCGTCCGTAGCCACATCCCACTCGAACGCATACATGTGGCCGGCTTCGATGGCGATGCGAAGGCGCTCCTCGCTCTCACGGAGCGCTTCAACGGCCCGCTTACGCTCGGTAATGTCCATGATGATCGCAATCATGCACGGTTCATTATCAATTTCAATCTGAGCCACCGAGCCTACACCCTCTCGTACCTCACCAGCTTTCGTGCGATAAAGGAACTCAATATCCCGGACTTCGCCGGACCCCACCAACTGTTGCACCATTTCCGATCGCGCGTCCGGCTGGACCCAGATTCCGAGATCATACGGGGTCTTCCCGATCACTTCTTCCCGCCTATAACCCGTCATTTCGGCATAGTGGTCATTCACGTCGATAAAGCGATGATCTCGCAGGCTAGTCAGGGATAATGCCAACGGCGCCTCGCGAAAAACCTTTGTAAAGTTTTCCTCGGACCGGCGCAATGCATTTTCCATCTGCTTACGATTTGTAATATCGATACCAAAGATACAGATTCCGTAAATGCTCCCGTCGCGCTCCAGCGTCTGGGCAAACACCTGGTATGTCTGGTTCAGGCCTGGAACTTCGTAATCGCGCATGACCTTTCGTTCTACCAGAACATGCCGAAAAAACGCATTCCATTTGCCAGCTTGTTCCGGCGTCACATCTTTTGCGCGCATGCCGGGTCTGACCCGGACTCCGCGTGCTTTGAAGATTACCTCTTCGAAGGCCCTGTTGAAGGCGATTAATCGGAAGTCCTTCGCATCAACGACAGAGATGACGTCCTGTGAGGCCTGAAGGATTGCCATCAACAGCGCGAGCGATGCGGAGATGTCTTCGTCGCGCTCCTTTCTCGCATGGATGTCGCGCACGGCGTAGGCGACCTCAACCGCAGCCCCTCTCCGGTTGTGGAGAATCGTCTTGCCGCGCATGTGAAACCATCTGTACGAGCCCGCCTTTGTGAGCAGACGAAACTCACAGTCCAGCAGTGGAGTCTCACCGGCCAGATGCGCATCCAACTGGGCCTCAAATATGGCCCGGTCATCCGCGTGCATTACCCTCTGTACAGGTACTTGCCCATGCGGCCAATCGGCGCACGTAAACCCAAGGGCCGGCACACATTGCGTATTGAAGTGGATGAATCCCGAGCGGGGATTCCAGGTCCCGTAGAATTCCGCCGTAGCATCTAAAATCGATCTTAGCCGGTTCTCTATCCCAGAGAGTTGCTCTCTGGTGGCCGACGCCGCCGCGCGAGGCACGCGTGCAAGTGGTCGCTTATGATTGGTCTCTGTGGGTTTCATCGGAAACTTGCTCCGGCTCACGAGGCCATGCAATCAAAATCCCCACCCTGCTCACATGGACCAAGTTTACCCCGAATTTAGTATCGCGACAGACATTCACTACCAGATTCTCAAAAAAATTTGCGACGAACACCGCCACGTGATGCGGATCACGATCAGACCATCAATTGGTTATGGCGCAACGGATAGCCAGAGTGACCCAGCCTATCGCGATTCAGTCACCCCGAGTAAAGATCCGCGCGGGGGAGATCCCTGTTGTCTCCCCCGGCGAGGCGCCACTACGACACTCAAGGTCGGGTTCCACGGGTCACATTCAGCAGCAGCCCTACGCGATCACCTTGCGGAACACATGAACGCCCAGAGAGCCAGCCATTAGCATCAGGCCGAGAAGGCCCATCAGCGGCAGTTCGCTCGCGGTCTGCGGCAGCTCGGCGACAGCGGGTGCGGGAGCGGGTGCGGGAGCGGGAGCGGGTTCTTGTGGCGCCTGCACAACCACCGCGATCAGGATCGGCTCGCCTGCTGGTGGGGCCGGAGGTGGCGGGGGCATTTGGCCTGTGAGCTTCGCCTGTTGCTCAACTTCAGTCACGGGCACTTCGACGACTTTTGTCGCGCTTACAAGCATTCCCTTCCTCAAGCCGAACGCGTCGGTCGCTTGACCGTCGACCATGAATTTCTGGCCCTTTGGAATTTTGAACTCCTGGTTCTGCCCATTTTCGAGGGTCAGAATGACCGAAGTTGGCGGGTTCACGTACCACACCTTTCCTTTCACCGTCTGCGTAGTCACAATCACCTTCGGCGTCGTGGTCGTGACGATCGTCCTCTCAAGGCGCATTCCGGGTTTCACATCATGAATGCCGATTTCTTGGCCGTCGACGGTCACGCGCGCAGTCTCAGGCACATCGGCAATGTGCCGTATGGAACCATCTTCCATCTTGACAAAGAGGTCGTTACCTTCAACCGCGAGGACTTCGGCACGATGTACCGTGACCTTCTGGGTTGTCTCGCCCTCCTTCTCTTCCGTTGTTGTTTGCACTTGTGCACTCATCCTGACGGTGAAGGCGAGTCCGATCGCCCCAACCGCAAGGATTAACACTTTGCACATCAATCTTCTTTTCGCGTTCATTGTGTCACCCCCTTGGCTCTTGAAGCAGTGGCTTGCGAACTCGCCTTTTCAGACTCGTTCGTGGTTCTGATTTCACGCCGCAGAGCTGCGCG
>JAJZAL010000140.1 GCA_021799405.1 Acidobacteriota bacterium
TCTCTCCCTTCGCCTCATCCGCGAGATTCACGAGGTGCTCCTGGCCAAGGGGCGCGGCAGCCACGCACAGCCGGGACAATTCAGAAAAAGCCAGAACTGGATCGGCGGCAGCCGGCCCGGTAACGCGGCGTACGTTCCACCTCCGCCTGAATATGTCACGGACTGCATGGGCCAATTGGAGACCTTCATCCATCAAGAGGGCTCATCGTTGCCCCTGCTGATCAAGGCCGGGCTTGTACATGCACAGTTCGAATCGATCCATCCTTTCCTGGACGGCAATGGCAGAGTCGGCAGGCTACTCATCACCTTCATGCTTTGTGCCGAGGAGGTGCTGCGCGAACCCGTTCTCTATCTCAGCCTCTTCTTCAAAAAGCATCGGCGTCTCTACTATGACCGGCTCAATGAAACGCGAGAAAGCGAGGGCTGGAGGGCGTGGCTCGACTTCTTCCTGCAAGGTGTCCGCGACACCGCAAATCAGGCGGCGCGAACGGCCGGCAACATCGACAAACTCTTCAATACGGACAAGGAAAAGATCGAACGCTTCGGCCGCGGCGCAGCTTCTGCGCTCCTGATCTATAGGTATGCCCAGGCCAACCCGCTTTTCTCAATCAGGAACGCGGCCCGCGAGATGAAGGTAAGTTTTCCAACCGCATCCGCGGCGGTGGATCGCATGATTGAAGCCGGGATCCTGCGGGAGTCCAGCGGAAAACGAAGAGGCCGCCTGTTTCTCTACGGCAGTTACCTCGACATTCTCAACCGGGAATTCTAGGCGGGAAGACACTGAAGAGGTTCGTGTCTGATCATGCCCAAACCGATGATGAGGTTTTTCGAAGAAAAGCTGCGTACCAGGCTTTTGTTGAAAAACAAGCGAGGCGGCTTGGCTGGCTCGCCTGCGAAAGGCGAAGACTCTTCAAAGATCAACGTCTCGCTGATACACCTAGGATCTTTATCAATGGCCCGAATTTGAGCGAAGGCGTTTCGTAATGCGTCAATTCGTTGGCCTGCAGCGGAATGCGCCACAGATATGCCCTAGTTCTCATGTCTGTTTTAGATCGGGTACCCTTTCGATTAAAAACCTACACTGTCTGAGAGCATCGATGGAAGCAGCGCCACTTGCACGGGCACGACAAAGCAGCCAAAGAAACAAGCAAAAAAGGTTGGATCTACCATGCTTGGAGCGCAGTTCCAAATACAAAACTCCGGTAGTCGTGTACATTTCCATTTGTTTAGACTCCATCGCATCAGCGGTGTAGCTGTGGGATTGCTTCTGTTGATTCTCGGAGTCAGCGGAAGCGTAATGGCGTTCTCAGGCGAAATTGATAGCCTGCTACATCCCAGTCTCTTCAAGGTAGTTCCCAAAGGTCAGCCTCTGTCGTTGAGCCAACTCGCAAGCAGTGCAGCATCAGTGTTGCACGCTGGAGAGTCCATTGACACTTGTTTGCCTTCGACTAGAGCAGATACTTCTTACTCATTCATTGTTTTCAAAGCGCACCATCGTATTTCTCGGCAGATATTTGTAGACCAGTATACGGGCCGGGTGCTGGGCAGCCTTAGTGCGGTTCGGTTTACATCCATCATGAAGGCACTGCATTTGATTGCAGGAGGGCTGGGTTGTTCGTCAATCATCTTGGTTTTTCTGGTGCTCAGTGGACTTTATTTGTGGTGGCCGCGCAAACAAATCAAAATAAGTCTATCCGGAAATGTGCAGCGCCTTTCCTTCGAACTTCATAACGCTACCGGTTTCTTCGCGTCTTTGTTTCTGTTTCTTTTTGCGGTCACCGGCATCTACATGGTATTTGGCCCTCCATCGTACGCAATCACCAGCAAGCCGGTAAAGCAGCCCGCTTTTTCAACGCCACAAGTTGGTCTCAAACCAGTTTCACTCGACCTTGTAGCCAGCGCTGCAAAAAATAGATTGCCGGGAGCGACCGTCCTGTGGATCGTTATTCCGCGCCAGTCGAGTGAAGCTTACTTCGTCAAGATGAGATTTCCCGAAGATCGTTCTGACAATGGCAGCAGCGGTGTCTGGATTAGTCAATTTTCTGGCAAAGTCCTTGCCGTTGCCAACTCGCGCGCAATTCCATTGGGAAACAAACTTCAGACTATTAGCCGGGTCATTCACACAGGTGCTGTTTTTGGAAAAGGGGGCAGAGCATTCGCCGCATTTATGTCACTTATTCTTGTTCTACAGATAGTGACAGGCCTCCATATGTGGTGGAATAGACGCAGAAGAAAGGCGCCACCCGCCTCGGCCTCGCAACCTTAACGAGTGTTGCCTTCACTGCAGCAGCTTCCAGACTCAACTCCAAATCGGTGCACTGACATGGTTCCGGCCGGTTCTTCGGCAACTCGGATCCAATGTGAGTTGGCTCACTGCACTGCCTAAAGAGTCGAGTGTTCGCTGCTACAGCCCGTTAAAAGCGATAACAGTTAAATGAATCGGCCTGCTTGGGAGAGAGTACAGGGCCGATGATCGGAGCTTTCGAAAGAAGAAAAACTGCGTACCAGGCTTTAGTTGAAAAACATGCGGGCCGGCCCAACCCGGTCCTACCGGCGGAAGCCGGAGACCCTTCTGAGGTCAGCATCGCCGATGATGGGGCAGGAACCCGGGTTTCAGTGGACGAGTGACTCAGCGATGGCACGCTCATTGAGGTTTGCACTGGATTCAGAAGCCGTAGCTGGCGAAGAGACCGTTACCGACACCGATCCACTGACCGATCACGGTTTCTGGTCGAGTTGTCCCGAAGCCCGATTGGCTCGGATCCAAACAGATGCCTGGGACTGAGTCATAATTTCGTTGTGCGAGCAAGCCGCGTCCATCAACGGGTCTCAGGCTGGCAGAAGATTCTCACGCTTCAATAGCGCGACAACGCGTTCCCTGATCTCGTCCCGCGTCTGGCGGACAACTTCGATGCCCTGACCCTTCGGGTCGGGAAGCGGCCAGTCATCGCGACCAACCCCTGGAACATAGGGACATTCATCACCGCAACCCATCGTGATGAGCATATAGGCGCCCTTAGCCAGCTCTGCCGTCAGCTTTTGCGGTTTAGCCGCGCTCAGGTCAATCCCGAGCTCACGCATCGCACCCACAACGACAGGGTGAACATGCTCGGCGGGCTGAGTCCCTGCTGAAATGGCATGCGCCCTGGACGGATCGACGTATTGATTGAACAGAGCGGCCGACATTTGGGACCGCCCCGCATTGTGAATGCAGGCAAAGATGAATTTGCGCATGATAGATTCCTGATGCCTTCCGCGTGAAGGGGTTTATTGACGGCCAATCTCGTCGATATTCCGTTGAAGCGCCATCTGGTCAAGAGAAGAAAGCGGGAGCGACAGGAAGAGGCTGATCCTCCGTTCGAGGATCGAAAAAGCCTCCCGGAAAGCACGGTCGATCTCTTCTCGGGTGCCGACTACGGAAGCCGGGTCCGGCACACCCCAGTGAGCGGTCATCGGTTGACCAGGCCACACCGGACATATCTCTTTTGCGGCGTTGTCGCACACGGTGAAAACGAAGTCCAGGTGAGGCGCCCCCGGTCCCGAAAACTCATCCCAGGATTTGCTACGCAATCCTTCAGTAGGAAGCGAGGCAGATTGCACCTGGCGAATCGCCTCCGGGCGCACAAACCCTGCAGGATGGCTTCCTGCGCTGTACGCGGTGAAAATGGGAGAGCCCTTCCGGTTCATGATTGCTTCGGCCATGATCGAGCGCGCCGAGTTCCCTGTGCAGAGAAACAGGACGTTGTAGCGCGATTTCATCGATTCTCTCCCTGATTTCCACTCGTTCCGTATCATGCGGCTGTTTCTGCGGACGGCATGACCGCATACACCTTGACGCTGGCGGCGGCGCTATTGACGTCGAATTGAGAAAGCAGCTCTTTCAGCTCATCATGGAAGGCGACGTTGGGCTCGGAAGGAGAACAGCAGGAGCCACCTACGATTTCGAATGGACTCTCTTTCTCCATCGCCGGTGAACAGCAGCCGCTCTGGTTTTCTGCCTTGGCGTAAGCGTTGAGGTCGGCGCCGCTATCAACGATCTCCACATGCTGGAACCCAGCGGCGAGCAGCCCATCGCGGTACTCCTCGATCCGAATGGCCCCGCCGATGCAGCCCACATAGGCTGCGAGACTGTTCGCAATTGCTTCAGGAAGCTCGCCTTTGAGGGCGATGTCACTGGCCGCCAGCCTGCCACCCGGCTTCAGAACTCGCGCGATTTCGCGAAAAACAGAGAACTTGTCAGGAGCCAGGTTGATCACGCAGTTGCTGATGACACAATCCACCGAGGAGTCTGTCAAAGGCAGCTGGTCGATCGTAGCCAGGTGAAATTGGACGTTCTCGTAGCCGCCCTTAAGAGCATTGGCCTGAGCCCGCTCGATCATCGCAGGCGTCATGTCGATTCCAATCGCCTTTCCTGACGGCCCAACCAGCTTTGAAGCGAGGAACACATCCAGGCCACCGCCCGAGCCGAGATCGACGACAACTTCCCCCGGCCTGATCGATGCAATTGCCGTAGGATTTCCGCATGAGAGTCCCATATTGGCCTCTGCCGGAATCGAAGCCAGTTCCTCCGTGGTGTACCCGAATGCCTCCGCTACCGACTTGACGCCGGGGTGTTCGCTTGAAAGTGAGCTCTCCGCAACGGCACCATACTTCGACCGCACAGATTCCAGTAATTGATCCGCCATCACCTCTCCGATCGTATCTGCTAAGTCAAATGTATTCTCGATGTACACATTCGTCAATACGGATATAATAGTGCTATGGCACGAAGACGGAAACCGTTTGATATCGAGCGGTTCTTTCAGGCCCTGGGAGACAAGACTCGCCTTCGGCTGCTGAACCTCATGGACGACCAGGAAATCTGTGTCTGCTATTTCGTGGAGATCCTTGGCCAGCCTCAGCCCAAGATTTCGCGTCATCTGGCCTACCTGCGCAACGCGGGGGTCGTCACGGCTCGACGCGAAGGCAAGTGGATGCACTATCGCATCGTGATGCCGCCCAACGCCGGCGCCGCCAGGATTCTCCAAGAGATTCTCGCCTGGTTGAAGGAAGAGAAATCCATGCAGTCCGATCGTTCTCGACTGACGCATGCCTGCTGTGCACCGGAGAAATTCGTTGCCTTGCAGGGAGCCCCGCAGCCCGTCGCGATTGAAATGAGTCCTGCTTTCGCGTCGAAGTAAACGCAACGGAATCAAGGGAAGTTGAACTCCGGAGGAAGGCACAATGGCAATCGCTCCAAAACGCCTGAATGTATTTGAGAGATATCTGACGGTCTGGGTTGGGCTCTGCATGATTGCCGGTCTTGCGCTGGGTAAGCTCTTTCCCGCGTTTGTGGATCAGCTTAGGGGCATGGAGTTCGGCAAAAACAGCCAGGTAAACGTACCCATTGCCATCCTGATCTGGCTCATGATCATTCCGATGATGATGAAGGTGGACTTCGGCGCAGTCCGCAATGTAGGCCAACGTCCACGTGGGCTATTGATAACGCTTTTAGTGAACTGGCTGGTGAAGCCGTTCTCGATGGCACTGATTGCCTGGGTGTTTTTCCGTCATATCTTTGGGGCCTGGATCAGTTCGGCGCAGGCTGACCAGTACATCGCCGGGTGCATTATTCTCGCCGCGGCGCCGTGTACGGCGATGGTGTTTGTTTGGAGCCATTTAACGGATGGAGATCCCGCGTACACGCTGGTGCAGGTTTCGGTCAACGATCTGATCATGCTTTTCCTGTTTGCCCCGATCGTTCGTTACCTCGTCAGCGGCGCATCGACTCTGGAAGTCCCCTTCATCGTGCTCCTCTATTCGGTCATCGCTTTTATCGTCATTCCCCTGACCGCCGGCGTGGCTCTCAGAATCTGGCTGACTCACGCTCACGGCAGAGAATGGTTCAACGAGGTCTTTCTTCCGAAATTCAGCCCGGTCACGATCGTGGCGTTGCTGGCAACGCTCGTTCTGATCTTCGGATTTCAGTCGGATAACATTCGGGGTCGCTATTTCGACGTAGTTCTGATCGCGATCCCGATTCTCATACAGGTATATTTCAACTCTTCGCTTGCTTACGGCCTCATGCGCTGGTTCAAAGTGCAGCACTCCGTCGCGGCTCCTGGTGCACTGATTGGCGCGAGCAATTTCTTCGAGCTGGCTGTCGCTACTGCCATTGCTCTATTTGGGCCCGGTTCCGGCGCGGCATTAGCCACTGTCGTAGGTGTTCTGGTCGAGGTCCCCGTAATGCTTTCAGTCTGCAATGCCTGCAATCGGACCAGACATTGGTTTCCGACAACCGATCCAGTCGTGAGCCGCGAAACGGCTTCGTAGCAGGAGGATGCCATGGAATGCTATCAATGCCTGCAAGCTGGCGTTACCCGCGAAGCGGCCGGGCTGTGTCACCACTGTTCCGCCGCGCTCTGCGCAGACCACATTCGCGTTATCGAGGATCCTATTGAGCTAAGCCGACTTCTGGCGCCGAGTAACGAGCTTCCCAAGAGAGGACGCATTATGCTTTGTGACACCTGCAAGGCGGCGCTCGAACAACCGCTCGCGGGAGGGGGCGAGTTCGCATCGCACGCCCGCATGTAGTCCAGTTTGCCCGAGCAGCGGATTACTGCCAAATCGTTCAGGGTGACAAGGAATGCGAAGCTTCCGGTCAAGAACAAAGGCTGGGTAGCCATTCGCAATCAAATGGCATGCTCCGGCGCAGATCGCGTCAATCAGGCTAGACGCTTTCGGAAGAGATTGCCGGCCACGATCATGCAGATCAGCCCAATCGTGAGGAGTGGCCAGTATTGCGGCCAAAACAGGACTATGCCGCCACCCTCCAGGAAGCTGCCCCGCAGGACGATCAGAAAGTAGCGCAGAGGATCGAGCAGAGTGATGTATTGCACGGCCTGGGGCATGTTTGCGATCGGGGTTGCGAAACCGGAAAGCACGATGGCGGGCACCATGAACAGAAAGACGCCCAGCAGCCCCTGCTGCTGCGTAACGGCTAACGACGAAATCATCAGTCCAATGCCAACCGCCGCGAAGAGGAAGCAGAGCAGACCGATGTAGAGGCCGATCAGGCTCCCTGTGAAGGGGACGTGGAACCAGAAGATCGCCATCAAGACAATCAGTGTCCCTTCCGCTGTGCCAACCAAAAAACCAGGTAAAGCCTTTCCCAGCAGGATCTCCGCGGGCGGCATCGGAGTGACCAGGAGCTGATCGAAGGTTCCCATTTCGCGCTCACGCGCCACGGAGAGGCCCGTGGTGAGCATACTGACCAGAAGCGTGAGAATGCCGCAGATGCCAGGGACGATGAACCAGCGGGAATCGAGGTTCGGATTGAACCAGGCCCGGTCCAAAAGCACAGTCGGCGACGGCTTCATTCCGCGCTGTACAACTTGTGCCTGATTGAACTGAGTCACGATGGATTGCACGTAGCCCATGGCAATGGCAGCGGTGTTAGAGTCTCTCCCGTCCAGAACGATCTGGACGTGTGCCGGTCGCCCACGCTCCAGGTCCGCACTGAAGTTCGGACCAATATCCATGGCCATCAATGCCGACTTGTTATTGATTGCTTGCTCTACCGTTTTCTGGTCATAGACGAATTGCACCAGATCGAAACTTGGTGCGCCAGCGAAGCGCGCGACAAGTTCTCGCGAGACTTGCCCTTGGTCCTGGTTGTAAACGACAAACGGGACGTGCTTCAATTCAAAGGTGGCCGCATAGCCAAACACGATGAGCTGAATAATCGGCGGACCGATCAGAACGGCGCGACTGGCGGGATCGCGCAGCAAGGCCAAGAGTTCCTTCACGACAAGTGCAAAGATGCGCAGAATTCTTGCTCGCATCAGTCCAACCTCTTGCGAAACCGCAGTACAGATAAGCCCAGAAAGACGATGCAGAGGACGCTCAAGCCCAACAGATTGGGCAGAATAACAGACCAGAGATCGCCTGCAAGGAACGAAGTTTGCAGCGCGGCGACAAAATAGCGCGCAGCGACGATGTGCGTCAGAATTTGAATTGCATGCGGCATGGAGCGGATATCGAACAGGAATCCGGACAAAATGAACGCGGGAAGGAACGTAGTGACGATCGCGACCATGGCAGCCACAAACTGGCTGCGCGCCAGTACAGAGATCGCCAGTCCCATCCCCAGGGCGGTGAGCAAAAAGAGCGCTGCCGTCCCAACGAGTACCATCAACGATCCTCGAAGCGGAACATGAAACAGGAAGACCGCCATCGCGGTCGACAGCATCATGCCGCCCATTCCCATCACGAAATAGGGGACCAACTTGCCCAGCAGGACTTCGGTTTTTGCGACTGGGGTGACCATGATGCCTTCCATGGTGCCGCGTTCCCACTCGCGCGCCACAACCAGTGCTGTCAACAGAGCACCGATGAGGGTCATGATGATGGCAATGAGTCCCGGGATCAGATAATCGCGGCTGGTGAGTGCCGGATTGAACCATATACGCACATCCGCGACGACAGGAACGGCGAGCGGCTGCCCCTGAAGCGTCGCCTGCTGTTGCAGCCAGGTCTGCCACGTTCCATTTACGTAGTTCTGAATGATGCGCGCCTGATTGGCATCGACGCCGTTGATGGTGAGGTGAATCGGAGCCTCCCCGGAGCTCAGAGATAGCCGCGAGAAGTCACTGCGCAACCAGAGGATTGCCTGAACGTGGCCCTGCATCATGGCTTGCTCCGCGGATGCCTGATCGGGATAGCGTGCCGGATGAAACCAGGGTGAATGATCAAGTTCGCCGAGAAAGGACGCGGTCAGATAGGTCGGCTGATCCACCACCTCTGCTACAGGAACGCTTCGCGCATCGAGGGAGACACCGTATCCAAAGATCAGCAGCAGAACCAGGGGCAGGACGAATGCAATGGCGATGCTCGAAGGATCGCGGACGATCTCATACGCCTCCTTACGCATAAGGCCTTTGATTCGCATCCGGTTCATGATGCCCTCCGGCTGACGCGCTCGTGTTCTTCAATCAGGGAGATGAAGGCATCTTCCATGCTTGGGTTGGGCTGATCGGCACGCCGGACTCTGCTCTTGATCTCCGTGGGGGTACCTTCCGCGAGCACCTCTCCCAGTGACATCAGGACCAGCCTGTCGCAGTACTCCGCCTCCTCCATAAAGTGCGTGGTCACCAGGCAGGTGGTGCCGCCTTGCGCAAGCGCATTGACGCGTGCCCAGAACTCTCGCCGCGCCAGCGGATCGACGCCCGAGGTCGGCTCATCGAGAAAGAGGATGCCTGGTTCGTGCATCAATGCGCAGGCCAGAGCGAGGCGCTGCTTGTATCCCAGGGGCAGATCGGCAGCGTTCATGGCGATATAGTCTTTGAGTTCGAGTTCTTCGAGCGCCCACCCGATTCGGTCTTGCATGCGACGGTTCTGAAGCCCATAGACAGTGGCAAAGAAAGAGAGATTCTGCAGAACGCTCAGAGCGCCGTAGAGAGAGAACTTCTGCGAGACATAACCGATGCGCGCCCGGGCTGACGCTTCGCCGGTGCGCAGGTTGGCGCCGGCCACGCGCAGGGTTCCCGAAGAGGCCGGCAGTAATCCGCAGAGCATCCGGAAGGTTGTGGACTTCCCGGCGCCGTTCGCTCCGAGCAGTCCGAAGATCTCTCCCCTGTGAACCGAAAAGCTAACGTCCTTCACTGCCGCAAAAGAGCCGAAGTAGCGGTAAAGACTCTTCACCTCAACAACCGCAGCATCATTGGCTGTTGCCTTAGTGGCAGGAGGCAAGGGAATGGAATGATGCGGATTGCGATTGAAAAGCAGGCTGACAAATGCATCTTCGAGCCGAGCCGGGACGGGTTTTGATGATCCTTGGACTGCCAGGTCCGCTGGCAACAGCGGCGGATCAACCTTCCTCATGACGATGCGCAGCCCATCTCCCTGGATTACCGTATCCACCACGTCCGGCAGCCGCGCGACCTGAGACTGAAGCGCGCGCGGCGCCATCGCGGCATCTTTGAGAAGGAAGGAATGACCTTGCATGGGCGCGATGAGGTCCGAAGGGCTTCCCTGCGCGAGAATCTCTCCTTCGTGCAGAAGAAGGACATGGTCGCATCGCTCAGCCTCATCCATATAGGCCGTGCTCAAAAGGACGGTCACCTTTTCATGGATCACTTGCTGCTGAATGATGCTCCACAATTCCCTGCGCGAGATTGGGTCAACGCCAACGCTGGCCTCATCGAGGAGCAGAACCCTCGGCGGATGAATCAGGGTGCATGCCAGTCCGAGCTTCTGCTTCATGCCGCCGGAAAGCTTCCCGGCACGGCGCGCGCGGAAGGGACCGAGCGCCGTCATGGTGAGCAGATCATCGAAGCGCGCCTTGCGCCTGTCTTTCGGGATGTTGTGAAGATCAGCGAAGAGCGTCAGGTTCTCTTCGACCGTGAGATTTTCATAGAGGCCAAAGCGCTGCGGCATGTAGCCGATCCTGGCCTGGAGTTGCAGGGCTTCGTTCGGCAGCGCATGACCGAGCACATGAAGCGTCCCCGCATTCGGCTGAAGGATGCCGGCAAGAAGACGAAGAAGCGTTGTCTTGCCCGCTCCATCCGGACCGATGAGCGCAGTCATGCTGCCTTCGGCGATCTCGAAAGAAACGTTCTTCAGCGCATCCTTGCGGCTTGTTCCCTTACCAAAGGATTTGCGGAGATTGTTGACGACGATCATGCCCATCTCATTTTTCCTCGCAGGGATGGGCTTCGATTCCGCGAGCGGGATTGTTGCTGAGGGGAATGATGACCGTGGCCGGCATGCCCAGACGCAACCGATGATCGGGATTGCAGGCATACACGCGTACCCGATAAACAAGCTGCGAGCGCAGTTCCGTTGTTTCTACATTTTTGGGTGTGAATTCCGATACCGGAGAAATGAACCCGACCCAACCAGGAAAGCGCTGACCGGGAAAGCTATCGACCTCGATCCATGCACGCATGCCCAGAGCGACCTTGCCCATCTGCGTTTCCGGCAGATAGGCTCGCACCCAGAGCGGATTATCGAGGGCCAGAGTAAAAACAGGTGTCTGCGGGGTCGCCATGTCGCCGGGCTCTAGAATTCTGTTCTGGATGACGCCCTCGGCAGGAGCATAAAGCTGGGTATCGGCCAACTGCTTTTGTGCCAAAGCGAGCGCCGCCTGGTCAGCCTTAAGAGTCGCCTCCGCTGCGGCGATGTCCTCTTTGCGGGGGCCGATCACGGCCAGTTGCAGGGCTTGCTGTTTGGCTGCAAGAATCTGCTCGGTGGCGGCAAGGTCGGCCTTCTGCGCCAAATAGGAGCGCTCTGCATCATCCCGAATCTGCAACGAAACATATTGCTGCTTCGCCAGGGTCTGCTGGCGGTGAAAAAGCAATTCTGCATTTTTCACGTTGGCCTGTGCGGCAGCCACGTTGGCCTCTGCCGCCTGAACATCGGCACGCGCCTGCGCAATCTCTTCGGGGCGGCTCCCCGCATGCAGCCTCGCTACGACCTGTTGCTGCGCTGCCGCAAGCGCCTGATCCTGCGCGACGGCATCGGAAAAGCGCTGCTGTACCAACTGGCCAATCAGTTGCCCAGTGTGCACTACGCTGCCTTCGTCCACCAGGAGCTTGTCAATTCGCTCATTGTCGTTAAAGGCGACCTGCACCTGGCGAATGTCGACATTGCCATAGATTGTGACGCTGTCGGCCGGCGCGTCTTTCTGGTGAAGCCTGTGCCAGAGAAAGAAGCCTGCGGCAACAAGGATCACCAGTGCCAGGATGGAAATACGCTTTCTAGCCGAAATCATAAGGACTCCTTCAACTCGCGTTCCTGTTCAATTCGAGGTGCTGCCGTCGAGCAGAGAGTTGATGTTCTCAATATCCAGAGGCGTCAATACCCCCGCTGCCGCCTTGAGCTGGGTTCTGGCCACCAGTTGCGTATAGAGAGCCAGATAGTAGTTGCGCTGCGCCGCCGCGTAATTCGTCGTCGCAGTCAGCAGATCGATGATCGACCGGCTCCCGATCTCGAAGCCCTTGCGGGTGCCCGCGAGCGATACCTTCGCGGAGGTGACGGATTGCTGGGCTGCGCGATACTGGGCAACGCTGTTTTCGAGATCGAGGAATGCCGTCTGCGTATCGAGCTTGATCTGGTCCTGCGTATTCGCGACATTCTCCCGGCTGGCTCGCGCCAGTGCCTGTGCCTGGTGAATACTCGCACGCGTGTGTCCGCCCTCGAAAATTGGAATGGAAAGGTTCAGCGACGCGCCTACCTGATCGATGGCAACGGGCGGTATCAATGTACCCGCCGCATGCTGTCCGACTCCGCTTAAGGTCAGGGTTGGCCAGCGCGCTCGCTCCGCGTACTGTACCTGCTGCTCGGAAACATGAAGCGTCGCCCTTGCCTGACGGAGGAGAGGCTGGTTCTTGAGTGCAGCGGCGACCCAGGCATCCGCCGTATCCGGCTGCGGCCCGATTGCTTCGAGAGTCGTTACGTCCCGCAGGGTCCTGATGGGATTGTGTGTGAGACGTGCCAACTGATTCCTGGCCACAGCAACAGCGTTCGTTGCTGCTATCAAATCCGCATTTGCGGCGTCCAGTTGCGCCTGGGCCTCCTGGACGGTGATGATGTCGCCGCTCCCAACTTTCAGGCTGGTATTCGTCTGGTCGTAAATGCTCTTCAGCAATTCAACCTGCTGCATTGCGACGCGTTCGTTTGCCTCCGCCTGGAGCTCACCGAAATAAGCCTGCGTGACCTCCAGCGCAACTACCTGTTGCGCATAGGCCAGGGCTGCCTCACTGGCCTGAATCCTGCTGTCCGCCTGCTTCAGGGCAACGAGGCTCTGACCATCGAACAGAGACTCAGTGAGACTGGCGCTGAAGACATCGGAGTGATAGCCGGTGGAAATGGTCTGAGCGCCGAACCCGGTTACGCGTCCCGTGTTCATGCCCCCGCTGGTAAACGCGTTGACGTGGGGAAGCAGCGCTGAACGAGCCAGAGGCTTACCAGCCAGCTCCGCGTCCAGCTGTGCGCGGGCCTGGGCAATCACAGGTGAGGAATCTGCCGCCTGCTGATAGGCGGTTGCCAGATCCTCCATAGTTGTCTGCGCTACGGCCTGCGTCGAGCTCCACAGGATCGCCAACAGAGCCGATGAGAACACCCAGGTCAAGCGCCTGAACAGGGAGGCTCTTCTCCCTCCTGGAGGGTGATCAAAGCTCCTTCTTATCGCGAACACTGTCATTTCATTCACCTGACTACGTGGCCAGCCTTTTACCGACTGGTGAGGCGCCATCACTTAGCGCTTTCGAGCGCCTCGAAAATCGGCTCTCCATCTCCGATAACTTTCGTTGCCAAGGCGAGCCGCACGATCTTCACGGTCTCCAGCACCTTGTCCGGCGCGATGCCCTGCATCTTCGCCTTGTTGGCCATTGCCTGAATACACGCCTTGCTGCTTGCGGCAAGCGCTGCGGCAAGATAGATCAGGGTGCGCGTCTCATCGTCCAGCGCTCCTTCGGCTGGCATTGCGTAAGCTCGCGAGCGCAGGTGCTCATAGAGCAGCCCCTCATCGACAGAGGTCGCCTTTTCAATTGCTGATGGGATTGACCCCATGGTTTTGCGCATCATCGCGAAGACCTGGTCTACCGTCGGCTTTGAATCAGAAGCCATATGGTTTTCTTCTCCTTAAGAACACGGAAAGCTTTCGCTACTCCGAAGTTGATATGTCTCGGTGGCACTGGAGTGATCGCAGAACGAACCTGTGGCAGAGGCAGAAAGGAACCAGGGTTCCTCTGCGATGTATCGGTTTACCCGCCCGTAGATCTGTTCGCCAGCATGGACTGCCGCTTGCTCCACCTCGGTGCGGCTTGCGCTAATGCCTAATTGGCGCAATGTGATCAGAAAGTCGCGATGGCTTCGGCCTCGCCGATAGTCAGGCTCGC
>JAJZAL010000141.1 GCA_021799405.1 Acidobacteriota bacterium
AATAAGAAATCGCTGGACTTACCGCATAAGTCCGTGCATTCTGAGGCCGTAAGAGCCCCAGCGATCAGAGCGATCGGTTCGCCGGAGTTCACCTCAGGAGAAGGAGATGCGTGGTATGGAGGCAAGGGTTATTTACGAAATTTGGCGACAGCATAAAGAAAATCGGAGCTACCGGTTCATAAGCGTAGCCCCCACAGAGCCCGGTGAGCGACACCAAGTCCTGGTTACGGAGCTTGAGTTTCAGTTCAAAGATGGGGTACCCACCGATTTGAGAGGCGCGGTACAGGTCGAATCCTCGACGCAGTTCCTAACCATCGGTGAGGCTGAAGATGAGGCGAGGGTCAGCTACAAAAGACATATAGATCAAGGCTGGTGTGATACGACCTCGAAATAAGTCGGGCCGACAGTAGCTCAGGACGGATGTCCCATTCGTCTCGACTTTACTGATGAGCCGCGAATCTGGAGTGGGTCGAGAGCATCCGCGCGTTCGTCGCCGGCTGCTCCGTCCTTGCGAAGCACGGGTGGGTGGGAATTCCCGGAAGTCAGCAGGCGTCGCCAAGCAACATGGACCTGACGGCTGCGGAGAGAGATCCCGAACGCTGATTCTTTACTCAGGGGTTGGCGAGGAGCCGAGGCGGCCAAGTTCTTGCCCAGTCACTGATTACAGGGGCGGCCCGGCCAGTTCCACAGTATCCCAGACAACCCTCGGTGCCATGTCCTCATAATCGTGACGGTACACATTCCCAGCGCCCGCAATGTTCTTCCGCGGAATTGAGGCCTGGCACTCCTTCAACTCGTCAGGAAGACGGGGAAGATCGTACGCTCGTTCGTCTGGAAGGCCTCAAAGTCGAGTTCCGCAACAAGCAATCAACTGATGGCAAGATGGATAGGGCGCTCGATATCGCGTAAAGCCGTCGTCGCGTCAGAACGCATAAATAGCGTCGGATGCAACAGCAGGTCTAAGAGTGGGCTTGAGCCCGTCGCGATTGACGACATCGACGGGCCCCTCGATCAAGCCACCGATGTAGTCCTTTAGTCCCACGTAGTCGAAAACGGTGATCCTGGTAAAGGGAGCGAATTCAATCAGGATATCCGTGTCGCTTTCGAGTCTTTGTTCGCCCCCCTCGCGCGGGATCCATACAAGGCCGCATGAGCCACACCCTGTGCGCGCAAAGCGGCTTCGTTTTCCCGCAATCGGGTTGGAATCTCTTCGCGATTCAAAACACTGTCCCTTTCTTTTAAGATGCGCCACATCCTAACCTAGCCAAAGGACGAGGAAACTCTCATGCGCGCGCGCCGCGTCGAGCAGATCGGACTCCGGAAATTGCGGGGGTAATCACAAACTGCGGCCGGTCTACGTATAATGAGAGCAACGAATTCATCTATCCGAAGGAGTTTCTCGATGCCGGCCTACGAATACAAGTGTGAAGCCTGCGGCGGCCGCTTTGAGCAGCGGCAGAAGATGTCTGATCCGGAGGTTGAGTTGTGCCCGAAGTGCGGCGGCCACGTAAAACGGCTGATCAGCGGCGGAGCCGGCATCATCTCCAGGGATGGCGGAAGCTACAGCGCTGGAGCCGCGTGCGAAACCGGCGGCTGCTGTGCGCCGGATATGGGGTGCGCCGGCGGCATGTGTGGCTACGGAAATTAGAGCGTCCGGCCGCTTGATTCGGTGGGACCCGGTACAGCGCGTCATCGTTCAGAGCGGAAAAATCCGTATGCAGAATGTCGGTCAGCGCGGTGTTCCAGATCCAATGCGGCATGGCATGTTCGGACGAGGGAAAGATCAAACGATTCAGGGTCATGATCTGGCTCAGCAGGTCGCGTACCTACCCGAGGATTGCTGCCGAATCAAACCCAGCTAACCCCTATTTGCATTGGGCGGTTGTTCTCCCGAAATCCCGCAATTCGCCGCCGATCCTGCTGAGTGCATTGAGTCGTCCCAGGAGCCGATATATCGAACAGCCGCTGAGGTGCGCAGCGGCAGTCAGTCCTCTCGTATTGCAGATCGACGCCGCTGAAAATCTTGGTGCATGCCGAGTGCCCCAGGCACGAATACAGACCAGACTCTCAATCGAGATCACCGCTGCAAAAACAGCCGTCATCACCCATCTGCACGCAATCCCGGACCCATGTTTACCGGCGCGCTCTGGAAATATCGGTGCCGGCGCGGACTGCAGCTGTCACTCGTCCGGCATCTGCCATCATCACGAGACTCGAGATACTCTTCATCCTCTCTGATCAAAGGATCAGTTGGACGCTTGACGTTACAAATCCGGTTCCGATGCGAGAAAAGCGCCGGCCAGTCCTGCAATCGGCGCTTCTTTTCCTTGTCTTCGAGCGCCTATGGAAGTGGGCTGATAACAAACAACTCGTTCAGCATCTGAACCGCGCCCAGGCGCAGCTCACTCACTGTCGCAAAATGGGCATTTTCCAGTTTCCGCCCTATTCCATTGAGTGGAATATTGCCGCTCCCTTTCCCCCCCAGAAAATGCGTTGCTGCTTTCGGAGTCATGCGGTTCCTTCCGCCTGTATCAAGCAAAAATGGAACAGCAGTGCGCCCGTTCATTGAGACATGGATGAGAATGTGACCGTCGACGACAGTAAAGGGAACGGTCACAGAACTCAGCCTACCCAGTCGCTGCGCGTCTTTGATCGCAGAAGGCGGAGCAGTGAATGCCGCTTGATTGACAGTAGATGAAAACCGCATCTTCTTGACCCGCTCGATGATCTTCTGGCTTCTATGGCAATCCAACTGCTGGTCGACTCCGACTCACGACGGCAAAACCGCATCTTCTTGACCCGCTCGATGATCTTCTGGCTTCTATGGCAATCCAACTGCTGGTCGACTCCGACTCACGACGGCAATGCAGTTTCAACGCGGCGGATGGGATGGCAAGTGCTCGATGAAAATGAACATGCCGCCGATTAACAGTGTGCGAAGCTTGCCAATGCGGTTTTGTTAGGGATGGTCAGCGTGGATCCGTGAAATGTTACCAGGCGGCGATTCTTGAAGGTGCTCAGCGTTCTTGTCACTGTTTCGCGGGATGTGCCGATGAATTCGCCGATCTCTTCATGGGTAAGCGCAAAACGGAAGCGGGTTCCGGCTTCCGTTATCTGGCCAGTCTCGCTCCAATCGAGAAGCAGCCGGGCCAGTCTCTCCGGCGCAGAGGAAGATAGACAGACGGTGCGCAACTGCTCGCAGGCCATGCTGTATTGGCGGACAAGCTGCCCTATGAGCATCTGATGAACATCGGGATGCTGCGCAAGATAGGCGAGGAACTCACGCCGGCCAATGTGAGCAATCTTCGACGGATGAAGCGTTTCGGCCGTCATTTCATAAGGATTCCCTGAGAGAGCGGAAGAGAGCCCAAGGATCTCGCCCTCACGCGCAATGCACAGACTGAGCCGTCTTCCATCGCTCGAGCTCATCGAGAGCTTGACTTCCCCCTGAACGACAAAAAGAATACTCTCTGACGAATCCTTTTCAGAAAAGAGAACGGCGCCGGGAGGGTAGGCCAGTGAGTGTCCTATCGATACGAGATCGCTCAACGTCTCGGGCGACGTCTGGGTCGAGAACACTCCTGCCCGTTGGATCAGGTTCCTGCAACTGTTCCCTGCATTACGAGTTACTTCCATTTTCGTCCCCCTCGTCAATACCATTTGCTTTGCTGCTCCGGATTTCCCCGGCAAGATACTCGGACCACGGCGTACTGGTGATAAGTCCTGCACGGGTCTGAAAGTAGATATCTCCCAGCACCTCCCTGCCTCCGCCGTCCGCATAAGTCACATTGCGCAAGTCGAGCCATAACTTCCGTGAAGAGATGCGCGGGGCCATTTCCACCCAGACGCGGCTCAGTTCCGCCACCCATGGCCCCGCGACTCGCCCCTCCAGGGTAATTACGATCTTTTGCTTATCTTCCTGCGTGGTGATTCTTAACGTATGCTGGCCCGCCCTGCGCCATGCCTTCCTTAATGCACGCATCGCGCCAAACTTGCATGCGCGAAGACGAACTGTTGATCTTTATTGACGGGAAAGAAGTTAGATGCGAACACGCGCAAGGAGACAACGACGCCGAACGATGTGGTGACGAAGTGACGATGACGAAATGCCGCCACCGAGACTAGATATAGTCACTTCTTCCGATGCCGAGCTTTTTCAATTTGGAGTTGAGGGTGGTCCGCTTGAGTCCGAGACGGGCTGCCGCGCCGTCTTCGCCACCGATCTGGCCCGCGCATTCCCGCAGCACGCGAAGGATGTGTTCCCGCTCGGCGGCGTGGAGCGTGGAGCCCTCGATCGCCGTGGCGACTTTCTCCGCAGTGGTCTCCAACTCTGCCAGCGGGACATAGAGCGTCGTGCCGCGAGTCAGGATAACCGCCCGCTCCAGAAAATTTTCGAGCTCGCGGATGTTGCCGGGCCACGGCCAGCGCGTGAGCGCTTCCATGGTTTCTTTCGGGATGCTCTGAATGGCTTTGCCCATGCGGCGGCTATGCCTGTCCACGAAATGACGGACCAGCACGGGGATATCTCCGGCGCGCTCGCGCAGCGGCGGAGAGAAGATAGGAAAGACCTTGAGCCTGTAATAAAGGTCACTGCGGAACTGCTTTTCAGAGACCATGTTTGCCAGATCACGGTTGGTGGCGGCAATCAGGCGCACATGCACCGAAATGGGCCGGTTGCCGCCAATCCGTTCGATCTCGCGCTCCTGCAATGCCCGCAGCAGCTTTGGCTGCAGCTCAAGCGGCAATTCGCCGATCTCGTCCAGAAAGAGGGTGCCTTCGTGCGCCAGCTCAAGGCGGCCGACTTTACGCGCGATGGCTCCAGTAAAAGCGCCTTTTTCGTGACCGAACAATTCACTTTCGAGCAGCCCCGCCGGAATCGCCGCGCAATTGAGCTTGACGAACGTTCTTTCACTACGGGGACTGAGGCGATGAATGGCCCGCGCCAGAAGCTCCTTGCCGGTCCCTGTCTCACCCTGGATGAGCACGGTCGCATCGGTGGGCGCCACCGTCTCAATCTGCTTGAGCACCTGACGCAAGCCGGCACTTTCGCCCACAATGTCCTCAAAACGATTGTCGAGATTGATCTCTTCTTCAAGGTACTGTTTTTCCTGGCTGAGACGGTCGCGCAACTCGGCGATCTGCTGAAACGCCATGGCATGATTCACAGCCATCGCCACCTGGCCGGCGGCCTGGGTAAGCATGGCTGCCTCGCGCTGGCTGAATGCAGCCTCACGCCGGCTGGCCACCATCAAGGTTCCAATGGCGTCGCCACGGTAGACAAGCGGAACCCAGCACGCCGATTTCATCCCCAGACTCGTCAGGTGTTGGACGGATTCCGCGGCAAAGTTCATGCCGGGCATCTGCTCGAGCACCAGCGGCTCACGAGTACGAAACGCCTTCCCTGCCGGAGAGGCATCCCGCGGTAGCCGCAAATCGCCGCGCCGAGCGTAATCCTCCGCAGCTTCCAGAAACTGAACCATCAACTCGCCCGTTCTGAAGTCAAACAAGCCAAGCGTCGCGCAGTCGTGCGGCAAAATCTCGCGAAGGCTGGCCGAGATCGCGTCCAGAAGCTTGCGCACATCCATATTGGCCAGCAGCGCGCTGCTTAATTGCAAGAGCACTGCTTCCTCGGCGCGCTTGCGGTCCGTAAAGTCGCGGGTTACCTTGGCATAGCCGGTCACCTCGCCCGCGGTGTTGCGGATCGCGGTGACGACGACGTTCGCCCAGAAGCGCGAGCCGTCTTTGCGGACCCGCCAGCCTTCTTCCTCGACGCGCCCGCGCTCCGCAGCCAGCCGTAAAAGCTCGCGCGGTCTGCCGCGGTCCACATCCTCTTCTGTAAAGAAGCGCGAGAAATGGAGACCGAGAACCTCGTCGGCAGCGTAACCCTTGATGAGTTCTGCGCCGGGGTTCCATGTCATGATGCAGCCTTCGCGATCAAGCAGATAGATCCCGTAATCCCGGATGCTTTCAATGATCGACCGCAACTGCTGGTCGCTCAGGCGCAGCGCCTCCTGCGCATTGCGCTGCTCGGTCATGTCGCGCACAAAGCTCAGCACGATGGGGCCAATGGGCGTCTCCAGCGGCTTGAGCATGATGTCTACGGGAAACTCGGTTCCGTCCTTGCGTAGCGCGAACAAGTTCAGCGCGGCACCCATCTGGCGCTCTCTGGGATGAGCGCTATAGTTCTCGCGGTGGCTGGGATGGTGGTCCCGGAAGCGGCGGGGAATCAGATTCTCAACGGGCTGGCCGAACAGCTCGACCTGTGAATGCCCAAAAAGCGCGGCAGCGCGCGGGTTCGCGCCACGGATCACACCTTCAGCATCCGTGATCAATATCGCGTCAGGAGAAATATCGAAGAGATTCTCCAGCGCGGAGTGAACGAACTGGGCCCGGCCGTGCTCAGCCGCAGCCGCTGCGTCCTCTTCCGGGGAATCGAACGGGCGCATGGCAGACTCCAACCTAAGCTGAAATGAAAGATAGCCCTTCCAGCGGTCATGCGCAAGAGTACGTATAGAAGAGGGAAATTACAAGAGCCGCCCGCAACCTGGACGAATGCTTCGGCGGAAAGAGTGCTCCACCCGAGTGGTGAACCGCGGCATCACCTTCACACGCCCACCGGGAAGGGCTTCGGGCTGGCCTCTTCATTGCTGGAGACCGCGCCTCCACGCCAGCGCTCAAAGCGGCCCTGCAGCAGACTCATCAGGCCGGTGTACCAGAAGCCGACGACGAAGAGAATGAGGAATGGCGCCGTAAAGTAATTATGGTTCGAGAAGGTATACAGAATCGCAGCCATAAAGTAGCAGCCGAGAAGCAATTCGATCCACGGCGCCAGCTTCAGCCGCTTACGGTATTTGGCAGCCTGCGACTTTTCGCCCTTCTGCGCCACACGGTACTTGGGCGTACGCACAAAGGCGCTCTTGATACCGAAAAGGGCTTCCATGACGGCCTTGGTATTCGTCACCGTAAGCCCGATTCCAATCGCCATCAGCAAAGGCAGGTAGAAAAACGATTTCATCCAGCCCTTGGGAAAGAGAATGCGCTCGCTCTCCACGTAAAACACCGCGATGGAAAAGGTGGAGGCTGTAAACAGCGGAAAGTCGATGAGCAGCATCTGGAACCAGCCCTGATAGAAGCGGCAGATCATGGCGGGAATCAGCAACGCCGACATGATGACCATCAGCGGATAGCTAAAGTTGGCAGTCAAGTGGTAGACGGCCTCGATCTTGTTGCGCCGCGGGGTATTGGACCGGAAGACCATGGGCAGGACTTTAAGGCTCGTTTGAATCAGCCCTTTGGCCCAGCGCGCCTGTTGCGTCTTGAAGGCGGTCATTTCGATAGGCAGTTCGGCCGGACACTCCACCTCAGGCAGATACTTGAACCGCCAGCCGGCCATCTGCGAGCGGTAGCTCAGGTCGGTGTCCTCGGTCAGGGTGTCGTGCTGCCACCCGCCGCCGTCAACGATGGCCTGGCGCCGCCACATGCCGGCCGTACCGTTGAAATTGAAGAATTCTCCCGAGCGGACGCGTGCGCCATGCTCCAGCACAAAATGGCCGTCCAGCAGGATCGCCTCAACCTGAGTCAGCATGCTGTAGTCGCGATTCAGGTGGGTCCATCGCGTCTGCACCATGCCCACGTCCGGTTCGGCGAAGTGGTGGATGACCTTCATCAACCAATCTGCCGGCGGCACGAAATCGGCGTCAAAAATCGCCACAAATTCGCCCTTGGCCACCTTCAGCCCTGCATCCAGCGCGCCAGCCTTGAATCCATGCCGGTTGGTCCGGTGAATGTACACAATCGGGTGACCGAGCGCCGCGTAGCGCGCCACGATATCCTGGGCCACTTCTTCGGTTTCGTCGGTCGAGTCGTCCAGTACCTGAATCTCCAGCCGGTCGCGCGGATACGCCATGGCGCAAACCGCTTCAATAAGCCGGTCGATGACAAACTGCTCATTAAACATCGGTAGTTGCACCGTCACGCGCGGAAGCTCCGCGAAATGACGGGGCGGATCGGGGTTGTAGTTCTTGCGGTACTTATAGTACTGGTAACACATCGTGTACCGATGCACGCCGTAGACCGAGAGCAGAATCATCACTGCGAAATAGGGGATCAGCAGCGCCGCGTCGAAGAGATTCCAGTGGTAAAGCCCCTTGAAGGTCTGATCGGTTTCCTGCAGGCTTCTCAGGTAGTGGTGCAGTCCGTTTTGCGAAACCAGGCTCGCAAGCTCCACTGCACGCGGCTGCAGCTCGCGGAGCAAGCCGGCTACTGGACTCAAGCTGGTCACAATCTCGGCGATCAGGGCAGACCCTCCACGGTGGGAATACCAAAATTGTACGCGAAATAATCAGGAAAAGCGGAGACGGAGAACAACCTGCAACTCGCTGAAAGCCCTGGTTTCCCCTCACCCAGAAAACCTAAATGGCCCATTCTGGACATCTCCTCACCCTCTGCAACAGATGCCGACCAGCGCCAAATTCAAGGCGGAAGGAGCCTTCTGTATTCTCTTATTCTTCGCCATCCTCAAGCGTATCCATAAACATGATTCTGAGAGTCTCTTTTTTGAGATACACCACTCAACCAACCACAGCCCCCGTCCTCCCTCAAGTTGCGGCGGCCCATGCCCCAGGCGTAAGGTGAGCAGAGGCGGAGGATTATGTCCACTCTCACCGCGTCCGCAGTCATTCCCGCTGCCGGCGGCAGCTTCCTTCTTGAAACCCGCACAACATCTGAAGTTTTTACCCCCGAGGATCTCAGCGAAGAGCAGCGCCAGATCGCCGCCACTGCCGACCAGTTTGCCCGCGAAGAGATCTTGCCCGCTGCGGAGGCGATCGAGGCCAAGGAGCCGGGCGTTGTGCCGGAACTGCTGCGCAAGGCCGCGGCGCTGGGATTTACTGCCGTTGACATTCCCGAGGAATACGGCGGCATGGGGATGGACCTGACCAGTGCCACCGTGATTACCGACCATTTGTCGGTGCTGGCGAGTTTTTCGACAGCATTTGGCGCCCATACCGGTATCGCCACATTGCCACTGGTCTGGTATGGAACCGAGGAGCAGAAGCAGCGCTACCTGCCGCGGCTTGCTTCGTGCGAGCTGATCGGCGCTTATGGGCTCTCCGAGGCCAGCTCCGGCTCCGACGCCATGAATATTCGCAGCCGTGCAGCCCTTTCCGCTGACGGCGCTCATTACGTCCTCAACGGCGAAAAGCATTGGCTCACCAACGGCGGCATCGCGGGGCTGTATACGGTCTTTGCCAAGATCGACGGCGAGAAGTTTTCAGCCTTTCTGGTGGAGCGGGAGACACCGGGCCTGAACCCGGGCGCGGAAGAACACAAACTGGGCATTCGCGGCTCGTCGACCTGTCCGCTGGTGCTCGAGGATTGCCGGATACCCGCGGAGAATCTGCTGGGCGAGGCTGGCAAGGGCCACCATATCGCCTTCAACGTATTGAACATGGGACGCTTCAAGCTCGGTGTGGCCTGTGTGGGCGGCGCGCGTGGCGCGCTGGCGCACATGATTCGCTACGCCAAAGAGCGCCAGGCATTCGGCAAGGCGATCGCGGAATTCGGCCTGATCCAGCGCAAAATTTCCACCGCCTCTGCGCGGCTCTACGCCACTGAAAGCATGGCTTATCGCACCGTCGGCATGATCGATGCCAGCCTGGCCGCGCTTGGCGAAGATCGCGCGCACAATGCGCGGGAGATCCAGCGCCGCATCGAGGAATACGCCGTCGAGTGTTCCATCCTGAAGGTCTACGGCTCGGAGATGTTGAGCTTCGTTGCCGACGAACTGGTGGCCACCATGGGCGGTTACGGATACGTGGAAGAGTATCCGGCCGAGCGCACCTATCGTGACGCGCGCATCAACCGCATCTTCGAGGGCACCAACGAGATCAATCGGCTCATCATTACCGGCTGGCTCATGAAGCGGGCAATGACCGGAAAACTGCCGCTCGTACCAGCGATCAAAAAGGTGATGGACGAGGTGACGCAGCCGCCGTCATTCAATTTTGGAAGTGATGGCGATACGCTGCTGGGCCGCGAAACTGCCGTGTTGGCCTCAGTGAAAAAGATCGCACTCTTCGCGGCTGGCGTAGCCAGCCAGCGGTTCATGACCGAACTGCAGGAGCAGCAGGAGGTCATGGCGGATCTGGCTGACATCATCATGCGGGCCTATGCATTGGAGTCGGCGCTGCTGCGCGCAAAGAAGCTGGCCCAGACCGGACGCGGCACAGCCGGCGTAGCTGCCGCCATGACCAGCCTGCTGGCGGACGAAAATATGGGCGTGGCCGAGCAGGCAGCGCGGCGCGTGCTGGCGGCCTGCGGTGAGGGCGATCTGTTGAGCACTCAATTGGCGATTCTGCGGCGGCTGGCGCGCTTCACTCCGGTCGATACGGTGCAGTTGAGCCGGAGCGTGGCCCACCAGGCGGCGGAGCTGGAGCGTTATCCGATTTAGCAAGCCCGTGCATTTGAGTACATAATGATTACAACTCAACACAGCTTTGTAGCTAAATTTTTGTAGCTGAACGGGTAACTCAAGGCAGAGAGAAGATTCACCGCCTGTAACTTCGAAGACTCGGGCGGTGCCAGCAATCTCGCGAAATTGATTGCAAGAGAAATATGCCCGCGCGTCGAGAGGCGTCCGGGCACGTTCGTTTGTGACAGGTTCTAACGCGATCATGCATACCGTTCGACTTGAGCGTCCAGGGCAGAAGAACTTCATTGCTTTTGTGAACGATGTCAGCCAGGGGCGGAACGCCGGGAGATAGCTTGCAGGGCTGCGGCATGCCGCCTGACTACGGACAAACATGCTAATATCGAACCTCAAGGAGCCGGCTATCCTGTAACTGAACGCGCCGAATCGGCACTATGATCCTTTATCTGATGCGCCATGCCAATGCCGGAATGCCTCGCGAAAACCCCACTCTCGATGCAAAGCGTGGCCTGATCAAGGAAGGCAAGGAACAGTGCATGCTGATGGCGCGCGTGCTGAACGCGTTGAAGGCGCCGGTCGAGGTAATCGTCTCCAGCCCTCTTAAGCGCGCCTTGCAGACCGCGCAACTCGTCGGCACTGAAATTGGTTACGACGGCAAGGTGGAGATTAGCCCGGCGCTGGGTCTGGACGCCGACTACGCGGCCTTCCAGCGCCTGCTGGCAAAGTACTCTGAAACCGAGGGCGTGCTGGCGGTCGGCCATAATCCCAACCTTTTCCAGTTCCTGGGCAGGCTGATCTCAAACAATGGAGGCGTTGCCGTGCGCATGCGCAAGGCGTCCATTGCGCGTGTCGATATGGATCGCCATCCCCCGCTGTTGCAGTGGCTCATTGATCCGCGGACGGCCCGGGCCATCTATGCCAGCGTCGGAAAGAGTTCGCGCCCGAAGACCTCGCGGAAGTAGCCGGCTTCCTTGCGCAGAGACCACAATTCCAACTCCGCGCCCGTTCGCCCCGGTTCCAGTTCCAGATAAACCCGCTTGGGATAGACCTTGACCGTGACTCGCAGAACGTCGCTGGCGCGGTCCTGGTTCAGAGCTTCGGCCAGCCGCAAAAGCACGATTGCCCGGTGCACGTTCTTATGCTCGTCGGCGGGAATATTGCGCAGTGCGCGGTCGCCTGGCTGCGGACGGCTCTTGCCCAGATAGCGGGCAATGGCTGAAACCATAGTCCGCTCCAGTTGCGTGTACCCGTAAAGCTCTGAGCTGGAGATGATGTACTGCGTGTGCCGGTGATGGCCCTGGTGGTTGATGAACTTGCCGGTATCGCGCAGCACGGCCGCCGCGGCCAGCCAGCCCTCATACTCCGGGGGCAGTTGATGCAGTGCTTTCAACTCGTGGAAGAGCTGCAGGGTATGGGCACGTACCGGCTCTGACTGGCGGAGATCCACGCCATAGCGCCGCGCCGTGCCCAGAACGCTTTCCCATCGCTCGTGTTCAAACTCGCGGTGAACGACGGCTCGCTCGTCCTGCGCCGCCAGCATCTGGAACAGGATGCCATCGCGCAATCCCAGCGGTGAATAGCGGAAGCCGGACAGTCCAAAGGTTTCCAGAAGCTCGGCAAAGACCTGCGCTCCGGCGACGACAATCTCCGCGCGTCTCGGGCCGATTCCGGGCACCGATTCGCGCTCCGGAAGTGACATTTTGGCAAGGCGGCCGGCCAGCTTGCGTACGTCCCGCGCGGTTGCCAGCCCAGCCATGGCCGTCGAAAGGTTCTGCGGACCCGCCTTTTCCGTGGATCGCCTCACAGCGGCCTTTGCCGCAGATTTACCCGCGGCTTTGGCCAGCTTTGCGCTGTTCAAACACGCCGCGGAGAGTGCCGCAGCGGTGCCAGAAGTGGCGATCACCAGCGATACATGCTCAGGCTTGATCTTGCGATGCGCTCGCCTTAACTCACGGGCAATGAACTGCCGCATCCGCGCCAGCTCCTCGGGCGGCGCGGGATCATCCTCCAGGAACTGCTCTGTCAGCCTGACCGCACCCAGCGGCAGGCTGACGGTTTCCCTGATGCGCTTGTGCTCCGAGAGCGTAATCTCGCAGCTTCCGCCGCCCAGATCGAGCAGCAGCACGCGGCCGCCGGCTCCCGGCTCGGCGCTGGTCACACCCAGGTGAATCAGCCGTCCCTCTTCCAGGCCGGAGATGATCTCCATATTCCAACCGGTTTCCGCCTTCACCCACGCCTGAAAGGCCGCGCCGTTGCGCGCATCGCGCATGGCCGATGTAGCAACCACGCGGATCTGGTCGGCCCCGTGCGTCTGCACCGTGCGCTGGAAGCGCTTGAGCGCCCTGAGCGTAGTCGCCATCGCATCCGGCGACACAAGGCCGGACTCAAAGACGCTGGCGCCGAGCCGCGTGACCTCGCGATCCTCCGCAAGCGTCTTCAATTGGTGCGACACAACCCTGGCGATCTTCAGCCGGCAGGAGTTGGAGCCTATATCAATGGCGGCGAAAGTATGCATGATAATTCGCGGCACTCCCCGAACAGAGGATTTCTCTCTTCGGCCAAGATACACGACCGGGAAGCCTGCGGCATGGATGACCGTCATGTCGCGGAGCGGGGACCACTGCCGGCCGAAGGGGAATTCGCAGTAGTGATGGCGCAGGAATGCGGATCGTGATCCAGAGCGCTCCGGATACCCACTGCCGGTGGAATCGCGTACCCGATCTCAGGCGTAGCGCCGTTTCTCGTCCGCTGGCGGCAACGCTTCACCGCGCACGCTCAGCTTGGGCGGCAATGCTTCCAGCGAAGGCTGATTCACGGTGTCGTGCTTCAGCAGCTGCACCGTCGACTGGCGGCACTGCCCCAGCGCCTTTTCGAGCGACGACGCGGTCAGCGTCTTCACAAGATCAACCAGTCCGTCCTGCGTATCATGCTTTCCCATCGTTCTGGCTGCTACTGCACCCAGCATCTCCAGGTCGTGCCATTCGCCCACGGCAACCTGCATCTTCTTCAGCACGGCGGCCTGCTCTGCTACATGCGAACCCGCCGATGCGAACAGTTCAGCGAGGTAATTCGCGCGCTTGATGTCCTTGCGATACTCGTGCAGATTTTCGCCATTCAGCTCGGGATACTTCTCGGCCAGGCTGGAGACGAGTTTCGAAACCGCGTCTTCGGCAGCATCCTCGGAAAACAGCATTTGCGGCGCTTTTGCGGCCTCTATATCGGCGCTCAGCCGCTCCAGGCGAGGCAGCCGGTCCTTGATCTTTGCCACAAGGTTCCTGGCGGCGGTCTGGCGCCGCTTTTTGAGCTTCTGTTCGAGTTCGCCGATCTGCTTGAGGCAACGGCGGCTGAGCGCTGCCTGGCTTTGGCTTGCTTCGCGAGTTGAGCCGCGCAGGCTGGCCAGCTTCC
>JAJZAL010000431.1 GCA_021799405.1 Acidobacteriota bacterium
AGTTCCAGGAGCGAGGAGCGCGCTGCAACTGGTTGCTGGAGCGACGAGCAACAACGAAGTCGGGAAAATTGGCTCCGTCCCGAAGGGTTGCGGCGAAAATCGCGCCTGATGCGGGTGGCCGTGTTCCCATCGGCTGCGGACCCGGGCGATGAAGTGTATATACACGATACCGGGTTCCTGGCGCCGTAATGCGCATCCGGTTATACTGGACGGAAAGGCAGCGCATAGGCAGCCGCGCTGCCGAAGCGAGGTGCGTCTTCCGCAGGGACTCCGGTTCACTGACGTTCGACGTTCCGCCATCAGAGACTTCGCGGTGGCGCGCGGTGGTTCGCGTGCTTCGAAGTCCTGTGGATGCCTTGGGTTGTGCCCTCTTTCCTGCCTGCTGTGCTCTCTGCGGCTCCCCGCTGCCGCGGCTCTCCTCCGTGCCAATCTGTGATGCCTGCTGGATGGAATGCCCCGTTCAGAGCGGCTCTGCCTGCGTGCGCTGCGGTGACGCGCTCGACTCGCCCGCCGAGACGCCGGGTGCAGGTCTGTGCCGCGCCTGCCGGCTGGCTCCGCCGCCGTTCGTGCGCGCGGTCGCCTTCGGGCTGTACCAGGGGCGGATGAGGGAAGCCATCCATGCGTTCAAGTACGGCCGGCTGCATCCGGCGGCGCACAGGCTGGGGCGGATGCTGGCCGCCGCCATCGCTCAACTGGCCGCTGAAGCTCCGGCTGAGATGCTGGTGGTTCCGGTGCCGCTGCACCGGTCAAAGCACGCACAGCGCGGCTTCAACCAGGCACGCTCATTGGCGGCTCACGCGCTGGCGTTTCTGCGCAAGAGCCATCCGGAGTGGCGGCTCACGCTGGCCCCGCGCACGCTGATGCGCCTGCGCGCCACGGCGAGCCAGGCCGGCCTGACGCCGCGCCAGCGCCGGCTGAATGTGCGCGGAGCCTTTTCGGTTTCCGACGCTTCCTTCGTCGCCGCAAAGCACATTTTAGTCATCGATGACATTTTCACCACCGGGGCGACGGCACGCGCCGCGTCCCGGGCGCTGGTGCGCGCGGGGGCGGAATCCGTGTGGGTGGCCACGCTGGCCAGGGCACGGCGTGTCAGCGCAATCCGGCAGGATTTCAATGCATCCCGGGAGGATGTGGAAGACGGGTCCGTGCCCGCGGGGATCGAGAGAGCAGGGTTTGATTCGGCTCATTCATCGCAAGGGCAATCATCTTTTTGACGGGGGAAGAGATGTCGCTGGGAAAAGCCATGATTCATGCGCGCAAGCAGAAGTCCATCGCCAAGGCCGCGCTGGCCGGCGAGCACGCGGCCGGCCAGGTCAGCGTGCAGACGACTGTCCACTTGTTGCAGATGCCAGTGCTCGTACTCAATGCTTCCTATGAGCCGATCAACATCTGCGGAGCGCGCCGGGCGCTGGTGCTGGTGCTCAAGGGTATTGCGCACACTGAGGAGGAGCACAGCCTCATCCTTCATGCACAGCGCAGCCGCATCCCCATGCCGTCGGTGATCCGGCTGCTCGAGTACCGGCGCATTCCCCATCAGACGCGCGCCCTCTCGCGCAAGAACATCCTGCTGCGCGATCGCAACACCTGCCAGTACTGCGGCGAAACCATGCCGCCCGGCGAATTGACGCTGGATCACGTCGTTCCCCGCTCGCGCGGCGGCAGCTCCACCTGGGAGAACCTGGTGGCCTGCTGTCACCCCTGCAACCGCCGCAAGGGCAACCGCCTGCTCAGTGAGATCGACGACATGATCCTGCTGCGCGAGCCGCGGCCGTTCTCGCTCCACACCAGCCGTCAGATCATGCGCATGCTGGGCCGCGGCGACGACCGCTGGCGCAAGTATCTGTTCTATTGAGGCAGTTGGTTGGCGGGTGGCCCTGATTTCGAGGCGTTCAATCCACCACGGAAAATGGGTGCCCCATGTCCCGACTCTGGGACATGGGAAAGCAAGTGCCCATTGCACCTCCAGTGTTTGCATTCAGGTTCCGATAAACGGTTTCAGCGCTGCGAGGCGTACGGGGCTCGGTATCGGCCCGCCACTGCTGAAGCGATGGGATGCTTAACAGACCTCCTCCCATTTCTCTTCCTTCGCAGTTAGATTGCCGTACGGAGATCTTTCAGGGACAGAAACTTTTCTCGTCTGGAGTATAGAACCAAGGCAGAGGCAGGCCGCCAATTTCCGCGTCTGTCAATACAGAGCAGTCTTCAGGAATCCCTTAGAATGAAAAGGTTGTCAGATCATCTTCGCGGGTATCCGGCTCGTGTCGCAGTGATTGAATTGATAAGGATCAACTTAAGCCGGCAATCAAGCGCGCCGGCGTTGTGTTACCAGCCCAGCACCAGCAACCACCCAACACCGCGGGGCATCTGCACATCTTAGCCCGGGAGGAGCGGCGCGATGAGAAAAGCCTTATCTCTTTGCTTTCTGATTTGCGTCGGCTTGTCGGCGCAGCAGATTCCTCCGCCGACGGATCTGCCCAGCCAGCCATTCTTTATCAAGCAGACCTGGTATATCGGCGGGAGCGGCTCCTGGGACTCGGTGACGATGGACCCTTCGGCGGGCCTCCTGTACATCGCGCATGGCTCGCAAGTGCAGGTAGTGGATGTGCATTCCGGATCTCTGGCGGGAAGCATCACCGGGTTCCAGGAGGCTCGTTCCATTGCGCTGGACGACACCGGGCAGGTGGGATACGTCAGCGACGGCGAGGCCGGCGAAGTGAAGGCTTTTAACCGCCGCACGTTCGACGTCACGGGAACGGTTCACACGGGCGCGCAGCCGAGTGCCCTTGTCTATGAACCGCAAAGCGGCTTGCTCTTCGCCATCTGCCCG
>JAJZAL010000012.1 GCA_021799405.1 Acidobacteriota bacterium
AGCGCACCTATATCAAACCCGCGACCTCTGCCTTTATGGGGTCACCCATGATCCTAAGTAGTTTAGAATCATGGCGGGGACGACGGGGCTCGAACCCGCGACCTCTGCCGTGACAGCTAACCGGAAACGCGTAACCTATAGAAATCAGGAGGCGCGAATGGCCCGTTTTAGCTCCCTGAGACACCCTTGGCAACGCTTATTGGACCCTTATCGTCCCTGCGACCTCTGCCTCGCCGACCTCTTCCCACCAGCAACTTTAAGAGGTGCCTCGGGTCGTTTTGGGTGCGATTTCTGGCGAAGAGAACACGAACAAACAGAGAACCTTCGGGCGAAACTTCTGCCGCTGTTCGGCAGAGGACTTGGGTCCAATAAGACCTCTGCTTCGTTACCCCACGTGCTCGGCCCTCACCGTAGAAGATCGGGAAAGCGCTTCTTCCGAAGGTCATCCATGATCTTTGTCGAGAGCTTCCACGCATCGCCCGGGATGCGGACAATCAGCTCATTCCACACCATTGCAAATGCTCTCAAGGCTTCTTGTTGATCGAAATGGACTCCCGCCGGGAGGAGAGGGTCAATATCTTCGGTCAAGCTGCGTTCCAGCTTTTGCAGCATTCGTTCTTCCGCCGCTGCACGATGGATGGGCGTGCCCTCAAGTTCAAGGTAGTGGTCGAAGCAGGTGAGGAGCTTGCCACGGTCGAGATTGAGTTGCTTCAGTCCTTCATACAAATCGAAAAGATCGCGGTTCTTGCGCCGCTGCAGGAGAGCACGCAGCTTCGTCCCGAAAAGTTCTTCCGGCTCGAACGAGACGACCTCCGTCTTCCCCTGATGCCAGCGGCTATTCACAGAAAAGGGATAGCGCTTGAGTCCGAGCAGGCAGACATGCTCCCGGGTATTGATCTCGACCTTGAGCTTGAGCTTCGTACTTGCGTCTGCTTCGGGAACGTAGCGAAAGATGAGATGAATAGAATGGCCGGCCTGCTCTCTTTTGCAGTCGCCAAGCCACGATAGAGCCTTGCGCACAGCATTGACGGTCGCGCCAATCGGCTCGGCCTTCGTCTGGACTAGGTCGATGTCTTCGGAATACCGCAGCGGTTGCGCGAAGAGCAGCTTGTGGAGCGCAGTGCCGCCACGAAAAGCGATCTTGCCTTGCAGCTCGGAGGCGTTGAACAGGTCACAGAGAGCGCGGCAGATGATGAGGTCCTGTTCCACTTGCCGAGGGTCGGGCCACGGAGCCTTTGCCGTCCATTCCTGAAGGTACGCGCTGGGAATCAAAAATCCACCTCCACTGGCCCATGGATCGTTAGACGCCACTTAATGTTCTTCTCGGCTGCTTCCGCAGAGGTTTCCAGAATCGGCCTGATGGCCGGATCGAGTGGCTTGAACGATTTCGCCTGGGCCGCAAACGGCTCCAGCGCCTCCGACTGTCGGGAATGGCCCGCAAGGTCGAGCAGATAACCCAGCCGGCGAACCGCAGAGTTCTCGTAGAACCCGGCGATCTTCGCCAGCTTCCGCGGGACCGCTTTGGCCCCGATGTCTTTGACGATCTGCGCCACTCCGTCGATACCCGATGTCTTGTGGAAGTAGCGGACGCAATCGAGCAGGGTCAGCTCGACGCCGGCGACTTTGGTGAAACCCTCAGCGGTCTTTATCTTGTCCAACCATTCCGGCCGATTCGCATGCTCGAAGATTTCCGGCGACTGGTAGATGAACTGAAGCCGGTGCCGGCCAATCTCAAGCAAGCGGAGCTGCTTTGGAACGACGATCTGGAATACCATCGCAGCCTGATGGGATGCGCCGTGAAACGCTGCCGCGCGCAGTAGTGAGACGCGATAGTCGATGCGTTGATGCTGCATGAGAGGGTCGATCCAGCGGACGGGATCGGGCGCACCGAGGCTCTGGTCTTCGGGGCGCAGAATCAGATAGAACTCGTGGCGAGCATTGGCGAGCTTGCGCTTCTTCACCAGCCTTTGAGCGGCTGCCGCAAACGCAGATGGCGATAAGCCTAGATTTTTCCTAGCCTCTTCTTTGGAGAAGTAAGCGCGTCCTTGAGCGAGTTGCTGATCGAGGTAGGACTCAAGCGATGCCATTCCCCAATCATATACGCAACCATCCGTATTTCGCATGTTTCTGCGTATGATTAGGGATTGTGATACAGGAAATCAGGCCGAGATTTGGCATTTTGAGATCACGTTAGGGGCAACAGCACTTCGTAGGGGAGAATCAGTTCAACCTGAAGACGATCTGCGTCACTTCGATCAAGCCATCGGTCGCAGTCAGATGGCAGCGCTCTGACCAACTGAGCTACGTCCCCAGATTGTTTTTCAACAACTTGGATATATGTCACATAGAATCAAGCGGTTCGCAGCTTTCGCTATTTTCGCTCTTTTCTACCATTTCGCCGCTGTGGACTCAATTTTGGGTCTCGGTGGACACCACGTGGACACCAAGGTGGACACCAAAACCATCACCGCAACGACAAGATTAAGTCTACCAGAAGAGAACGTTTTGGTGTCCACGTTTCCCGGTCACCGAACAAAAGTTTCGTCCCTGTTCTACTTCTGAATGCAAGCGTCTTCGGGCACCGCAAGAAGTTCAGGCATAGTCACGATACCAAAAGAGATCCTCGGGCTGGGACAACCGGCACTTACGATCGCTTTTCACAAGCAGCCGTTGCGATGCTCATTCGTTCGTCGCTAGGTGAATTGTCCATTTGAATTGTCTAGGAATACCGAACCATCTTCCCAAATCACACTGATTCCGAGTGTTTCGAGCCATCGTACGAGTGACATGTCGGGTTTGTTCGGCACAAGGATAGCCTTACGGCACTCACCGATTTCGTCTTGTGCCTGAAACGCATAGTCGAACAGCTGGCCGACGGCCATCCGAACGTACTCTCTACTCGCGGAGCATTTCGCTTCAATTAGGTTCCGCCGGGCCTCTTCGTAGGCATCACACTGGATTCGATGGACACGAAATACTCGTAGCTTGCGGTCCTGATGCTCGATCCAGAGTCGGTATCTTGTGACGAGGGCGGCTTCCCGTCTTTTTGCCTGTTTCACCTGGTGCGGAGTTCTGACTTGATATTCGAGTTGCCCGTCAGTGGGAAGGGGGCTGAATTTAACCTTGCGCGCCTGGAGCTTTGGTCGCTTACCATGATCCGCTTTCGACGCGGAGGCTAGCTTTGCATCTAGCCAGCGGCAGAGAATTTTATGTTGTGGGTTCGATTCAGGGTGGAGTTGGTGCAGCGCCGCCGTTTGATTTAGAGCGTCTAGGAGTGGCAGAGAGGCCGGCGGCCGGCTCATGGGAATGAAGGGATCAAGTTGACGTAACGATCCGAATGGTTCGTGGGGTTTGAATCCGTTCAGGCGAGTCTTGAACTCTCCGACCACGGTTCCAAAACCTACCGTCTCAGGTTCGCCGCCGAAGCGACGAGCGATCAGAATTGTGTCGCCGGGCTGGATTACATGGGCGAATTTCGGGCCGAGGCGGTGCTGAAAGTCATCGGGTTGCCACCCCATGAAAGCCGCCTTCCACTTTACGCTCGCCTGTCTCCAATCGTTCACGGTTCTGGATTTGAAGCGAACGTTCGGGGATACTACCCAATATTTCCCTGAATTCTCCATTGGGCTTCCTTTGCCTGGTGTCCGTAGCATACCTTCTGCTATCCCGAAGTAATCGTAACCATTGACTGAGGCGTTCCTCATAGTCTCCTGGCTGACCGTCTTGCGAGAACATCCTTTGCCTCCGTCTGCCCAGCTATTGAATGAATTTCCAAGCAACTCTCTTCCGGAATGAATGCACCGCACATCTAGCCGTTCGTGACGGTCGGTGTTGTCGGTGGAAAGGCCATCGCAACTCGAACCGATGGCAGCGAACTCGCCTCGCCAGAAAACCTTCCCTGCTTCCCGTCTGAAAAGTACCGATAGAGATGGGCATGGGCAGCGTGCTCGGTGATCGCCGTATCCTCCACAAGATTGATGGTATAGATAAGACCGGGATTCTCCCCTGTGAGGAACATCTGGATATGTGCCAGGCACGAACCAGGGCGTGTCTCGGCTGCAAGCACGTGCGCCCGCCATCCGTCAGGCCGCGCGTCGGGATTTAGCATCGGCAGCAGCAGTGGGTGATGCCTTGCATGAACGAATTCGTTTACGCGTCGAACGGGTTCCTTCGTTTCCTGATAAATGAACGTCCGAATTCGAGAAAATATCTTCTCGTAGCCCGAATAAGCCGGGAACTGCGTCAGAAAATAATGCAGCCCGATCTTGGCGATTCCCCTGAAATAGCGCTCTCCCAGTTGGAACTTCACTTCGGGTGTCTCAATGACGTGGCTCATCAGCTTCGGCTCGGAAAATGTCATCCCCGGCGAGTGTTCCTGCAGCAATTTTTCAATCCATACCCGCTCGTGCGGATGGCACGACAGTCTTGCCTCGTATGGTTTCGGGATGGCTCTCTGCTCAACTGCAGTCCGCAGCTGATCAGCAGTCGTGGCTTCTGTAAGCGGGAAGTGATGCGCCTTTCCCGTCGCTGTCTCAACGAGAATGAGTTCGCACATCTGCGTCACGACGCCATCTCGGATTTCCAGGTTGACCTCGACTCCAACTTCACGGTCGAACGTTGAGAACTCCAACCTGCTTCCGCCGGCACTGCCCCGAGCAAAGGGATTCACCGCGGCGTGATGTGCTCGCCCCTTCACACGGTAGAACTCACGCATGAACGCTTCCGGCCCACATCGAGCGACCTGCTCGTCGAGCCGGCCAAGGCGTTGGTTATTGCAGACGGAACAGACCGGAACCTGTAATTCGGGAGCGTCTCTGAATTCTCCAAACGCTGCCGGAACCACGTGCTCGCGAGTGTCGCCGTCTGAACAGCAATAGAGGCACTTCGCCATGTTTCCATTCTCGCGCGGCCAAACTGTCGATGCTAGCACCGCCGTGAGACCCCGCCCATCTGAATTTTAGTGCATGACCTAGTTCACATATAGAAGCTGTACCGTGGTTCTACACGTTGACCCTCAGAGCAGTGCTTCAAGACTTTTCCGACGCCCGACGCTGCAGTAATGGTTAACGGCATAGAACCGTCAAACTGTGTGCTGTTCCAGTTCATCTTTGTAAGCGCGAGAATCTCCTTGGCAATTGAGAGCGGTGTCTCCTCACCAGCAGCAGTAGTCACCTCGATGGGGCGCGGGACATAGAGGCCCGGATAGGTCTCGAAAAATGGGACACTACCCCTTGTATAAAGGCAGAATTTCTTTGAGCTCGTTTGTAGGAATGTTCCTCGCAGAGGTGGATATACGCCATCCCGGTACAGTCGCATATCGGAGTGCGTGATGTGGAGAAGGTCATAAATCCCAACTCCCGCTCCGTGAATCGCGGCCTCGGCTCCGGCCTGCTCCTCTGCCGAAAATGCAGAAATCTTGTGAACTACCACTCTCGCTGGGAGCGTCTTATGGACTTCGCGATACCGGGCCAGGGCATTCCTTAGTAGCTCCTCGCAATCTTTCTTTCCCAGATGAGGCTGACGATCTTCTTTTGAAAGTGCCGCAGCTCCGCCGCGCACAACAACGCCTTCGCCAAGTTCGTTAAATACCTGGGCCATGCTAGTGGTTAGGCGCAACTGGTCCAGAGTCTCGAAGAAGCTGATGCCAACGAAGCAAGCGGCGAGTTGATACGGGTCTCGTTGAAGCCGCCACGGCGTACCACCTGCCTTGTAGTAGAGGGCCGAAACAAAGTTCCACGCTCTCGTGGCCTCATCCTGGAGAGGTCGTGGTGTTCCTGCGCGTTTCTGCTTCTTGGCCTTTGACTCGTCGTAGGTTCCTGGCAGAATTAGCTGAATCGGTGTGCGGAACTGCATTGAGCGTGCCTTAAGAAGGTGGTGCAGGTCCATTCTTCCCGGGACACGTCGTTCCTCGAAGAGAACCTCCAGCAATTCAAGCGGAAGGGCGCACACGATCACGTCCGGTTTCGCGTTCTCGCAAAGGACTTCGATTTCACCGAGAAGGAGTTGGGCTGCAGCTTCAATTCGAGTGTTCATATCGGCCACTGTTGCTAAACCCGAGATCGAGCTTCCGGCAACGTTTCTCGTTAAGGCTCGTGCGGTCTCAAAGACGCAACAGAAGGAGCTTGATGTGGACACTGGAGGGAATGCCGGGAAAAGGTTCGGCTGCTTGCTCTCCTTCCGCGCAATCCCAAGTTTGCATCTCTCCAACCACAGTGCGGCCGCCTCCGTGGTCTCAGTCGTCCCAATCAGTCCGATCTTAATTTGTTTCGGGGACCGCGGCGAGCCCAAATCGAAGGGGCCGTAATCGCGAATCCCGAATCGAATATCGACATGCTTGCTGTTCCCACCAAACTCCAATTCCGGCTCTTCCAATATCGACAAGTTCATAAGTCTAGGTCTCCCTGCTCCATATCCTGTACCTCCGCATCTTCCATGGTCATTTGCTTTTCTTCATCCTCTCGCTTGCGCCAGTCAGAGTCATCAAATCCGCTTTCCGTCTCAAATTTCATGAGAGGCAGAAACTTCAGAAGATTGCCCTGGTTGAATAGGTTTTCTTCCTGCAGAAGGGCGCCCCACATCACAACTTGCCCATGAACCGCCTGGTTTTTCTCAAGACGCTTGATACCGCTTAGAGCATCGGCGCTGAATCGACTGTCGTTTCTGCCGTCGTGCGTGAAACGGTAGGTCGGTGTGATCTACAGGAACCAGTTCCCATCCAATTGAAGGAACTGGCCAACGAAGGCCGAGTGTCGGTAATAGGAGGTTTTATCTGGGTCAAGCTTCGATTGATAACGCTTAAAAACGTCACGACTCGCCTCATTCCGTCTGCTCATGTAACTCCGGCGAACATCGGAGAGGTCGTCGCTCGCACGGTGATAGAAGAAGCCGTTCAGTTTCGAGAAGAGGATGCCGTCCTCTCGTAGCTGTGCCTGAAGAGTAACGTTTAATAGTTCGACAAACTGATTCCGTCGGACAGAGTTGGCATCGATCGACCATTCGAAAGTGAGATCGCTCTCTACTGTTCCTCTTTCAGCGACCGTCGCCCACCATCTTTCAGACAGGTCTAGGAATGAGAAGATCGTCTCATCGTGGATGATGAAGGCCTGTGCGACTAAACCTTCTGGGTAAGCGGCGTAGAGTGCACGCAGAGCATCCTTGCGCGAAGAATGAAAAGCCCGCGCTCGATAGAAACGATTTGGAAACTCTCGAACTGGTAACAAATCCGAGAAGAGCGTCTCTCGGCGCGGCTGCAAACCCAAGTAAAACCCACCGTCGCTCGGTACGGCGATCCGCTTGATTCGTTCCTTGGCTGACAGGTCAAACGCGTCGTCAGCCTTGGAGAACCGAATTGTCTTGCTGGTCTGTCGTTGCGGGTCGGTAAAATAGTCGCGAATCGAGACCCAGTACGCTTCATCCGCTCTTGGCCGTGAGCAAACCAAAATCACCGGGAGGTTTCCTCGAAGCCAGTATTGGAGATCCCTATCGCTGCAGCTGAAGCTGAAATGTGTGGGCGTCTCTGCTTGAAATGGGCCGTCAGTTGCCTTGCTTTGTACCGAGACCACCTGATTGGTTACTTCGCCGGACTCTGCACGAATTTCGAGCCGACCGTCGATGCCGGCTTCGACGCCCCCGGACGGATACCAGAGATAGCCCATCTCCAAGAGGCGACGCTCAATAATATTGACTCCGAGAGCGCCAGTGATGTCGCCCATACCGATCTTCTTGGGTCCACCGACGCGCTGGGTCATTGAATGGCCGATTGCCTCCCGTCTTTGGGTTGAATAGCGAGCATTGCTGGTGCAGCCTCAAGTTCATTCCACTAGCGCTTTAAAGACCGCATCTGCCGCATCTTTGTAGAACTCGATGCTGATCCGCGTCCAAAGATCATCTGGCAAATCATTAAGCTGTCTGCGAGCCGACACCGGCATCAGAAGAGTTTGTGCCTGCTTGTCGATCGCCAACTCTGCAATCCGGACCGCATTCGAAATCATGTCAATCGAACCGCCAAGGGTTAGTCCGCCAACAATAATCGTTCCTCCTCGTGTGTTTTTTCCGAGAAGCGAGCCGCAGAGCGCAACTAATACAGGTAGGCCCAACCCGCCACCACTCTTGTCTGCATCCATAGCACGAGATTGGATCGAGAATTCATGTTCGCGTGGATCGCGGTCTCCAACTAACTCTTTCGCTCGCTGGTAAAGGTTCTGCTCGCCGACCTTCACGCTTTCTCTGAAGGCTTGGGGCGTAGGCTGATTCAATATCCTCACACCGCCTCCTGCGCCAGAAGTGACCTCAATTCGGTATAAGCCTGGTCCCGACTCCGGAGTTCCCATGCTCGAAGCCCACACCTGGCCTGGCGGCAGAGGATCGCTTTCAATCGCCTCGTCACTGTGTAACTCGGGAGTCGAGACAAATTGCTCCAATCCTTCTAGTCCCATCGTGTAACTGAAGTGGGTATTCCGAAACTCGCTTTTGAAACAACGCTTTTGTTGTTCCTTTATACGTCTGCGCGATTCGAGCGCGAGTCTGACGATCCACTCAAGATCCTCATCTGCGATTGGCATATCCGGCTTGGGAAAAAGCAGCTTCACCAATCCGCTCACCGTCTTCGTTACGGCTTCGATATCCCTACCACTGAGAGCCCCTCCCAGGTAGACTCGCCCCTGGAGTACGGTGCCGCGATTCTGAGAGCGAAGCTTTGACCAGCACTCGCTCAAGAAGTCACTCACCATTCCGAAGTGATCGGTGAGATGTTCAGCCGGGCTCACCTTTGGGAAGTCCCAACCCGGCCCAAATGCGTGCAGACGATCCATAAAGGCGGTATCATTTCGCATCTCGGGCGGTAGCGGGCTGAGCAGATGTCCGACCCGCTGCTGTTGCTCAACGTCAACGTCGAAATTGCCAACCATGACAATGCCGCCCTCGGCCCGAATGTTCTCTTTTCCTCGGCTGAACTGACCTGATGCCATGTAGCCCTTCATAATGTTCACGCCATCTTTCTGATCGAACGAAACTCCGGAGACTTCGTCGAAGCAAACAACGTCATATTGGCAAACGAGACCGCGTTGTCCACTGGCATTGTTGACGAACATCTTCGCTACTGTCGCTTTCCCTCCTGAAATCAAATGCGCGTACGGAGAGATTTGCTGGAACAGATGACTCTTGCCGGTTCCCCGTGGTCCCAGCTCAACAAAGTTGTAGTTCCGCTCGACGAATGGAACCATGCGCAGAATTGCCAAACGCTTCGCAGGTTCATCGAGCACTGCGGGTTCCAAGCCGATTGACCGAATTAGAAGGGCCTTCCATTCCTCGGTAGTAAACTTCTCGCGTCCGGCTGCAAGAACGTCGAGCACATCCGATTTCGACATCTGGATCGGACGCAGGCTGTCGATTCGAAACGGTCGTCCATTGTTTTCCTGGGCCACAATGCCGTCGTAGGAGAGGCTCACCTCGGCGTAGAAACCATCGGTGAGCATACGTTCGTTATCGCGAACCAGTTCATCCCCTATCCGAATATCGCGAAGCGCCAAGCTCGGCAGTTCAGCGATGTAACAATCGTTCTTTGTATCCAGGCGCGCCTTCACAATATCAATGATTCGAATGGCGCCCTGCTCCTTTGCGCGCGCCTTGAAAAGCTCCTCTTCTCCCGTGCGGACGGTTCGATCCTGAAGTTGCTTCTCAACAATTGTGAGACCTTCATTGATCTCTTTCTCGTCGGTACTTGCACAATAGCGACCCAGCAAGAACTCCACTACGTAAGTCGGCACGGGATATTGGCGCGAATACTTTCTGACCAGGTCCTTGCGCACTAAATAACCGTCGTATGCAGACGCAGCCAAGCGGTCGAGCGCATCCATTTCTAAAATCATGATTTCTCTCCCACTGATGTCGTTTTCTGGCTGAGTATTGCGCCGCCAGCGTCCAGCAGCACGACCATTGCCGCCGATCCTTCATGCTTGTCATCCGCGACAACAAGATTCACTTCACCGCCACTACCAACTTCCTTGACGCCTACCACGATGCTCGATCCAGCTTGTTTCCAGTTCGTACGGAGATCCACTCGCACGGTGGGATCGTTCGACTCGACCTTTACCTTGCACCGCATCCCTCGCCAGTCAATCGAAATGATCGATGCGGAAACGGCTTTCACTCCTTGAGTCACGACTATCTCTGGGACAACACACTCCTGGAGGCTCACACCACCATGAGAATACTTTTCGCCGGCTCGGAAACTGGCAATGCCAGGCGGTGAGGCGATTCGTATGTCGTGGTTCCAATGCCACGGATACGACGGCACTTCAGCATGACCCTTGACGAGAGCGCACCGAGACCACTTTGTCTCAGCCAGAAAGGCTGGCAATGCTACTTTGGGCAGATTTTCAGGCATCAGCAACCATCCGTGATCCGTGACCACTCTGACCTGTTTCCATCCCGCATCCAGGAACTGCAACACCCGGTCAGCGGCATTCATCACCTCAGTTTTCACTCTGGCAGGCAGATCATCTGGGTGAGCGTGTCCGTAGGCATCAATCTGGCCGAACTCTGCCCATCCGCCATGTTCGGCCCCACTTGGGAAGAGAGTTTCTCCCTGTGCCAAAACCTCCACGCCTTCTTTGGCAATGGCATCTCGCAAGACTGGCGCTGTCGCCGGCTTTATTCCCAAGAACGGTGCGAAATCGTCCCCTGTCTCGCCATGAAGCGTTCCCCTGATTTTCATGATCGCCGGCTTTGCGGTGGCAGTGACCGTGGGCAGCGTGGAAAGTCTAAATCCCACCTTCGTAATAACGCCGCGTTGCTCCAGCTCTGCCGCCAAGGCCGCACCAACGTCAAATCGGAGCCCATCGACAAATAAAACGCATACATCTCGCTCGCCCACAATCGGCGGAGAACCTAACTTGCCAGCCTTTTGAACCAATTCCTGAAAGTGACGGGTCGATGCATCGAGCCACGGCTCATAGAGTGCCCGGACAGCACGCTTCATGATCTCGGCGTCGGATGTCGTTTCACGGAATCGCGACAATGCATCGAGCGCGGCCTGATCGCATCGATAGCCATCCGCCGAATAGGCCGCAGCCGCAGCATCAATGGTTGCGCCTCCAATGGGAAACTTGCTCAGTTTGGCAAGCGCGACTAACGGTTCCAGTGCCAAGGCCCATGGGCTTTGATCCGACCGAGCCCAAACCCAGGAACGTCTTTCTTTGTGCTGAGTCTCAAGCGCCATCACCTTTGCCGCGACTGTAGACTGATCGAGTCCAGCCACTCCTTCTAGTGCTTTCCTCAACTCGGCTTCAAACGTCTCGTTAATGGCTGGATTCCGAGACGCATCGATTGCGAGGCTCGCCGGCGAACGAAGGAGCTTTGTCACACCCGGATATGAGGTTGGCGATTCGCAGAACCGGAACCATACCGGGTCCAGGGGCACATGTCCCTCGGCAAGAGCTTTGATTGCGGCGTCTGGACCATCGGCGGGATCAATCTGAAATTCGTACTGACAGCGGTTCCTAAATGAGACCCATCTCGCCGCTTGTGTCTGTTCGAAGCGCTCCGGAGCATTCAGCCATTGCAGGAGGTCACGTAGCGGATCGGCAACGGAAAGGCGGTCAAAATCGTCCGCATCCAATCGCTTCCCTGAGAATGTCTTCACATCCGCATCGGCTAGAAGCGTTAACGCGCGCCCTATCGCTTCTTCAGTACGACGGTCCTGCGTTACCTCTAGGCCCAGCCCCTCAACTGACACCAGGAATGCCATCACCGTCCAATCACGACCGTTCGACTGATGCCATACGCGACCGCGATATTGCAACTCAATCAATGGAGCCAACTGCGGTGGACACTCGGCAGCGGCCCGGAGAGTTTGGCGACTGACATTCGGCAAATAGATGATCGGCGTCTTGTCTGCCGGCGGAGCTTCTGGAAGAGTTCTGTCCACAATGCACTTCAACCAGATGGCTGGGCCAACGCGATCCTCTGGATGATACTCACCATATGTGAAGAACTCTGGCATCACCGAACGGATAAGGGGAGCTAAGGATGACCACTCTCCGGTAGCATCAGTCCACACAATCGCCACAGGCGAAACTTGCCCTTCCGGAACACGGAGACACTTTGCAAAGGAGTCTCTCAACCTTTCGAGCAGTTTCATAGGAGTCCTCGGGCACGACGCTTGTCGTCAAGCGACAAATGATTGTCGTTGGTTCGGTCCGATGATTCTGCAAACCACGGAAATTCGCCGGGATCGCGATCTGGCTCTTTGCCGCCATCCTTTCTGTAATGGATGTTTGGATTCACGCGCAAAATCCCGGATTTAGTGGCTCTATAGAGCTTAGCCTCTGAAATCCACGGGCGAATGTTGATTCGAACCCCGTCATTGAGGTCAGGGTCCCAACCGATGGGTTGCGCTTTGATTGATTTCCACCGCGCGAAGATATCGTAAGGGATTGCTCCTTCGAGAATCTTCCTTAGCTCGCCCTGAAGATGCTCAGCGGCGGCCAGTCGCCTGTCAGCACCTTCAACTCCCTTCGTAACATCCAATCGTTGACGTGTCAGCCAATCTCCGAGATAAGAATAGATAAGCTTTTCTAAGGTACGGCGATCGAGCTTGTGATAATTCACGAGAGCATGAAAGCCTTCCTTCAGACCGTCCCAAATATGCCAGACTATCGGCCGGTCGTGAAACAGCTGGCAATGCTCCTCGAAGAACTCGTCTCGTAGCCACGCTTCGAAGTTCGCCGATTTATTTCTAGCGAGCAACTCTGCCGCGTTGTATTGCGCACCAAATGCGGCTTGCAAGAGGCACCTCAACCTGTTATCGGCACCTTCTTGTCCTGCCACGGGAGCCAGGCAGACAATGCCATCAATAGCGACGAATTCATTGAGGCCGTCTGGACCAAGCGGCGGACAGTCTGGAAAACTCGATCCTGTTTGTCTTGGCCATTCATAGCCGACCAAACGTGCTACTGCAACTTGGAGAGGGTAGTCAGACTCCTTCGGAAATCCATCAAAGATCCATTGTCTTGGATTCGGCGAAAACGGCTTAGCTAATAACCCGCCCGCCCCTTTCATCTGTCGCCAGTGATCAACATCAAATGGCACATTTACGAGGGTCGCAGTCGTGACCGACAGTTTGTTATCGATATGCTTAATGCACTTCGAAAATTCGTCAGACGCGCAGAATTGCCAGAGGGCTTCAAGGTGATCCGGATCATTCGGGACGATTACTGTCACCGCAGAATCGAAACGGTCCCCGAGATAGCCAGACGCTCTTAGACGGCCGGTTGCGCTGATTGCGACACCACGATGGCCCCAGGCAGCCTGACCACGCCGCCAGTTCTGGACGACATGATTCATGCCCTTCATTCTTTCTGCCAACTTTGCAAGCTCGCCCTTTCCTTGTTCCCAAAAAATCACACTTGTAAGCCCTTCAAATTGGCCATCATTCTCGGCTGCATTCTGAAGAACCTCCCAATCAGCGTCAAGAGATGGAAGCTCCCAAAAACATCGGTTATATCGCTCGCTGTCGCCGGACTTCAAGCCTGATACGCTAAATGCGAATTTACCTAGGAGAGGAACAGACGACGCGAAAGGAGGTCTAACCAAACAGTCTCGATTCTCAAACATTGAAGCTTGACTTAGCCGCTGCGGAGTCTGCGCGCGAAGAAGTTCTGCCTTATCATCCGCTCCTTTTGCAGAAGTGACGTCAATCCATGAGAAGTCATTACTGTTTCCCGGAGAACCAGCTGTGGCAATGAATGCGCCTGGATCGACAACTTCGCCGGTTATTGTTCGAAATGCTCCCGGCCCAAAAATTGCGACAAACCCCAGGCGAGATTCGCGAAGCATGCGCCTGCGATAATGCTTATATCTAGACGCATAGGTCCACTTCTGAGGAGCTATCAGAGCTACAGAAGAGCCAGCGTTGAGAAGCCGGAGACAACGATCGAAGAACACCTGGGCTAAGTCGTCGGCAGCGTCCTTATAATATGTATTCGAAAACCGGTGAAGCTCCTCTGATTGCCTTCCACGCCCGAGATAAGGAACATTTGTCACTACCAAAGAAAAGCGGCTCCCTAAGATTTTGGCGCTCTCCAGTAACCCCTTCGCCGCAATAACGAGTTCATGCGTTTCAGCAATTCTTTCCTCAGCTTCCAATGCCTTATTGATGAGAGGAATTAACTTTGCGATCTCAGCCTGTACCATCGGTTGCCCTGGCTGCAAGGGATCGATGAGGCTGCCTAATGTCGGTGCACTTAGGAAAAGCGAATACAGCGACCGCATGAGAGCCTGGTTCCGCTTGTCTTCTCCGACCAGTTTTACCCAATCTTCTTCCTTCGCGCTTATCGTAAGCCCGGAACAGGCGAGGTTAAGGGGCGGGAGGTCAAAATGATGACCTGCAAGCTTCCAAGCAGTCAGTGCAAGGTTGAATGCCGCGATCTGACTGCATCGGAGGTCAAGTTCAACTCCAAAGAGATTGTCACGCAAAACCGCTGTAATGGCATCTGAGAGTTCTAATCCTTCCTCCGCCTGCCTCATTCGGACAAGGATTGGAAGAGCAAACGTTAGGAAGTGACCGCTCCCCATGCAGGGGTCCAGCACTCTAAGCTCTCTCGATGTATTCGGCCAACCTTTGTACAATCCTGCTGCTGGAGTGCCGTCCTCACTAAACCGTAGATAGGTCCATTTGTAACCAGAAAGATCAGGTGCGCCTCGCCGCGCTGTCCACCAAGCGCCCAAGGAGTTCTCCAGCAAAAATAAGACCATATAGTCTTCGGTGAATAACTGAGTGACGGGGGATAGTTCATCCGCCCCAATCTTCACTTCTGACCGATTGACCTCGTCCTTCACGTCCTTCTGCCAGAATTGATAAACCCAGCCGAGGCTGTCATCGGCAAGAAATATCTCTTTAGGAAGCGAGTTGAGCTTGGCTTCGAGGTCCCGGCGCTTCTCAGGCGGAAGCGGAACGCGCAATGCTGGATCGTCTGAGCGAAAAACTTCCCGAAGCAACATTCGTTGAGCGTATTCGGCGGCAAGTTCAATCCAGTCGCAGCCTTTCCCAAGAGCAACCTCTTTGACCTCACCCAGCGTCAACGCCACACGATGTTCCGGGTGCATCAGCAGATCGTTTTCGGCAAGGAAACGAGCAAATAGCAACCGGTGCCAGTGCTCGTATGCTACTGCCTGTTTAAGATGGTTGATAGTCTGCGTTCCCCGCTGCACATCGCGCTTGTCACCCAATTGACGACCGTGGGCGCGTAGTTGATTCCTGAACGCCTTCTCGTCGGGAGACAAAGAGCTGTGAGGCTCCTGTCGATCGACGGCGAGGCGCCGCAAAGACTGTTCTGCTCCGTCCTCAGCAATTTGACGGGCGCCGTCCTTGCCCGCAATAGCCTTTTCGAGGAGGCGACGAAGTTCTTTTGAGAGACTTGGCATAGTTATTGAACCTGAACAGGACCTTTCTCAACTGCTTCAAGTAGCGCTTTCTGCTGCCGCTCTGCCCACTGCCGCACTTCATCGGGAGTTTTGAGTAGCGATTTTTCGACGCTGACACCCTTAACTTTGGGCTCCAGCAAACTTGCGGCTGCATTGAGTGCATGCGCCACACGGCCGGACACCGCATCGGCTTCGGCCTTCCGCATAGCAAGATTGCGCGAGTCGAGTGCGGCAAGAATCGTTGCATCGCTTGCAGTATCAGGCTTCATTGGAGCCTGAATTCCAACGTCGCCGAGGATCTTCTCTTGCTGCGGTGGGGTTAGCTTTTGCCAGGTTGGGTTCGTAACTAGCTGCTGCATGCCTTCTTCATGCGCAGTCTCGTGCGCCGAGTGAGCTTCGTTCAACGATTGCCGCAATGAGTCGGTAAGCGTAGACTTCAAGGCCGGTATAGGGTCAGTGGCATCCACAAGCAGACGTTGTGTCCGGATTGCCTCTACGTGTTCGCGAGTCGCTTGCGCCGTTGCGAGAGCTGCAGCATGCGCGGCCAGCCCTTCCACCGTCTTCCATGCCGGCTGACGCTGGGCAATTAGTGCCTTCGTTTTCTTCCACTCGATAATACGCACCGTGATGGAGTCGGCATTGTCGCGGATAGCAGCAAGCCTGTCATTCCCGACTTGATTCTGAATGTCTTCCAAATCTGTCACTGAGGGCACCGCTGGTAACGGCGCATTACCGCCGGCCTGGCTGGCCAGCGCAATTGCGGCCCGGAGGAAGTCGGCAGCCCTTTCGTTTTCCTCTCCGGAGGTGCACTTCACGTCAAGCGATTGGAATAGCTTGCGCAACTTGAGTCGATCCTCGACGGAGATGTTCGTTTTCTCAAGGCGGAATTCTGCTTTCGGGATTCGGTTCTGATCCAGTTGCCCACGTTCCACCGGTGTGCCATTTAGCGTTGCAATAAGCTGTTGGCAACTATGAAGCGCAATTAACGCGGCATCCACCGCATCCCGAGGCCAGCCAAATGGCGCAGCTTCGAGTTCCTTGCGAATTTGTGTACCTGTCTTTCCGGAGCCAATCGTCTGGCGCACTTGCTGGCAGACGGGATGCTGTTCAATCGGACCTTCATACTTCAACGGCTGAAATGGCTGCTCATGGGAAGCACGGGCTCGTTTGATACAGCTTTCCCAAGCCGACGCGGGGGCATCCGCTTTGCTGAACTGCGGGAAAAGCCTTATCAGGGAGTCCTCGCCTGCTGATTTCAGTTTTACGTCGAGAGCAAGCCCAAAGACTTCGCTACCTCCGCCGCGGAAGACCTTGGCCGCGCCAACAATGTCGGTGATGAGGTTGTTGCGCGCGGTCTCAGCAAGTTTCTTCCGGCTCTCCATGGCACTCTTTGCCAGTTCGCCCTCCTGAGTGGCCGGCGCACCTTTCGCCTGGATGGTCTGATTGGCGGCCTCATTGGTTGCGATGGCGCTTAGCAGGTCTTCGCGTGATTTCTTCGGAATGAACACAAAGATAGTCGGCGAGTCCATGCCTGCGGCAATAGCCGCGTCAGTCATCGCCTTCTCTGTCGAGGAAAAGCCATCGCGAATCCAAACCGGAATGGAGTCGCCGCCTACTTGCGGCGGGTCCTGGCCTCGATACGTCACTAGGGCTCGGCTGACTTTTGCCTGCCCCTGAATCAGCTTGATCCCTTTCAATGCGTGATCTATCTCAGCCGCCAACAGCTGATCGCGCTGTTCATCGAAGTCTGCGGCATTGTTCTTGAATTTAGTCTCACGCTTGCGAAACTCATCGTCCCAAGCGCGGCCTTCTTCAGTCTGGATGCGGTATTCACTGCCAACCCGCATGAGAGCACCATCGTCGGCCAGGGAATCAAGTTGCGAGGCAACTTCAGACCGCAACTTCCCGTTGTCGGCAGTCAGATCCTCGACGAGTAGATCAGCAATATGTTCGGCAGTCGCCCGAACGCCAATATCGACACCCGACTCCGTTTTGAGTTGTCCGATTAGAAACGTAAGGCCGCAGATGCGCTGTGCCAAAGGGTTCGGGAGAGAACCGATTCGATCATAGATTCCGCGTGGCAGGACGCCGGTGCCGATGAGTTTTGACGCAAGGATGGAATAGAGTTGATCGGCGGGAATGACCGTACCCAAGGGAAAGTCAGCTAGCTTCTCCAGTGATTCATGGATGATTCCGAGCTGAGAGCGCAATTGACTCTGGGTTCCGACTGCGTCAACCTGCCGGAAGCATTCCTCCCAAAAGCGACGGCGCACTGGCAATAGCGGGTAGTCGTCAATGATCGTGTTCTGATCGGAAGTGCGCTGTCCGATTTTTGTGCCTTGCAGGTGCCGAGATACTTCGCCGGCGTGGTGGCTCAATAGCTTCTCTACTTCAGATCGTGCGGTGGGCTTTTTCTGAAGCAGCACTTCCCGAGTAACTACTTCCACATCTGTGTCGGAAAGCTGAACGCGGATAAGAAAGCGATCCAGCATCTTGGCGAGTAGCTCTTGACCGGTCAGCGCCGATTGGCCAGCGGCCACAAGCATCACTTGGCTATCGAGTTGCTTCGAGAGAACCTCTGCAATTTCGGTGATGGTGACGGATCGGTCGACAGACGTACCGATATATTGCTGAACCTCGTCGAGGATGAAAATTGTGCACGGCAGTTTTCCCCCTTTGCCGGCACGCTTGAGTACACGCTGAAACGTAGAAAGAAATTCCGCCGATGTAAGGTCAGCAGTTCGAAGGGGAAACTGCTTTCGAAGAGTCTCTCCGACTTGCGCCTTACTGGACGCCAGATTTGGGTCACACTGCAAAAGTGCTTCGCGAATGATAGGGCTTACATACAGGTCGCTCAGTTCCTTTTCCCAAGACTTTCCGGCGGCCTCGACTGCGCCCTTGACGGTATCAAGAAATCCTTGATCTTCAAGCCAAAGCTGAAAATGCGCCAGCTGATACTGATCAGGGAGGTTTACTGCGCGAAACAGGATTGCCAACACTGATTGGCGGACAAGATCAGATGTACCGGAAGGCAGCGTCCCGGCGGCGGCTATGAGACCGCCTGACTTGCGCCCAGCAATATCGAGTTCAAGAAGAGCACTGCGCACATCCTGGGGCAGGTCTGGGACCAGACTCCTCGCGGTTGCTCCGTCGGGGAAAGCGGTGTCTTGCCACAGATGGCAAAGCATCTTTAGAAGATGCGATTTGCCGCTTCCATAGAAGCCGCTCACCCATGCGGCCTTTTGGCTGGCCTGGGACTGGCCGCGAAGGAATGAGTCGAGTATTCGCGACATACCGTCGCCATACTGACCCTTGCAAACGAAGCTTTCTAGTTCGCCTCGTAACTGTGCCAACATCTTTTCATCAGCAGCCTCGTTTTGAATGCGAGCCTGCCCGTTGTTGGCTAGCGGATTTTTCGATGGATCACGGAGAAGAATGTCTTTCAGTAGCATTACGCAAGCCCCACGCTATCTAATGTGATTGGCGCTGCAAGATAGTTCCAGCCGTCCCGTGCATCGAGGAGACGGTAGTTGTTTTGCTCGTATTGACCTGGGAAAAAGATTACGAGACGGCCCCGGATCGAAGGCTCGACCAGTTTGAGAACCTGCGAAATCCGCGTAAATCCAAATAGACCACCGACCCCAAATACCGAAACGACGGAACTCTCGGTCACGTCGGTACGAGTTAAAACGGCTCTAATTTTGTTCGCGACGAAGCTGGTGAATTCCGACTCTAGTTTGAGTTGAAGGTCGTCTGGAGACTCAAAGTATGCATCCCGGTATTCGGATGCCGCAATCCATTCAGCGAAGGCAGGGGCGACATCCACTTGAAACCAGTCGTGATTAGCCTGCTTGGTAACAATCTCAAATTCATCTTTGTGCGCCAGAATATCTCGTTCGAGTTCTTTGTCGTAAACGACAATGATCACTCGTTGCGAATCGGCGATCGTTCTCTGCCAGGCGGTGGTTATGTGCTGGCCATACGACTTTGCAAGTTGTTGGATTCGACTCATCGTGTGCTCCCTACTGAACGAGGATCGAGACGATTCAAACTAAGGTCAAATACATCACCAGCGACTCGCAGATCTAATAGTCCAAGCCGCTTCGCCTCGACGGCAAGATTCAAAGCTTGAGAGGGGCTGCAATCGAGCGTCTTGATCCAGCCAGACGCGAGGAGTTCCTCCCCATGGAAACCTGAACCCACCCCGAGATAAAGAGCGAATGCGACTGCTCTGGGTGTCGGCTGTATTTTTCGGCGAATTTTGAAGGTCCGGCCACTCAGATGGCCGGATTGACTCCAAGAACTCGCCGTATTCCGAATTACCTTGTCCAGAGTGGCATCGCTCAACCGGTCTCCAACCTTTTCCCGAAGCCCCTCCGTCATTGACTTGCGAGGCATCTCGAGCCCCTCAGCCAACGGGACGATGGCTTGCGCAGTTGCCATCAAGAGCGGATCGCGAGCAAGAGCAGCTAGGATTGCGAGCTGCGGTCGTGAGACCCGGTCGGCATCCCAAAGTAGACGAAGGATTCGGAAGATCGGAATCTCAGGATCAAGAGCGTATAGTTCGCTCAGCCTTTGAAGGGAGAGACGACGCGTAGAGATGGTCGGTTTGCGAAGGCAATTCGCGTCGATTACAGCAGACACGTACTCTTTTCGCGAGCCGTTAGGGGGCACCGCATACATAACTGATGCAAGCTCTGCAAGCATCATCGTTCTGCTCGAATGAGTACCCTTGCTGCCGAATCGGAAGCCAACAGCCGTGTTGTTTTGTCCGCCAAAGGAAAGAACCATAAAACCTCGCCGGCAAACTTGCCGGCTGGATAGAATGAAAAGCTTGTGTCTGTTTGTACCCCCGACCTTTTCAGCTGTCAAGGATAAAATATTATTGGCCGGCAAGTTTGCCGGCGGTACATGAATATTTCGCTTTAGGAAATGTACGGCAGGCCAGACCGGGCCGGAGTACATTGGCTGGTCCAGATTCGAACCCTCATTGGATCAATGGTGTGCGTCTGCCCGTCGGGTGGGCGAAACAGGGCGCTCTCGACGAATGCGAGAGCAACTTTGGGGTGGGAAGACGGGCCGGTACGCAAAAAAGGACCTGCCCGAAGGCAGGTCCGAAGATTCTGGATTTTGTTATGCCGCTCTTTTCGCCTTCGCCGTTGGTTTCGGCTCTGACTTAGCGGCCTTCCTCGCCTTCTCCTTCGCAGCGAACTCCTGCTTTACCTTGAGGGTCACGGCATCGGTATCGACACCGTACGCCTGGGACGCTGTGCGGAGAACCTTGCCTCCGTCCGACTGTGACCTAGCTGAGAGCAGAATCACAGCTTCCACAATCAGCTTGCCGATTGAGCCTTCGTCGGCTTTGCGGATAAAGGCTGTAAGCAACTTGGCAACCGAGTCACCTTCCTTCGCCTTGATGCTCCTGTTCCTCGCGACCATTTCCAGTCGCTTTTCGTCCAGCATCGGGAGCAACTGCTCGGCAATGAATAGAAGATCGCGTTTCATCAACCGGACGGGAACGGCGGCCACGATAGATTGCAGGACGCGAATTCCGGTCGCGCTCGCCAGTGCCTCCTCGCGGCGGCGCTTCTCCTGCTCGGCTTTGAAGCTGGCATCGGCCTTCGGTGTCTGCTTCTTGGGATGGTGAACCGGGCAGGTTGGCTCCGTGCAAACCTTCCGCAATTCGCCCTTGTCGATGCCGTCAGAAACAATGGCCTCGGTTGTGTACTTGCACGTTTTGAACTCGGGCCATTTCGCCTTTTCCGGCGTGTCGGGCTTTTCTTCCCGAATTTCGACGTACTTGTTGCGCGGGATAGTTTTTTCGCCTTCTGGTTGCTGCTTGTATGCCGTGCTGATCTGGACCAGTTCTGGCTTGGCGGCGACCTTCGCCTTTACGTGCGCGTCCAGCTTGGCCGCATAGCAATTCGGGTCGGTGCAAGCGTCGGTATTGCCGCTCACGTCGGCGAAAAGCAATTTGTTGTGTCCGGTGCGCTTGGGGCACTCGACGCAGCTTCCGGCGGCGGGAACAAGTTGCGGGTCGCGTTTGTTGAACGGTGCCTGTTTCAAGAGTAGGAGGACATTATGCTCTATCCACTGTTGCAGGTGCCGCACAGGGAGCAGTATTCGTTTGGCCTTTGCCCCGGCTCCGTTCCACTCCTCCCGGAAGCAATTGGCAAGCGCCTGTTCTTGTTGCGCTGGCTGCAATTTGGCGAGGAGTAAGGCATGTCCTACGCCGATTTCCTCGGCATAGAACGCATCGACCACGGGCGCGGCAAGCTCCGTCAATCGAACTCTGGCGGCGCAATATGCAGGCGATTTCCCAACTTTTGCCGCGATCTGCTCGATGCTGTATTTCGGGTCTTCCAAGTTGAGCAGGGCTTTGAATCCCTGCGCCTCCTCCAGCGGGTGAACGTCGCGGCGTTGCAGGTTTTCGATTAGCTGCGCCTCCAATGCTTCGGCGTCGGTGAGGTTAACGATGCGGACGGGCACAGTCGGCGCTTCGGCCATCTGCGCGGCGCGATAACGTCTGGCTCCTGCGACAATCTCGAAGCTCTGGTCGGTGAGAGGCCGCACAAGCAAGGGAGAGAGAACGCCCTGGCTGCGGATACTTTCGGCCAGCTCCTTGAGGGCGGAATCCTCGAAGATGCGGCGCGGGTTGGTGGCGGACTCAGTGAGGACGGCGAGCGGAAGGTTGCGGTATTCGGTAGCAGTATTCGTGTTCATGGGTTGCTCTCCATTGAGCGGTTTGGTCGTGCTGTGGGGAGTTGAGCGGACGGCGTGAGGCCGTCCGCCACATCAAAGCCGGCGTTAGCTGGCTTGCGCCAGTTCGGGTTCAGGTTCTTCGGCGGTTTCCGCTGCGGGGCTTTCGAGTGCGGAGAGAATCAAGGCGGAAGTCTTCTGGATGACTTCCAAGCTCTCGGTGAGCAGGGCTGCGTTGCCGTGGTACAGGTGGATGTAATCCGCCGATGCCCTCCCCGTTTCAAGGCCGATGGTCTTGCCGACAACAAAAGCAATAGCCTCGGCCTCGGTTTCGCGTACCGTCTTGGTGGTGGCCGTACGGCGGTCGGCCTTGTGCAACATCTCGTGCGCCAGTTCATGCACAAGGGTTGAGAACTCCTCGGCGGAAGACTGGCCCGGCAACAATGCGATCTTTCCGCCGTAGCTCACGCCAAGAGCGGGAGCGATACTTTCTTTGAACTCCAGCGCGATTCCTTGCCCGATGACAAAATCCACAAGCCGGTCGCGGTACTCTCCGGCGCTGCCGGAGACGCGCTCGGAGAATTCGGGAAGCTCCTTGCCTTCCGTCTGGCTCACATCGAAGACATAGGCAGCGCGGAATCCAACCAAAACAGCTTGGTTCTGAGTGCGGATGTCTTTCTCTGCCTCCTCGTCCTTCTTCCGGCGTACTCCGATAACAGGTGCCAGAATGCGGATGCCGTGCTCTCCCTTCTTGACCTTTCGGCCAAGCTGGTTCCACGCGTAGAGGCCAGCAACGCGGGTCGCGTCCGGCTTCTGCCGCGCAATCTCAAGAATGTTGCCAAAGCTGTAATTGTGAAACCTGCCCATAGCCGTGAGGTAGGCGGTAAGGGCCTCGGAGTGTCCCTGCTCCAACTGCTCGATGAGCGCTTGCACGTTGGCCGCGATTACTTCTTTCGCGGTCTGGTTCTTTTGCTTGTTGTTGTTCTGGGTAAACGGGGTAACGACTGCGGTGGTTGCTGTGGTGTTCATGGGTGCTTCCTCCTTGGGTTGTTGCCTTTGCCGTTGCCGGTGGATTGGCAGTGGCATGTGACATACATGCCGAACGCCACCTGGCGAAGGCGGGGGGTAGCAACTGCAAGGGGAGGGGGATCTCCCACCCTTGAAACGGAGCGAAGCGGGAGTGGAAAGGGCGAAGCGAAGCGGAGGGCTGCACAAGCGAAGCGCGGAAGCCTGGGGACACCCCTTGCGGGCGCGAGGGGCGGAGCTCCCCTTAGCGTCTTTTGCTGTTGCTGTTGTTTTTGCTTTTCAACACATCAGGGTCGGCGTTGCGGGCAGGAACAGGCCCGCTGAGGAGGGTGGCGGAAGACGCGGACGCGGCTGGAGACAGGGAGGAGTCGTCCTCCCAGAACAGTAGTAGGTGTTAAGTAGGTGGTGGTGTATAGTAGGTGGTGAGGTTTGTTATGGCCCAATTCACGGTAGGCGGCATCCAGTTCGATCTAAGCCGCGAAGATGTAGAAAAGAAGCTCCAGTCAGTAGTTCCGGAGCCTGTTCGGGAACTCTTTGTCGAGGTTAACGAGAGTCGTTTTCCCATTAAGCAGGCCCTCGCCGAAGCAGCCGGGCTGCAGCGCGGCATGTTTACGTCTCACGACGCCATGCGCGTATTTCGGAAATTGAGCATTCCGATAGGGCCGGACGAAGCGACGGCGGTTGAACGGTTTTTCACAGTTGTGAAGAGCCTGAACGAGTTTGACAAGATGGAGGTGCAGGGGGTCGTGGCCGGCCAGTTGGCGAAGTCGGATCACGAAAACCGTGTGTACGGGCTGTACCTGCGGGCCAGGGCCAACGTCCAGAGCCTTCTCGCGCTCAAGCAGGCGATGGACTTCCAGGCCATCGTCATGCTGGCCCGCAATCTCTTCGAGCTTTCCGTGGACGTCAAGCTACTCGACGTAGTGCCGGACGCAGTGGACAAGTTCTCGGTGTTCTCGGAAGTCGAGAAGCTACGGGCTGCCGAAAAGATTGTGGCGTTCAAAGCAAAGCATCCCGCGTCCAAGGTAGATACGACGATTGTGGCGGGGTTCATTGCCAATAACAAAGCCTCCATCGACGCGCGGCGCATTGCGCTGTGGCCGGAGACCAAACCGACGAAACAGCACCCGAAGGGAAAGCCGCTTACCCACTGGTCCGGGATGAACCTGAAAGAGCGGACGGCCAAGTTAGGACATCCCTTCGATGAACTCTACGAAGTGAAGTACCCGCAGATGAGCTGGTACACCCATTCTGCCGGTTCGACGGGATTCGATCTCAAGCGCGAGACGTATCCGCTTTTGGCGGGAGTGTACTTCGAGCTTGCGGCGATGTGTTACATGGTCTTATTGACCAGTGTGATCGAGGAGTTCAAACTGACGGCCGCGGACGAACGGATCAAGAGCAAAATGCGCTACGCGCAGATGATGCCCTTCACCGACACCGATGAACAGTTGCAGGCGTTGGAACGGGGTCTGCTGGGTTAGCAGGTTGGATCGTATCCACCTAAATTTCAAATTTGGTTGCAAGCTATGAACGAAGTAAAAAGAGCGGAAGCGGAGCGACTTGCCGAACTCACTTGGAAGGCAAAGCGAGAGAGGATCGTTCGTGACTTCGGCGAAGAGCGCAATCGAGTCATCAACCGCGTAACTCATAACGGCAACGCCGGAGGATACCTGCCAGCGTTGATCGCATGGGCAGTCGAGCGGCTTAAGGTGAACATTTCGGCCCAGGCGGACGCCTATATCGAAGCGTTCGATGCCTTCCATCTTCCCTGCGATGAAGCGGCGGAGAAGAAGCTGTGGCAAACCGCCAGCGAGTTTGCCGCAGGCTCCATCATGAATGTGCGCAACGACCGCTCGGTGAAACGGCACCGGCTGGGGCTTGGATCGCCTTGGCACTTGGAGATTGAGCGGGAGATGCACACCTCAGCGAAAGAAGCCATCGCGCGGCTGAGACATCAGCGTGCGGCGGCCCAGAACCGTCCCAAGGAGGTCGTAGTGAACCAGACATTCAATGCCACAGGCCCAAACGCGCGGAACAATGTGAATAGCACCGACAACTCCATGAACGTCGTTCATCAGGGTGTTCCCTTCGCGGAGTTGCGGAACGCTATTGAATCGGGGATCGAGGATGGAACACGGCGCGCGGCCATTCTGGAAACGCTCGCTCACCTCGAAGCGGCGCCGGATCGAGAGTCCGCCTCGACACGCTACCAGCAGTTCATCGCTGCGGCGGCGGATTACGTGACGCTCATCGGGCCGTTTTTGCCGGCCTTGGGCCACTGGGTTCACAATCTGGCGGCGGCGGTGAGGTGAGCACGATGACCTCAACACCGGGCCAAAAACTGCTCAGTGCGCTTCGGCGGCTCGCCGGCGATGCGCCGCTGACCCATCGTTTCAAACCGGCGGAATGGGTCACGGTGACAAAGGAGCTGGGCTTCACGGACGCACAGAAGAATGAGGCGGTCACGTCTCTTCGCACGGCGGGTTTTATCCGGTTTACGCCGGAATCGACGCAGATCATCGCGTTCACGGCGGAGGGGGTTGCCAAAGGAGACGAATTGCTCCCGCAGCAGCAGAATCGAGAGGTGGGAGGACCGATGCCGGATACTTTGGAAGCTATCCGCGCCGATTTAGATTATTGGGAAGTACGATTGCATGAAGGCGATCCGGGCTCTATCTGGTGGGAACAAGTACAAGCTCGAATCTCTGGTCTAAGGCATCGGGAGAATCGGTTTACCACGCCGGTTTCGATCACGAACAACGCCATTGGGCCGAACGCGCGTAACAACTTCAACAGCGTCGATCATTCCATCAACCAGACTTCGCAGGACCGCGTGGGAGGACCGGATGCGCCACGACGCCTGGGCGTACCGAGGTCGAGAACGGCGCGTCTTGAATGCAGTTTGCAGTGGCGCTACCTGTCCTACTACTCCCCGCGTGGAGCCTGGATAGAGGACGAATTTAGCCCGACTCGATCGCAGTCGCTCCTCGTTTGCGTCAAGAATCCCATCGCTGCTCTTGGAGAGCGCGGCATGGTGACACCGCCGTTGGTCGCTCATCTGGCATTGAAGACGGCCACACGCGGCGTAGAAATAGACCGTGCGTACTGGCTGGGCCGGGATACAAATGAGATCGCGCTGCATCCTGGTAAAAGCGGAGGTATTGTTGTCGGCGGCTACGATAACGGCGGTTGGGTGGTATATGCCAACCCGTATTCATTATCGCCGTTTCAGGGAATCATCCCGGAAGTTATTGCGCCGCTCGGCGAAAAGCACGTTCTCTCCAGTGGGGCTCCTATCGCCTTAACGGTCTCGCTTTTGAACAATGAGAGTTTAGAGACGCTGGCGCAATGGCAGTTCGTGATTCATTTTGGATCGGGGGGACTGCGCGTAGAGAAGATTGAGCCTCGTCCATCCGAGGCGGTTTAGAAAATATGAAAATGACTCGGCTGGATACGACGAGCTTTTTTAGCGACCTGGCTGAACTGGATAGTTGGCTTGCCAGCAAAGGCTTCGCAAAGCGGGACAGGCTGCGCGTGTACAAGGCCAACCTTGAGGCGATGGCCGAGCGGGAAAAAACGAGCGATGCAGCTCAGGTCTATTCCGAGGTGGAAAAGGCCGGGAAGACTACCGAAATTCTAACCTCCTATGTGGAAGGCATTGAGTTTGTCGATGCGTTGAAGTGCCTGCGTGAAAAGCAAGTTGAGATCCCGGCGGCTTTGTTGAAGAAAGCCTTGGCTGGTCCATCGGATGCCGTTCATGAGAATCACAATTCCAATCAGGGGCGGAACGCCATGTTCGAGTTGCTGATGGCGTCCATGGTTGCGAGGCAGGACTTGTTCCCGATACTCGGTCAAGTGAATCCAGATGTGGAGTTCCAATTTCAATGTCGCCGGGTTCTGATGGAATGCAAACGAGTTCTGTCGGTGAACAAAGTAATCGCGAATATTACGCAGGCCGTCAAGCAGCTTGAGAAATGTGTGGACACGAACAAAGCGGATGTCGGCGTGGTCGCCATCAGTATCTCTCGTTTAGCACATCAAGGTGACGGCTTCTGGACGGTGCCATCGTCGGACACTCCGCACGCTTTCTTAGCAGAGGGAGTTCGGAAGGTCATTCAGGAGCTTGATCCACAACTGCGTCGGTTGGATGTACCGGCGGTCGCGGGCATTTTGTTTTATGTGGGCGGCCCGTTCTATGTCCAAGGAGTTGGATACACGACAGCCAACGAAGGGATGTTATATCCAACGAGTCTTGGAGAGACTGACTTTCTGCGGACGCTGGCTGCAACATTACGGTTGTGAATCTGGAATTGTGCGACGGATATCCTCAAGCGGGATGTTATCCACCGTTGAGATTTTCAGGATGTTGTACGTTTGGCTGTGCTCGATAACGACGCCGACAAGCGGGTAATCGAGTTGGAGCATGAGGGCGGCGGGACCGCCGCTTAATCCCCCAACTTCCGCATCCGATGGCGGAAGAGGGCCGCCGTCAAAACTAATGAGCTCTTCTTGTTCGATCTGACAATAGAAGTACCCTTCGCCGACGCTCGTGATGCGAAATAAAGCGGAATACGGGCCCGCACTTATGTCGCTGCTGCCGACTTCCCGCAAGGTGCGGGGATACCCGGCGATGAGCACCACCTGTCTTTCAGTGGGAGTTGGCGGCGGCCATCCTCTAACGGCAGAAAAGACCAGAGAGGTTTCGTTGCAGGCGCTGTTAACTTCGGACTCCGATATTTCCAGAAAGACGATATCGCGTTTGGCGTTCCTCCATGCAACGCGAGGCAAAGGGTCGAATGGCGGAAGGCGACCAAACTGCCAATTAATCCGTTCCGCCTTGATTCGTCTTTCATACTCGTCCAGCACATGATTTGCCGTAATGATGAACGGTCCGGAGTCGAGACGCACAATGCATCCCGTAGCGCCATTTACCTTGCCGCCAATCGAAAGCGGAGGGGCGAGGCAAAGAGGGATCGCATAACGCTGCGCCAGTTGGACCAATGTGCGGGACACGGCCCTGTATTTTTCCTGATCCGATTCGGGAAGTGCTCGGAATTCCGACGATCCCTGAGGTTTGTTCATCTTTCTTAGCTTAGATCATGCTCTCCCACGAATCGGGCGGGCACACCGGGCGCGGACCGTCAATGCAAACAGGCTTTGGTGCGTTGACCAGCACCATTTCAGCTCGAACCGTACTATGCACCGAAACGTATGTTGCGCTCATATTCTTTGGGAGGACACCGCAGCCTATTTTTGTCCTAAAGCAGATTACGAAGCTCCATGAAACGGGCTTGCACGATCTCCCAGGACGGGTGGGGGCCGAAACAGAGAATCTCGCACTGGCCCTTGTACTCGCGGCCAATCGCGGCAGAGAGATCTCCCGTCGCAAAGAGCGCATCGCTGTTGGCAAAGCTCATTTGATCCGGGTAGAAGTAGCTGCCAGGAAAGTGTGTGCGGCTGATGCGGTCGTAGTCCTGCTTGATCTCGCCATACTCGGCAGATTGCAGCATTTCTAAAATCTCGGGGCGTAATGCGAGTTGAAACAGATCGTAATAGTGTCGAGCGTAGGTGCCCAGAGCACGTCCATCCCGTTTGAGAATTTCCACTTTACTGTGAATGGCAAACATCTTCTCGACGAAAGTTCGCCTGAAATGGAGCAAACGCATCGGGAACGAGCTTTCGTCTTCGGCCCCGAGCGTGACCGCTTTTTCGCGTAGAAACTGACCAAGATAGGAGCGCAGCTCGACATTCTCGGTGGGTTCCCGACCGCTGGCTGCTCCTGCTTCGAGGAGCACGCGGTTGACGACTTCACCGGGACCGCCGTGGAGCTGGTGATAAGAGAACCGGTCATTGCGCCCGAAGCCTCCTATGGTTTGGCTCTCTTCGGGTACAAACTGAAGAGCGGGATGCGCGGCCACGGCATCGCGCAGGCTTCGTAGTTCGCGGTCGATTCCGCGCTTTGTCAGGGGCGGGTCGAAGGCAAGCGGGTCGAGAAAGATGTCAATGTCCTCTGAAAACCGCTGAATCAAGTTCCAGCCTTTTGAGAGGCTGGTTCCACCTTTGAAGATCACTTTGTCGCCGGCCGTAGCGGCGATGATACGCAGCACTTCGGTGACGTAGTAGTCCTTTTCGATGATCGCTGGGCGGAGCTGAAAGCGCTCTGCGGCCTGGAGGATCACCTGATCGAAGTCAGGATGTTCAAACAGTCTCACGTTTTTCGCCTTTCCTTGGCCTGCCACTCGCGTGCGTGCGTCAGGAATGTGAATTGTCCAAAGTCGAACCGGGAAAGCGGATTCAAGGAGGCGCGGAGACGCACTCGAGCGGAGGGATCTCGCCCAAGCTCTTCCGCCAGTGCGCCCAGTAGAGCGCGAACCCTTGGCGGCTCCGAATCAGCCACCTTGAGCAGTCGTTCAAGGTGACGATCCTTTGCCAGGAGGGCCAAGGTCTTCTGAATGGTGCGTTCGGCAGACAGTTCGCTTGTGCTACCGCCCTTGCGTAAAAAGTCGAGGAGAGCTGCTTCTGTCTCAGACAGGCTCTTCCATGCTTCCGGCCTCCGTGCATGAACGCGGGTCTCGGCGCCGATGAGTTTCCTGGGGAGACTGAGTGAGCTTGTCGCCAACTCGCTTCGGCGCGGTGTTTGGGTGCTGAAACCTAGCAGATTGGCGGCAGCGGTGCCGGACGGGAAGATCGTCTTGGTTCTCTCCGCCAGCTTCTTGATTGCCGTGGGGCTGGGGCGGCTCGGCCCGAAGGCTGTTGAGCGAGGACGGTAATAGACCCCTTTGCTCAGCCGTTCTAATGTTCCGTTGCGGGTCAGTCGTGAGAGCGTCTGGGCGACAGCGGGAAAAGGCTGATCCCGGAAGTCATTGTGACGCCACAACTTCTCGCCCCCGCGTTCAATCTGCAGGCGGATGGAGCTGGCGGTGCTGCGGGTTTTGGCGGCCTTCGGCATCTCCTTTACTCTTTCCCACCTACGTCATATTGTCAAGTTTTTTTGCGATAAAACTTGACATGTCTGGATTCGGGAACCATGAATCTGCTGTTCTCGATTAACTGACATTCGAGTGGTTGGGCGCTCCGATGAATCACAAGCTCAATCCCTGGTCGGTGCCGACGGAGCCTTTCGTGAGGGACTGAGCTTGTGAGATTTCGCTGACAGCAAGAGTGAGGTGCCCGGCGTGTTCTAAAGCGTGCTCCTTCGCAATGGGCTGGGCATGGCGGTCGTAGAACTGACTTTGCTGGTCAACATGCAGCCAGCCGCCAGTCTGGTTGTGCTGGTAGCTTTGGATGTCGCCGGTCTCCCGCTTCCACTCGTAACCAGAGGAATCGTTCGGCAACGCATTGTGGAGCGGTGCATAATGCCGTTGGTCGATTTCGGAGGGCGACTTCGCCTTGTCGGTTGCAGGATCGTGGGCTTCCTGTTGGAACTGCCTCCTTTGCTCTTCGGGGGTTAGTTCTTTGGTGTTTGTCATGGTCTGCTCCTTCGATTGGGGTTGGTGAGCTTGCGTTTCGCTGTTCGGTTTTGCGACCTGGACAGCGGAGGCTTTGCTGATGTCGGTACTGAGACGTTGGGCGAGCGTTGTTGCGTCGTTCGTGTAGATTCGCGCGTCTTCGGACGCGCGAGAAACCGATACATAAGCAAAGCGAGTGTTGATGAGTTCGGGGTGCGCTTTGGTGTCCATGTTGACGAGAACTCGATCCGTGGTGAGTCCCTGCGAGCTGTGCGACGTAACGGCGTAGCCGTGGTCGAAGTGCCGCATCTCGGAGGTGTTGAAGGTCAAAGTCCGGGTCTTGTCCCCATCAATGCGGACAGTCATGTCGGTGCCGACGATGCGTTCCACTGTGCCCAGGTCGCGGTTCTTGATGTCCATGTCCGGCTTGCTGACCGTGAACTGGAGCCGGTCGCCTTCGGCAAAGTCTCTGGCAATTTCCCGATAGGCGGCGATACCATGCAACCGCTTGGGATCGTAGGTCACTTGCTGGCCGTCCTCCCGTTCGACCGTGAGCTGGTTCGCTTTGGGGTCTGTGGAGACGACAGTGGCATAGGTGCCGCGCTCAATGCCAAGCTCCTTGCTCCCTCGGGTGTAGTAGAGAACGTCGGCGGGCTGGTAGAGCGCGGCCCAGTTGCGGTCGGCGCTGGTTAGCTCCGACCGCTGGGTAAGAACGGTCATCGCGTGATTGTCTGTGGATACGGTGCCGTTGCCTTGCAACTCGGCGCGGATGGCGTCGTTGATGTCGCGGCGGCTGGCGTTGTCGGGCGAGACAACCAGCGTGTTCTCCGGGCGTGCGACATAATCCTTGGCGATGGTCTCGATGCGTTGCTGGGGGTCGGGAATCTCTGTAATGCGGCCCTGCTGCTGAAGAAGCTGAATGCCAGTGGCCGTCTCGTTGCGAGAGAGATGTTCGACGGCGCGTAGCAGTTCCGGGTCTTTCTGGCGCATGATCTGGTCGAGCTGCGAGGTCCGCATTCCAGCCTCCTGCATCTGCTCGAAGGGTTTTCCGGCATCGACGCCCTGGTGCTGCCGGGTATCCCCAACGAGCAACACCCGGTCTTGCGGCCCAATCTTTTCGAGAAACGATTGCATCTGCCGGGTGCTGGCGAGACTGGACTCGTCGAGCATATAAAGGTGTCGGGCGTTGGGGTCTCCCGCACTGCGCTCCACGCCTCCACGCGCCAGAAAACCTTGCAAGGTGTCGGCCTGAATGCCAGCATCTCGCAGTTGGCCGGCGGCTCGACTTGTGGGAGCGAAGCCTTCAACGGCGTATCCGTTTCGCTCAGCGCCCGCGCGGATGGCGTCAAGGGTCGTGGTCTTGCCGCTGCCTGCCAACCCCTGCAGCCCATGTATCCGGTCCTGAGAAGTGAGCACTTCCTCGATGGCTCTTTGTTGTGCCGGATTCAGGAACTCGCGGGTGCGAGCGTGGGCGGCGGCGTTCTCCTCGCGCATGATCGGCTCGACCGTGGACCGGCCTTGTTGCATGTGCTTGATGGTCGCAAGCTCCTCGGCAATGGCTTCGCGGGTCGTGAACTGCCTCCCGGTGTCGTGCTTCTGGCCGGGTGCGCGTTGAAACTCTCCAATAGCCTGCCGTTGCTCGAAATTGTCGCGTACCTGGCTGTAAGTAAGGTCTCCCATGCCGCGCCGCAGGGCGTCGCGCATGATGTCTCGTTCATCGGTGACAGCCTCGCGCTCGAAGTTGCGGCTCTTGGCGAACGTGACGGCTTCCTGAATCCGTTCCGGGATATTTGGAACGCGCGTTTGCTCCTGAGCAGACGCCCGCGCCTGCGCTTCAGAGACGACTTGATCCGCCTGGTTGCCGAACTCGGCCGCAAGCTGCCGGTGGGCTGCCAGTACCTCGGAGGGTGTGTGAATCTCTTTCTTGTCGCGCGTGGAGTGGGCAGCGATCTGAGCCGCCTCCGGCCCGGCAAATCCGGTCTTTTCGAGGTACTCGCGAATCTGTTGGCTGCGTGGGCTGGAAGCGTCGAGATATTCCTGTGTGTATCCTTTTATCTCGGGCGCCCCACTTCTCCCAGGAGTGATTTCGTAACCCAGCCGCGACAGCCGATACATCAGCTCAGATTGATACACGGCTGTCGCGAACTGCTGGCTGTCGAAATAGCTCTGCGGCTGAACGGCACGGGTGGAACCGTCCGCTCGTTCGGTCATATTGAAGATGACAGCGTGAGTGTGGAGTTGAGGCGCGGCATAGCCATCGACGGGACGCGCGGTGTCGTGCTCGAACTTAGCGGCGACGAATTCCCCAGTGGTCTCGGCGGCGCGGTTGCCGCCGATCCGTGCCTGGGTGTACCGCTCCAGTTCCGTGAGGGCGGTTGTCACTGCCTGCCGATGGGCTTCGCGGACCCGGTCGTCGCCGCCTACCAGCGCGGTCAGCGATACCGACTTCGGCGCTGAAAATGTGGCGTCCCAACCGGCCCGATGCTCGACGGGCTTCACGGTGGTTCCGTCGGCGGTTGTGTACTCCTGGCCGTTGCGATGCCGAACCAACTGCTCGCCGGTGAGCGGATTCTGGCCCTCGCTGAGACGTGCGAAGTGCAGCTCGTCGATGGCCCCGGCAAGTCCGTACCGCTCGGCCATCCGGCCCTGCCATTCACCGAGAATGGTGTCGCCTTGCTTCCAATAGTTCTGCTCGGCGGACATGAATTCCTTGGCGTGATAGGTCTGTGCCTGGCTGGAACTGAGCGGTTTGGAGATGGTCAGCATGAGGCGATCTCAGAGACGCATCGGCTGCGGCTCGGCTACCGGAATATCCTCGTCCTGCGCATCTTCCGGGCTATCGGGATCGGGGCCGCTCACCGCGACTTCGGGCGGCGTTGGCTCGTGCGGCTCTTTCTCGTCGTCGTCATTCTTCACAATGGCAGCCTGCGGCTCTACCAGCGGAGCGGTTGTTTTTGCCTCTGGCGACGGAGGCACCGCTGCCTCCAAGTCGAGAGCCGGTTTTACTTCTAGCGATGCCTTCGGAACGAGCGTCAGTGGATCGAACGGCAGTTCGTCACCCTCTACCTTGCGCGGCAGAAATGCCGGTGTGGTCTGCGGCACATCCATGTACTCGAAGTGAAAGCGGGCGACGTTGTTGCCCAGCTTGAGAAACGCATGGCGGTTCTCAAGGCCGGAGATTTCAGAGTCCATTACCAACGGTTCGATCTGACGGTCTACGGCGAAGTTCCTGCCCGAGCGGGAGCCGTCGAAGTGCGTCTCCTTCATGCGTTCGATCTCAACTTTGCCAATGGCGTTCGACACCCATTCGGCTGCTTTTGGCTCCGTGGTCTTCAGAAATATCTTGGTGGCCGGCTGCGAGAGCATGACTTCGGCGAGGTGCCCGTAAATGACCTCCAACTGGGCCTTGCCCTGAAATCCGAGAACGAGCGGGTTCTTGGATTTCCGGTTTTCGGTGATGGCGGTATGGAGTTGAGGGAGCCGTTGCAGGCTGGCAAGCTCGTCCAAAACGAACCATACCGGAGTCTGTTTGTCCTGCGGCGCGGTCAGCAGCCGCATGACGAGCAGGTCGATCCAAAGGCTATGCAGCGGCCTCAGCGCCTCGCGCTCGGTCGGGCTGGACGTAATAAAGATCCATCCCTTTCGGCTGACGGACCACTCGGTCGCGCTCCACGTTTTGTTCTTTGCCTGTTCCTTCGTCGGCAGCATACGCAGGCTGTCGGCAACCAGACCGAGCGAAGCCAGAACGCCGTTGCGCTGCTGCTGCGCTCCCTTGGCGATCATGGCCTCCATCTCGGTCCCCTGTACCCGCTGGTCGATCTCCGCGGGCTTCGACAGCCACTCCACAAGCTGCTGCGGATTCGGCCCGTAGGTCAAGAGATGGGCAAATATCTTTTGAGGAGTTTCGGTAAAGAACTCGCCCTTTTTGTCGCTGGTCGGCTGGTATAGCGAAGCCGCGATGGCCTTCGCTTCCGCCCTCCGGCGCAGCTCTTCGGACGGTCCCCAATAGGGGCACCGTTCGTCCAACGGGTTCAGCACGATGTCCTCGCGCTTCTTGTCGTAGAACCTCTGGATGAACTCGCAGGCCGGGTCGTACACGATGGCCGCATGGCCTCGGCTCTGAATCTGACGGAGGACTTGCATAATGAGCGTCGTCTTGCCGGCCCCGGTGTCGCCCATCAGCTCGATGTGTTGCGATTCCGCCTGCAGCGGTATCCGCATCATCTCTTTGGCCTCGGTAGTTACGAAGCCGATGCCATCGCCGCTCACGGTCTTGTTAAACTGCTTGGGGGTGAGCAAAACGGGGCCTTTGAGCCGACGCCCGTACTTCAGTTCCTTGCGGCGGCGGATGTCTTTGCGGATGGAGAATGGGAGCTGCGCGAGCAGCGAGAGGAAGCCGAAGAGGAGCGGAAGCTGGTAGATGTCACGGAGCCGGTCGCCCCCGTAGACAGCATTCTGGAGGTATGTGTGGAGACGGCCATCAATGTATTTCTGCTCTGGGCCGCGATAGAGAATATCCAATCCCCGCGCTTGAGCCGCCGCAGACAGTGCCAGCGGAATATGCTGGCCGCCTGAGGCGAGAGTCGTACCATCCTTCACGTCAGACTCGGACGCAAGTTCGGCTCCGGTGCTCACGCCAGCGGCATAAAGCAACTGATATTTGTGGTTCCCGTTGAACACACCGCCCACGGCTGTACGGAAGTACATGGGCGTGTAGAACTGCTCCAAGGGAGACTGACCTCTGCTGAAGCGGAGGTAGACGAACATGCCGGTCAATATCAGCGCGAAGAAGACCGCGCCGTAGGTGTAGATGGGCGAATGCGGCGGGAAGATGATGGTCTCTTTGCGACCCCACTTTGGCGTATTCATCATGCACGCTCCAGGTCTTGCAATGCGTCTTCGGCGACGCTGCGTTTACGCTTCTTGACCTCGGCGACCATGTTGTCGAAGGCTTCGGGCGTGAGCTTTTGGCCCGTGGCGAGTGGGCGGAAGAGGTTGGTCAGCATGAGACGAATGCCCATGATCTCGGTAAGCTCCGTGCTGGCGGGTACGGAACCGGAGTCGCGGGCAAGCTCGTCAAGGATGAGCTTGCGGATGAGTTCGCCGCGCTGTAAGCCGCGCGACCGCGCGAGCCGTTCGACCGAATCCACTTCGCTCGGACTCAGTTTTGTGGTGACGCCGCGCAGGCGATAGCCTGCGCGTTTCTCGGCGTCAGAAGCGATTTGTGCATCGTCAAGGAGCTTCATGTTTACTCCCTCAATCGTGGTGTCCCTGGGTGTCCCTAAGTGTCCGTAGGGACACCCACTGCCTGTAAATCATTCGCTTTGTTCGCTTGCCCTCAAGTGCCATCAAGTGTCCCAGGCACGACCCTCGGAGGGGTGGAGTGTCAACATGCTTCCGGTGCGTAGCACCGTTTCCGCCCCACCACGGATTTACATGGAGGTTCATGCCTTCAATGCCCGCACAGTCTCCGTGGACTCCACCCCGGCATCAGCCTTCACGTTGGGCTTCTTCGATGGGCGCGCTACAGCGCTACTGGTCGGCGCTTTTCGGATACGGAGAGTGCAGGCAACCTGGGTGGCTTCTGAAGTCTTGAGGAAGTCCTGGAAATCGCGGTCTTTGGTAAAGACGTAGTTGAGAGCCTTGTCTACAACATCGTCTGCCGACGCGTGAATGAAAGCAGCATACTGATCGACCTGAGCCGCAGTTGTCTCATCTAGACGAATTGAGGCGCTGATGTGACGGCTTTGGTTGATTTCAAGTAGAGGCATTTTGGTACTCCTTTAGGTAAGGGATTGGGGTGTTGATTCACTGGCGAAAACGGACTCGATCTGGAAGCGCTTTGCATCGCGGTCGTAGCCGCGAAGAGCGAGCACTTCGCGGATGACGCGGCGGCCCGGAAGGCGCTCGACATGCACGATGAAATCGACGGCCTCGGCAATCTCAGCTTCCGTGTCAATGAAGGTGGATTGGGCGTGATTCCGCATGACAAGATTGGCGAAGCGATGCAGGGCCTTTTCGGCAGAATTGGCGTGGATCGTAGCGAGCGAACCGGCATGGCCGGTGTTGAGCGAATCGAGTAGCGTCCGCGCCTCCATTCCGCGCACTTCGCCCAAAATGATCCTGTCCGGTCGCCAGCGGAGAGCGGACTTGAGAAGATCGTCGAAACTGACGTTGGCCTTGAAGGTATCGGTCTGGCATTCGACGGCCAGCATGTTCGGCTTCTTGATGTGAAGCTCCGACGTATCTTCGATGACGACGATGCGCTGGTCCTCGGGGATGGCGTTCGCCAGCACCCGGAGAACGGTAGTCTTTCCCGTTGAGGTTCCGCCGCTGATAAGCACGGTCTTTCCATTGCGCATCTGCTCGGCAAGAAGATCCGCGAGGGGCTGCGTCAGTGTGCCGCGAGCAATGAGGTCATCGACCGTGTAATGGCGGCTGGGAAACTTCCGAATCACAAGTGCGGGCGAAGGCCGCACGACCGGAGGAATGACCGCTGCGAGGCGGCTCCCGTCAGGGAGCTGCGCGTGTAGGACGGGGTTGTCTTCGTCCAAGTGCTTGCCGAGTTGGTTGGCGATGACTTCGAGGCCGGTGCGGAGCCTGCCGGCGTCGAAGCAAACAGTCTCTTCCCGGCGCATGATCCCGTCCCGTTCGTACCACCATGACGAATCGGGATTGCCCATGATCTCGCTGATACTGTCGTCGAGCAACAGCGGCTCAATAGGGCGAAGGAATGGAAGGATCAACTCGAAACTCATAGCGGTGCCTCACAGCGATGGAAGCCCAGCAGGTTAGCCGGGCTTCTATGGTAAAGGAGAAAGAGGCTTATGCGGCCTCGTCCTCCTGGTTGAACTCGTCGTGTTCCTGCTCTTCCGGGGCGGCCTTCTCGGCGCGGTCGAGCTTCAGGATCGAATCGACCCGCACCTCCCAGATGCGCTGCTTTGAGTCCGTTTTCTTGCTGTCGTACTCCCGGCTACGCAACTCGCCTTCGACTTGGATATGTGCGCCCTTCTTGAGCGTGCCGGCGAACTCAGAGAGCTTGCCGAAGACCACGCAACGGTGCCATTCGGTGCGCGAGATGTACTTGCCATCCTTCTTGTAGGAGGACTTGGTTGCCAGCGAGAGAATTGTTAAGCTGCGGTTGTTGTTGGTGCGGACTTCTGCATCGTTGCCGAGAAAGCCGATGAGGGTTACTTTGTTCTGATACATGGTCGTGTCTCCGTTTGTTGAATTTCCCGATCTTGCTCGGGTCACACCGGGCGGAGCCAAGCGAGAGGGCCCGGCTCCCAAGTGCCGAAGCTCTGCATTTACGGAGGGTCCCGAAGGGAAACCGTAACCCGTAGGGCGGCGAAGCCGAAGCAGAAGAGCGAGCTGCCGCAGGGCGCCGGATAGGCCCCGAAGCAGTGACCGAGCAAAAGGCGGGATACATACCGGCAGACACATGAGGGAGCAAAGTTCTCATCCGCACTCAGGCTGCGTAAGTTGGCCACAAACGCAGCTCGATTCGAGTTGGCATGTCGTTCGCAAGAGGCGCGCAATTCGCCACCGCTGTTGCATGTCTCGGCGCTCACGACAGCTCGCTCAATCATGCACGGGGACAGGGAGTGGAAAGTAGCCGGATTGACAGCATGAAAGGACATGGAAGCCTCTGGGATCGTCGATGAATCCTTAGTCGAATGCCTGGTCGGCCCGAAAACGCACGATGGTCAATCCCAAAGGGTTCACAGCCAGCTCGTTGTTCTTCACATCCTCGCGGAAGACATAGGTCATGCTGGCGGTCCATCGCTCCCGCTTGAGTTCGGTATGATCCGCCGGGTTCGTGTACACCTTTTCAAACTCGATCCGCGCCGAATACGGTGACTGCCGCAGGTCGTCGAGCACGACGTTCTTCACCGCGACATCGACGTAGGGAAGCGAACTGTCGTTCCGGTAAGACTGGATGATGTTGCCCTTCTGCTCCTGAGCAATCACTGCCCGCTGCACGTCGCCATTTAGAAAGTAGAGAGCGTTCGTCTGATCGCGCTCGATTGTGAAGCGATTGCGGCTGAAGTACAGCTCCACCCAGCGCGACAGATAGTACTTGTTCTCCGCCTCCTGCGGACGGTATTGGAAGTTGCGATAGTCGATTGCTTCGGCGCGGCCCACATCGTTGATTCGGATGATGAATGGATGAATCGAAGCGAGCGCTTTCTGGCTTTTGAAGATGAGCGCTGCAAGAGCCAGCGCAATCACAGCAAGCACCAGGATCGTGATCTTCAAATAGGTATTCATCACAAGCGGCCCGCCATACTGTTCCAGATACCGCTCCGCTGCGCGGGTAATCTCAGGCGAAGGTTTCGTAGCGGTGGTCATGCTCTGCCTCCTTTAGCTCAACATGGCTCGGGTCGCGAGTGAAGCCGCAATGCCGGTTCCCGCATCGTGCCCGCCGGTATGACCAGAAAAGATGGTTGCCGTCATAGCTGGAATCTTGATTAGGATGAAAAGATTCACCATGACCAGCAGCACCAGGATGGGGAAATTCTTGATGAGCGTATCGGGATGGGTGAAATCAACCAGATTCTGGTAATAGCCGAGATAGAACTGGCTCAGAATGCTCATCGCAGCCGCCGCAACGACCTTGTAGAAGGAAAAGCTGATGAATGCTTTCAGCCACCCCCAGAAGAGAAAGTCGAGTTTTTCAAAGACAAGAAATGGGATGAAGATCGGACCCAGCAGCCCAACGATCGTGCTTCCAACTGCCCCATATGCAACGATTGCAGAAACCAGAGCGGCGAGAATGCCGAGCATGAACTGGATGACGACGTAAACAACAAGGAAGTACGGTGCGGTGAAGATCGTCATCGCCGGGCCGGACTTCGAGATGGAAGCATGGATGCTGCTCAACATCTGTTGCGTGGCGTCGGTTCCGATGGCATCGGCAAGGTTGTTGGTGCCGCCCTTGATGAATCCTTGCAGGGAGTAGCCAATCCCCGGAATACTGCTGTCGTAGAACTTTACAAAGGCGTAGGCGAAGGTAATGAGCATGAAGAAGTTCAAAAACTTCGCCATGTTGAATCCTGGGCCGCCCTGGGCAGAGGCAAGCGCCTCCTGTACGCCGAACCAGACCATCATGATCGTTGCGAGCGCAATCACGATGTGCAGGCCAAGCGCGTCCACAGTGGGAGCCGTGGCATTCGAGAGCGCATCGCATCCGTTGGTGATGAATTGGAGAATGTCCATACCTGCCTCCCGGTCTACTGCCGTCTTCAGTGGTGGTAAGCGTTGGCCACGCTGCTCGCACTGGAGGTCACATTGGCGTTGTAGTTGGCCTCGTATCCATCCGCGGCCTGAAAGGTCATCTTGAGTGCATCCTGCTGCTGTTTCTGGCCTACCATTTGCTGTAGACTCTGCGCCTCCGTCATTTCATTTGCTTCCTGCTGTGTACGAAGCTGGATGAGCAGGGCCTGATTGATTCGCTGCAAGGTGGCGAGTTCCGTTTGCTGCGTCGGATCGCTCGAATGGCTGGCCTGCTCCAGATTGGCGATGTCGGCCTCGCGCTGCGGCGCGTTGGTGCGAATGGTGCCGAGGGTTTGGAGAGTGGTGGCGTTCGCCGTGTCGCCTAAATCCGCTGTCGCACCCTGCGCGGCGAGTTGTTGCTGCCCTTGAGAATCGAGCGTGCTGTAACCGGAGATCCGAGCAGCCGGAGAGACGCTTACTTTTTGGTTCCCGGTGGATGCACTATTGCCCGTTGTCAGCGCCGTAGTCCACACTTGCGTATTGCCATAGGTGTTGGCTGGCGTGGTGACGGAAGTCCACGCCTGCCGTCCCATGTCGATGTAAGAGCTATACAGAGACTGCGGAGCGGTCGCCATGCGCTCGGCCAGGTTGTACGCTGCAATGACGTTCTGTGTGGTCTGTATGGTTGTCGTATAAAGCTGGCTGGCCTGCATGATCTGCTGAACGGCATGAGCCGATTGCGTCGGATCGAAGACGATGCCGGAGCCAAACTGGGCCTGTGCGATGGGTGCGCAAAATGTGCCTGTGATGATGGCAAAGACAAAACACTTCCTCATGGCGAACCTCCACGTTCGGACATTCTGGTCAAGGGTCGGATTGAAATCTGTCTACTACTGCATGGCCTGCTGCCGCAGCACGGCAATACGCTGGTCGAGATCGGCGGTTTTCTTCCGTACGTCCTCGCAGATCGACCGATTGGCGGCGATATGCTCGGGGCTTCCGCTCAAGCAGTCTTGGTTGTACTTGGCCTGTAAGGGTGCGTATTCTGCCTCAAGTGTTTTGAGGTCATCCTGTGTCTTGGCTTGCTTGCTTTGGCAGCCAACGAGCGAAGTCATAGCCAGAATGAGTGCAGCAGTCGTGTATTTCGTTGTCATGTTGGTGTCTCCTAAAAGGTCTGAGGGATAGTGTGGTTGTCATAGGCCGGGAGCAGCATGTCCTGCGTGAAGTAGACCTTCACTCGGTGCCCTTCGCGGATAGTGATCGTTGGCGGTATCTGCATGAATTGATCGAGGACTGTAGTGGCAGACTCGGAGACGCTCGATGCCGCGCCGTTGGTGAACTCCTGCGACCCGGAGCCAACGAAGCTGCTGCCGCCCTGCGTGATTTCGGCAGCACCGGCAATCACTCCGAGTGCGATGGACGTTCCAAAGATTTGCAGGTAGTGATTATTCACGATGTCCTTCAGGCCCTCTTCGCCGATCTGGTCGAGACCGTGAAACTGATCCAAGTCCACGGAATAGCCGTCCGGCATAATCATGCGATGGAAGACGACGGCCAGACGGCGTTGCTGCCCGAATCCGGCAGTGCCGATCTTCTTTGCCTCACCCAGTACGATGGTTCCATCGGGAATCAGCACATGCTGGTGGTCATGGGAATAAACCGGATTCGAGACGAGCACTTTGACCGGGCCCACGGCGTCGCCGTCCAGCCGGTTCATCAGTACCGTGTCCATGGTCAGCCCTTCATAGATCACATAGGGCTGTCCCACCGCAGAGTCGATGTTCACCTCGGGCCCGTGCGGGAGCGATGTCTGCCCGGTAGCTGGCGGCGTTGGCTGGCCGGGGTTCCAGGGAGGAATCAGGCTGCTGCTTGGCTGCGTTGCTGCGGTCATGTATGGATTTTGCGCAGCAAACCCACCGGACATGAGATTGCTCGCTGTGCTCTGTGCTGGCGATGGCGCGGGCGCATCGGCGGAATGCGAATACACGAGGTTCGACGCAAAGCGCGAGTTGTAGGCAAGTTCGCGTTCTTTGGCGGCAAGCTGCTGAGCCTGCTGCTGCTCCGGCGTAATCTGTGGCTGGCCTGTGCTCTGCTGGCTGTACGCTTGTGGGCATGTTTGGCCGGGAGCACATGGCAACGGTTGCCCCGTCGGGCCATACGCAGCGGCCACGGCCTGTTGCGCCGGTGTCGCTCCCTGGAGCGCAGCATTGTTGGCAGCAGCCTGCTGTTCTTTCAGTTGTTCGGCCCGTAGCTGGCTCTTCAGGTCGGCGACATTGTTGTCCGTGTTGTCCTGAACTGCTGGCTGAGGAGGTAGGTTCTTCGCGGCGGCTGCCGAACCCGGCGTCTTCTTGCCGTTTGAACTGAAGACAGCCGCCACAATCACAAGGAGGGCTGCTCCCAGATAGAGAAACAGCTTCATGTTCTTCTGAAGCACGCCTTTGGGATCGACGATGCGTTTGGTCAACTCCGGCTCCGGCGCAATCTGTGTTTCGGGATTGATTATCTCTGCCATCGCTCTATCCCTTCCGCTTGAACTCCATGCGTTTCTTGCCAAGCTCGACGTAGCCGGAATCCATCACCATCGGAATGATGTACGTGCCATCGCGGAGGTCGTAGTTGATGAGGTTCGGCTTGCCATCCTTCATGTCGTAGACCGAGAACTTCTCCGGCGCGTTCGTCTTGATGTAGGTGAATTTGTCATCGTGGTAGATGGCCTGGATGTCGAAAGGCGCTTCGTTCATCGTGAAGGTGTAGTCAAATTTGAGCTGCAAGGGGTAGGCGCTCTTGTAGGAATCCACCGTTTGCTCGACGTGCGACTCCAGCGCGGCAAGCTGTAGCTTCGACTGCGCCAGTTGCGCTGCTGGAACGAATTGCTCAGGGCCGCTGGCTGCAACGATGGAGGAGCGGTCGGCAGGCACGATCAGCACTTTCAGATCTGGTACTTCTGCTGTACTGGAGATGTCCTGCAAGGTAAAGCTGTAGATGTTGCCCTTGTCGGTGATGAGATTCAGGTTGGAACTGATGCCAGCCTTGGCTGGATGAACGAAACAGAAGCTGCCGACAACATCGACCACCCAGAAGTCCTTGTCGCCGGTCGCGGCCTCCATGATCTTCTCTGTCGGGGGTACTTCAATCAACGTTGTGTACTTCAGCTTGGCGTGGATGGGTACGATGTCCTGCGAGTGATACTGCACGGTGCGGGCCGAAGTGTCCTGCGCAACGGCCACAGCGGAAGAGAGGGATACAGCAAGCCATGTAATCGTGAGTGGAACGTGCTTCATCGGGAGGCTCCTTCATGGGTGAACTGAGGGCGGGTGGATTGAGTAGATAGGATCGGTTTCCGAAGTTGAAACGGATGATCCGCAGCAAGATGACGCAGTCCCTCGGCAATCCCGAAGCGCTCGAAGTAGTCACGCTTCTTGAGATTGTCGCGAGCGTTATTGGTCGCCATCCAGTGCGAGACGGAATCGACATTCAACTGCACTTTCTTGGAACTTTGCGCCTTACGGATGAGCATCTGGCCTGGCGGGACCAGTCCCGCGATCAAATCCAATTCGGTATCGTTCAAATGGAAGGCTTCGCGGTAAACGTCGCGATCCATCTCCGGGTTGGCCAGGAAGATTTTTGTCGGGCAGCTTTCAGCGACGATCTGCAACATGCCCGACTCCTGTAGCTCTTTGATCGACTGCGTGGCGAGGATCATGGCGGCATTGTGCTTACGCCAAGTTTTTTGCGCCTGCACCACATAGTTCCGAATAGTTTCGTTCTTGATGAACAGCCACGCCTCGTCGAGCAGAAACATTTTGAAGGTGGCCAGCTTCTTCGGATCGGCGATTTCATTCGATGCCCGATGGAGCACATAGAAGAGCAGCGGTTCCAGCACCTCCGGTGCGTCGCTCCAGCCGTGGAAGTTGAAGGTCTGGAATCGACTGAAGGAGAGCGTATCCTCTGCGTTGTCGAAGAGGAATCCGTACTGGCCGCCGCGCGCCCAGCGATGCAGACGTTCTTTCAATTCGCCGATGATGTTCGCGAAGTTGGAGACGGTACGCTGATTGAGTTCCAGCATGTACACGCGTTCGATGGCATCCCACAGCTTGCGTTCTTCCTTGAAGTCGAGCCGGTAGCGTTCTCCGTTGCCTTCGATGAGCACACGGAAGAAGCTGAAGAGGAATTGCAGGTTCTCTTTCGTCTGGGGCAGCGAGAAGGGATTGATAGTGAAGTCCCGCGCCTCCTGTCCAACATTCAGATACGAACCGCCGAAGATATGAGTGAGCGATTGGAAGCTGCCGCCGATGTCGAAGATAAAGGTCAGCGGCGCGTACTTCTGTGCGTTCTGCAAAAGGAAATTGCAGAAGTAGCTTTTGCCCGATCCAGTCATTCCAAGAATTAAGGTGTGGGCCACTTCGCCGTTATGCAGGTTCAGAAAGTACGGCGTGCTATTGTCCGTCTCCAACGCGGCAAGATACTCCGTGCCGAGATGCGCGTTGGTTTTCTCACCCGGCAGGATGGTGAACAAAAAGCTCAGGTCAGCATAGTTCGTATTCAACAGGTAGAGCTTGCGCAGGTTGAGAGCATAGTTGCCGGGCACAGTCGCAAAGTAGGCATTGAGCTGGTTGTAGGTTTCGGCTAAGAGATTGCCATCGGCGTTGGTGAAAACACTCGTGAACTCGCCGATGAGTTGATCCAGTTCGCGCTTCTCTTTACCGTACAGCACAATCGTGAGCGAGAACTCGCCCAGCGATTGTCCGTCACCCAGAGCGCGGAGACAGTCACCAAGGTTCTCGATGTCGGCCTGCTTGGATTCATCGACCAGCACGTCGTGCGGGTTGGTCCTGGTCGCATCGTTGCCCATCTGCGAAACGAATCCCGTCTTTGACATATTGAAGTGGCGGCGGCGTTTGTTCACTTCCTTGCGAGCTTTGTCTGTGGGGAGTGGTGTCCACTCCGTGCAGACCATGAAGCTGGCCGGAATCTTGAGCAGCGCATCCAGCACCAGGGGGCGTGTCTCCGTGATCGCCTCCTTCATCGTCAATACCCGGACCACGTGATCGCCTACGCGCAGATGATCGCGCTCCGCTTCGATGTTCGAGTTTACGATCTGATAATCGAGAAACTGAGTGGACTGCGGACTCCCAGCAATGCGCCTGTCGTCGTAATTCAGTAAACGGCGAAAGAAGGCGAACTGGCCCTGCTGATCGAGTACTTCCATCCGCATGAAGTCGGCTAGCTGCCGGACGAATGCCTGGACTCGCTGTTCCAGCCTGCCGAGATCGTGCTCAATTTGCGAACGCAGCAATGTCTTCATGCTGCCGTTAATGAACTGAGCTTTTAGTTCGTCCACCGCTCCGGCGGGATCATGGAAAAGTCGAGTGAGCGCGGGAGCAATCCCGGTCTTCGACCGCGCGCCTTCGAGGACGATGCAGTAAAAGATTTCGACTTGATAAAGATGATCCCGCTTCGCCTCGAAGAACCGCCGCCGTTGGTCGATGGCTGCTTCCACGACGGGATCGTCGTAGCGGGCAAACGGAATCTCTGGCCGGTTCGACTTGAAGAGATACTGATAGACATGGAAGCCGGGATCGAAGGCTTTGAGGGCCGCTTCCAGTCGCTTCACCGCATATTCCTGTTCGCCAGAATCCAGGCTCTCGTAGTCCACGCCCGGTACGCGCAGGACCATCCCGAGGTCGCCGGACTTGGTAAGGAACGCCGCTTCGTTCCAGAAGCCAAAGAGATTGATGTGCGCGTTCAGCGCTGCCGATTCCTTCCACGGCTTGATGGCTTTGTCGATGCGAAGCATCAAAGCACCTCCACACGCGGAACGCTCTGCTTTGCTGCGTCGTAGCGCGGCTTGTACCTCTCGGATCTGGCCAGAATCCGGAGAAACGCTGGGTCGCTGTTGGTCACCCAATGGCCAAATGCGTAACCCCCGATGAATACTGCGATTCCGGCAAGAATGCTGTTGAAGAGGTTGAATGCTCCCACTGCGCCAACGCAGACTAGGTAGAACAGACTGCGTTCGACGCCCAGATAGGTGAGGGGCTTATGCAGGCTTTTGAAGACCCGGTTTGTCCGCTTCGGTTGTGGCTTCACGTCTGCCATAAGCCCCTCGTTGTGCTCGCTGTGGTGGATGGTTGCGAGTGGATGGGCGAGTCTATCTAGACACCCCAAAGCCAACTCAGGACGTTCACAGCGAGAACGGCAATGCCGGTTCCGGCGGCGACACCGGCCAGCGCTTTCTTCGCGCCGGGTTCTCCGTGCGCAAATCCGTAGCCGCCGATCACGATGGCGATCAGGCTTGCTACGCGAGCAATTGTTCCGGTGAACAAGGTTTCAAGTGCGGTAAATCCACTATCGAAGGGTGACCCGCCAGCCTGAGCAAGCGCGGCAATGGGAAAGAGCAAGGGCAGAGTGACCAATAGGACGGTTGGCCACCACGACACGCGGCGAATCTTCCAAGCACTGGCGCGCGTTGAATCAATTTTCAAAGGTGTGCGCATCGAAACCTCCAACAGCCCATTCGGGCTGATTCATCTGCCGCCAGCGTAGGTCGGATGTCCGATGCCGTCCAATACTTGTTTTCTATCGACCTATAAACGTCTGCGGACAGCACGGGAGATCGCGCACCTCCTCTGCTTATCGCTCATCCAAGTAGCTTCATCTGCGCAGATCTTTTGTCGCGCAAACCAGCTTCGCTTGCCACTTTCTTCCGGCCAGTCGCTTGAATTCGCAACGCACTCTTCAACTCGCAGGCAAGTAACGCCAGGTGAGAAGCGCTCTCGTTCTTTCGATATACAAAAGCGGACTCGGCGAATAACTCCACGCCGGCAATCTGCCGTGCAACCAACTCCGGGTCCAGACTGCGGCTCTCGCGCACAAGCGCATAGCCGAGTCCCCGCTTGACCATCCACTGCACGTCATGAGGCGTCGTGCAGAGGTGACGCGGTTGGATGGCTATCCCCGCACGACTCAGTGTGGAATCGAGATACGAAAAGAGTTCCGGGTGCTGCTTGGGATCGAAGGTGACGCTGAGTTTTCCGGCAATCTGGCGGGGCTGGATCGCATCTGCCGATACCAGTGGATCGTCCTGGCGCAGACAGAGGAGCAATCTCTCGCGGGCTATAGGTTGAATCACCAGATCGTTCGCCTTCACCGGAGTAGTCACAAGCGCGGCGTTGATCTCTCCGTCGCCAAGCCATACAAGTAACTGTGCCGTACATTGCGGACTCGGACGAATCTCGCTCTCTGGGAAGAGCCTTTGATAGCTCGCAAAGGTGCGCTCCACCAGAGCGTGTTCGATGAACAGAGAGAAGCCCAATGCAAGCGGCGGAGCAGTGCCACGATCGATAGCTTGCACTGCGTCGAATGTCTGGTCGCGCTTACGCAAAGCCTGTTCGGCGTAGGCAAGCAACGCCGCGCCTGCGGGCGTTAGCGTGACCCCGGTCTTCTCTCGGACAAACAGCTGGGCTGGAATCCCGTCTTCTATCTGCTTGATCTGTGTGCTCAACGCGGGCTGAGTGAGATGAAGACGGTCGGCAGCGCGGGTGAAATTGCCTTCGCGCGCAACCGTCAGAAACGACCTCAAATGGCGGAACTCGACAAGCTCATACATGCTGCACCACCGAGAAGCTCAACCTGGATCGTGGTCAACAGCACAAGGCAAGGGAAAATAGTCGAACAAGAGATGCAACTCTACTTCATTCTATTTCCCGCTCAACTTGATCCGGACGTCAAGACTCTCGCATACAAATTCACCATGTTTTATTGGTATCAGTAAAACTCTGAGGGAAATTGTTTATGACAGACGGCTATAAAGCGCGTTTATGCCGCCATCTATGCAATCTATTACGCGATAAAGAAGAAGGATTGGACAAAGACCATGCATAGCCGCACCATCGACACGGGTGCGATTTCAGCGACGGGGGTCTCAATGTTCGTTTCCAGCCAGAGCGTGAATCCGAGCATCACTGCAAACTCAGCAATCTCGAATACCGTCCGCAAGCCGCCTGTTTCAGAGTCGTGGACGCCGGAGCCTCTTCTCGATAGTGAACAAGCTGCGGCCATCATGAAGGTTCATCCCAAGACACTCCAGAAGCTCGCACGCCAAGGCCGCATTCCCGGAGTTCACGTTGGAAAGCTCTGGCGTTTTCGGGCGTCGGTGATCGAGGCATGGATCGCTCAGCAGATGGCCAGTTGAAATTCACTCGACCTCTACCGCAGGCGGCCTTATCCTTGGAGTAAGCCATTCGTGCCGCCTGGGAATGGAGAACAATGAACAGGCGAACACGGTATCAACAAGGAAGCGTGCAACGCGAAAAACGGCGGAGCGGCCCGGATGTATGGGTCTTCCGCTGGTGGGAGTCTGGTTCTGATGGCAGTAGCAAGCATCGGAAGGCAATCGTGGGAACGGTCCAGGTATTGCCAACTGAAGCGATGGCCCTCAAAGCAGCTCGTGCGTTGCGCATCGACGCCAACCAACAAACCCCGCAAGTGGACAGCGGGCCGAGCACAATCGCTGAACTCATCGCTCACTATCGGTTAAAAGAACTGGCCGTGGAGAGCCGAGGGCGGAAGGCGTTCTCGACACGCGCTGGCTACGAATGCTACCTGCAGAAATGGATACTGCCCCGTTGGGGAAGTTTCCGGCTCGAACAGGTAAAGCCGGTCGCAATGGAAGAATGGCTGGACGGCATCAAGCGGGCAAGGGCCACACGGGCCAAGATTCGGAACCTGATGAGCGCTCTCTTTCATCACGCGATGCGGTACGAGTGGGTGGACACCAACCCCATCAAGCTCGTGCGTCAAAGTGCGAAGCGGGAGCGGGTTCCCGAGGTTCTCGACCTCTCAGAGATCAAACTCCTCCTCAGCAAGCTCGAACTGCGGGAGAGGACGTTGGTTCTGCTCGACGCAGCGACCGGGCTTCGCGTTAGCGAATTGCTGGCACTGCGCTGGGACGATGTGGACTTCAAGGCTCTTGAGCTGAATGTGACTCGTTCCATCTGGCATCAGGTGGTGGGGGAGTGCAAGACGGAAGCCTCTGCCAAGCCGGTTCCTCTCGACGACTACATGGCTGAGGACCTGCTGCGCTGGCGGCGCATCAGCCCGTATCCGATGCAAGGAGACTGGGTCTTTGCCAGTCCGTCCATGCAGGGCAAGCAGCCCTACTGGCCGGACAACCTGATGAAGCGGTACATCAAGCCGGTTGCGAGAGCAAACGGCATCCACAAGAACATCGGTTGGCACACCTTCCGCCACACCTTCGGCACGCTGCTGAAGGACAACGGGGAAGATGTGAAGACCGTCCAGGAGCTATTGCGTCACGCCAACAGTCGGATCACGCTGGATGTCTACACCCAGGCGGTGAACTCGACCAAACGCGCGGCGCAGAGCAAGGTTGTAAAGATGATGGTGCCGGGCGTGGGTAAAACGGGTGTGGAAACATACCCGCGAATCGCACAATAACGGGCTTATTGTACCCTTATTGTACCCGCGGAATACTGTCACTTGGGTCCCATATATTCCGTAAGTGCTTTGGAATGTATGGCGGGGACGACGGGGCTCGAACCCGCGACCTCTGCCGTGACAGGGCAGCGCTCTAACCAACTGAGCTACGTCCCCAAGAAGCTTTTCACTCACTTGGGCTTCCAATGCAGAGAAGGAAGCGTTGTACAACCCTCGCTACCTTCCGCGCTGTCAATGCCGGTGCCATGGTCTAAGGGAGACCACGATCCCAGATGCGGGGCTCAACCGTGCCATCAACAACCTCAAGTCTACCAGAACCTGAGCCGCCATGAGTTTGTTGAAAACACCTTGAAGCAACTCGCGAGGCATACCCGTCCGCGGAGCGCTTGAATGGATCCTCTCTCCGTCTGCTCTCCGTTTGCGCATCCCTTCACAGCCCCACACAAGGCCTGCGCTGACGGGCCTCCGCCGCGCCGGCCATGGTTCCTTGCCTGGTCCGTGACAGCAGGATGCAACCCGGCCTGCCTCGTGAGCTGCTTCTGCTCCAGAGGATATGCGAAGAGACTAGGTCAGGCTCGTCCAGTCCAACACCACCTTGCCTGTCTGTCCGGAGATCATCGCCGCAAAGCCCTGCTCGAACTCTTGATAGGCATAGCGATGCGTAATGACGGGAGAAATATCCACTCCGCTTTCCAGCATCACGGACATCTTGTACCAGGTCTCATACATCTCCCGGCCGTAGATTCCCTTGATCGTGAGCATGTTGAAGATCACCTCACGCCAGTTCATCGGAGCCTCCGTTGGAGGAATCCCCAGAATCGCGATCTTGCCTCCATGGGACATGTTGGAGATCATCTCGCGCAGCGCATGCGAACTGCCGGACATCTCCAGCCCCACATCGAAGCCCTCCTGCATTCTTAGTTGCTTCTGGACCTCTGCGACCGGCGTCTCCACTGGATTCACGGCCAGCGTCGCACCCATCCTGCGGGCCAACTCCAGTCGATAGGGGTTCATGTCTGTAATCACCACGTGGCGCGCGCCTGCATGCCGAACCACAGGAATCGCCATGATGCCAATCGGTCCGGCGCCCGTAATCAGCACATCTTCTCCCAGCACCGGGAAGGAAAGCGCAGTATGAACCGCGTTGCCAAATGGATCAAAGATCGCCGCCACCTCCTGCCGGATACCGGCATTGTGCCGCCATAGATTGGTCATCGGCAAAGAGATGAATTCAGCAAACGCTCCGGGGCGGTTCACCCCCACGCCCAGGGTGTGCGCGCACAGGTGACGCCTTCCCGCCAGGCAGTTTCTGCACCTGCCACAGGTGACATGGCCCTCCCCGCTGACAATGTCGCCAGGGAAGAAATCATTCACATTCGAGCCCACTTCAACGATCTCACCAACAAACTCGTGCCCAATGGCCATCGGCACCGGAATGGTCTTTTGTGCCCACTCATCCCACTGATAGATATGCACATCCGTCCCACAGATGCCCGTATATCGTACCCGGATCAACACGTCATTGATGC
>JAJZAL010000432.1 GCA_021799405.1 Acidobacteriota bacterium
AAATCCACGCTGATGAACCTGATCGGCTGCCTCGACACGCCATCCAAAGGGCGCTATTGGCTCAACAGCCAGTTGGTCAGCGATCTCGACGACGACCAGTTGGCGCGCATCCGCAACAAGGAAATTGGCTTCGTCTTTCAAACCTTCAACCTGCTGGCCAGAGCCACGGCGTTGCATAATGTGGAGTTGCCGCTGATCTACAACGGCACTCCCGCAGCCTCGCGTATCGAGCGGGCCAAGGAGGCGCTGGCCAACGTAGGCCTGGAATCGCGTATGCACCATAAGCCCAATGAGCTCTCCGGCGGCCAGCGCCAGCGCGTTGCCATCGCCCGCGCCCTGGTGAACAGCCCCTCGATCATCCTGGCCGACGAACCGACCGGCAACCTGGATTCAAAGACGGGCATGGAGATCATGGGCCTCTTCGACCAGCTCCATGCGAACGGCAATACGATCGTGATCGTCACCCACGAACCCGACATCGCCGAATTCGCCCATCGCGTGGTCCACATCCGCGACGGGCAAATCTATTCCGACGAGCCGTCAAAGCGGCGACATTGAGCCGCTCCCGTCCTCAGGCGAACTGATCCAGATTCATGCCCAGCTCGTAGTTCTCTCCGTGCGCCATCAGGTCTTCCCAGGTGATTTCGCGCCCCTGATAGCCGGCCATGCGCCCCATCATGCAGCTCAGGGCCGGCTCGACGCCGGCGGCGATCTGATTATGGGCCGGTCCGGAGACGATGCTATCGATGAAAGTGCGATCCTTATCGCGGTCGGCGAAGGCCAGGTTGTCCTCAAACGCGCCGTTGGCCGCGAATTTTCCGGAGCCGGCAGCCGTACCCATCGAATCCTTCCATGCCCACGCCTGCGATCCGACAATCTGCACCGGCCCCGCGTAGGGAACGGTAGCGCAGCCGGCTGCGCCGAACAGCCTCAGGCCGGCCTCAAAAACGCCGTAGTCGCCGAATTGCGTGGATGAGAAGGAGACGTGCACCTCGCCGGGATAGGTAAAGTCCACCTGGTAGTTATCCCAGCAGTCGCCGGGATGCCTGAGGATATTGCGGCCGCCCGTGGCCGTCGCCTTAAGCGGCCGGGCGCCGAGCATCCAGTTGGCCAGATCGATGATGTGGATATTCTGCTCGACCAGAATGTCGCCGGACAGGTTGCGGTACCAGAGCCAGTTGCGCAACCGGTACTCGTCTGCCGAGGCGCCGGGAACCACCTTCTCCTTGGATGCGGGCGCAAAGTAGTAGGAGGTGATCGAGGCTATCTGCCCCAGAGCGCCGCCCTTGATCCTTTCCGCGATGGCGGCAATCGGCGGCGCGCTGCGGCACTCGAAACCGATATCCACGCTCTGCGTCGGCTTCACGCGCTTGGCGATCTCCAGCGCCTGGCGGGCCTGGCGCACGTCAACACCTACCGGCTTTTCGCAGTAGACGTGCTTGCCCGCGGCCACCGCGGCCTCAAGGTGCTGCACATGGAAGAAAGGCGGCGTGGAGATCTGGATCAGATCCACATCCGGCGAGGCGGCCAGTTGTTCAAAGGCGTGCGGCCCACGAAACAGCAACTTGCTGTCAATTGCCGCGCGGCCTAGAGCGGCATTCACCTGATTGAAATGCTCATGACCCGCCTTGAGCTGGTCGGGAAACAGGTCAGCCAGCGCCACCACCTGCGCCGTTGTATTCTGCGAAAACGAAGTGGCGACATGTGTGCCACGCGATCCGCAGCCCAGCAGGCCCAGCCGCACCGCCGAGTTCGCCTGGTAACCAAAGGCCAAGCCCGGTTTCACAAGCAGCATTCCCGAAGCAGCTCCGGCCGTGGCTTGCAAAAACTCCCTACGCTTCATCTTTTCCTCGCTTCCCGGTTGAATACCATATTTCTACTCTGCCCGGCAGTCCTTCAGGGTCAGGCCAGAACCTCGCCCATGATCCCTTCCAGATAGGCCTTTTCCTTGCGGACGTCTGCGATCTGCTGCGGGCCGGAGATCTCGCGCTCAATGGTAATGGCGCCCGTATAGCCGAGGCGATGCAGCTTGGTGAAGACCTCGCGGAAATTGACCAGGCCGGTGCCGATCAGGACCTCCTGGCCAAGCTTGTCGGGGTCGGTGGGCCAGCGTCCGTCTTTGGCGTGAACGCTGCGCACGTGGGGTCCAAGGATATCGACGGCGTCCACCGGATTAGCTTTTCCGTACAGAATCAGATTGGCGGTGTCGAGGCCGACGGCCAGATTAGGCATGGCGACGTCGCGGATCACGCGCGACGTGGTGGTGGGTGTCTCCTGCCCGGTTTCCATAAGGAAGTACTGGCCATTGCCGTGGCAGTGCTGCGCCACGGCGCGGATGGCCTCCACCGTTCCGGGATAGAGCGGATCGCCGGGGTTTTCCGGGATAAAGCCGCAATGCGTCTGCACTTGAGTGATGCCCAGCAGCTTGGCGAAGTCCGAAGCCTGGCGCAGCGCATCCATATGCGCAGCGCGCGCCTTGGGTGGAACCAGCCCGATCGTGGACGGCCCCTCAAGAAAGTTCCAGACCAGCGGCCCCGGCCCGACGACCTCAACGGTTGTAGGCACCACGTCGTACTTGGCCAACAGATCGCGGAATTGCGCCGCCAGGTCCGGCGTGAAATGCCCGATGTACCCGTCAAGCGAGAGGAAGCAGTTCGACAGCCCCAATTCATGCACAGTGCGGATGTGCTCTTCCGGAGCTCCGAAGGGCGAGATAATCAGGCCTAGCGCCATGGGTTTGAGCTGCGTGGAGGCTGATTCAGCAAGGGCCGCGGCTGGGCGCAACCCTCCGGCAAGAATGGCCGCGGCTGCGGCGC
>JAJZAL010000433.1 GCA_021799405.1 Acidobacteriota bacterium
CGTGGCGGAGCTTCCACTGGTCAGGGAGCCACAGGTCGAGGTCGTCGTCGGGCGTGACAGGCAGGTTGATGAGCAGTTGGGTGAAGTAAAGCTGCGGGTCGACCGCATGGCGGCGGCAGGTTGAGGCCAGGCTGGACAAGATGGCCGCCGTACGTCCGCCGCGCGGGTTGCCGACGAAGAGACTGTTCTTCCGGTTGAGGACCACGCGCTTCATCTCGCGCTCACTGACATTGTTGTCCAGTGGTACGGCGGGATCATCCAGGAAGACAGTCATCTCGGGCCATTGCCGGAGGGCGTAGCCGACAGCGTCGGCCATGGGATGCTTGGGCAGCAGATGTTCCTTCCAGCCAAGCAGTTTCTCGCGCAGCGCTGCAACCAGCGGCGCCGACTGCTGGCGGCGCAGCGCCAGTCTGGCCGCAGGCTCCAGATCGTTTGCCTTGCGTTCGACGCCGTAGAGCGCGCGCACGTGCTCAACCGCGGCAGCGGCGATCTCGGGAGCGGCTTTTTCGGCTTCGACGAATTTTCTTCTCAGATGTGCCCAGCAGCCGGCGCGCGTGATTCCGTTGCCGGCCACAACTCCGTTGTAGCCGTCGTAACCGTCGGCGAGCAGGACTCCGCTGTAATCAGTAAGGAACCGCTTCGGCCCATCGCGCGTGCGGTCGAGTGTGAAGTCGAAGACGTTGTAGGGATGATCGCCGTCACCGACGTAAACCCACATGCGTGCGGTGCGTGTTTTCTCCTTGGCCTGCATGGGGAAGGTGGTGTCGTCGGTGGCCACCAGGTGCGACTGGCGAACCCGCCCGGCCATGCGCATCCAGAGCGGCTCGACCAGATCGGCCACATCGCCGCACCAGATCGATTGCGTGGAGCGCGCGATCTCGAAGCCCTGCCGCGCGAAGATGTCTTCCAGTCTGTACAAGGGCAGGTAATCGGCGAACTTGCTGGTGACGATGTAGCTCAGAAGCCCCGGCCCGGCCAGTCCCTTATCGATCGCGTTTGCGCTTCTGGCGGCGCTTTGGATCCGCGGGCTCTGGCCCTCGGCGTCGCAAGCCACGCAGGCATACTTTTTGCGCAGATGCTCAATGCGCTCAAAGTGCCCGGGCACATACTCGATCTGCCAGCTCTGGTCGACGCCGATCTCCTTGCGCTCCAGGCCGCAACACGGGCAGGCGCGTTCCTCGCTGTTCAGCTCGTAGACGTGCGTGGTGACAGGAAGATGATCAAAACGCTCGATATTGCGCCGGCCACGCGCCTTGCGCACCCGCCGCGGCTGCTCTTCCAGATCTTCCTCCGACGCCACATCGCAAACATCTACAGGCTTTTCGTCCAGCGATTCGCCGAACCCAAACAGCATCTGCCCAAGTTCGGCATCGCTGTTCAAACGGTCGGCGCGCGGGCCGTAATACCACTTCTTCAACCGCGCCATCTCCACTTCCATGCGCAGCAGGCGCATGTGCAGATCGCGCACCATCGACTGCAGCGCGCCGACATCTTCGGGCAACTTGTCGATGGTCAGACTGTGATTGGGGTGCACATCTTATTCGATGCTTCTGGGCATGAAAAGATGCTTTAGACCGCGTATTTATTGATGATTTCTTCTCTCTTCAGAACACGCTCGTAGCGCGGAGCCCGCTTCAAACGCGCCATGTCGATGCCGTCGAGCAACATCGCCAGTTCGCTCGGACGAAGTTCGACCGAACCCCTGCCCGGCTCAATGCGCGGCAGACGGAACGTGCCCGCCTCCAGGCGTTTGTACCAGAGCACGAATCCGTCCCGATCCCACACCAGAATCTTCAGACGGTCACCGCGCCGGGAGCGAAACAGAAAATAGTGGCCGCTCAACGGATCCTCGCCCACCACCGCGCGCACCCGCTCGGCCAGGCGATCGAACCCGCAGCGCATGTCGGCCGCCTCGGCCGCAAGCCAGATCCGCGCAGCCGAAGCCCCATCCAGCGAACGCAGGCTCGGCAGTCCCATCATGCCCACGCTTGCACTCCCACCGAGGTCGGCATCGCTTCCAGCACTCGAATCACCGCGCAAAGATGATCGCCGTCAAATCCAGGCGCCACTCGAATGCTGCGCCCACCGCAAAGACGAACTTCGATGGCAGCGCCGTTGGAGTCCAGCGATCCGCCCTCGATCCGCCTTGGTTGAACAAACCGCGACCGGCGGCTGAGTCCGCCCTCCGGCTGTGCTGCCACCACCGCAACCTCAACAAAGCCGCCCTCCGCCCTCTCCCGCAGCCTCCGCCGCCAGGCGTAAAACTGTCCAACGCGTAGCCCACGTGCCTGGCAAAACTCCGCCACGCTCGCGCCACTCATCTCCTGCTCTCCAACCAACTCCCGCCAGACCGCTCGCACTGTATTGTTTTGCCGCCCCATGTGTCGAGTCTTACCCGCCTCGTCATTCAGCACAAGATGGGCTCCGTTGAACGCTCACAAACTCAACGAACAAGAGCTGGCCAGCTTTCTGGTCAAGAACGGGCAGGGACTGCTGCCCATGGTGGATCTGATCGAGCAGTGCCAGATGGCCTGCGACGAGCTGATCGACACAACCGGACGAGCGGCTATTCAGGCCGTGCTGCAACTGTCGGCCATGGAGGCTGCAGGCGGTCCCCAGCAGCAGGGTAAGCAGCGCACAGGCGAGGTGGTGTTCTACGGTCGCCAGGCTGGCCAGGTGCTTCTGAGTGACCGCAAGTTGGAAGTTCAGCGGCCGCGCTTGCGAACCAAGGGGACGCGCAGCCAGGAAGTGGAAGTTCCGGCCTACGCGGCCATGCAAAATCCTGCCCAGATGGGCAAGC
>JAJZAL010000142.1 GCA_021799405.1 Acidobacteriota bacterium
ATCGCTGATTCCAACGCCGCCGCCCATCTTCAGGACCCGCGCAAACTCTGCGGCGGCGATGTCCTTGCCTGGAAACGTGCAGAAAGCACATTCGCACACAATCGCGTCGAAGCTCGCATCGGGAAACGGCAGTCGCTCGGCGTCGGCCAGCTCAAACTGCGCGAGTTGGCTCAGCCCCTGTGCGTCGGCTGCAGCACGGGCAGCAGAGATATTCGCCTCACTCAGGTCAATTCCAGTCACGCAGCAACCAAATGACTTTGCCAGATGCAAAGCGCTGGTTCCCGGTCCTGCCGCCACATCCAGAACATGCGCGGTTGGGGTGAGCCCCAGCAGTTCTCCGATCCGTTGCGTGAGACGTACTCCCCCAGGATGAAAGCTGTCACCCAGCAGCATGCGCGCCAGATCACTGCCGTAGAACGTCGCGCAACACTGTTTGATGTTCGTGTTTTCCATCGCGACTTATGACTCCGTGTCCAGGCTACCGATCTGGAGAAGGGGTGGGCTCGCCGGCTGCTTGCCATTTTCGTGGAAGTCGAAGACAACGGGCTCAGGCTGATAGGACCGCCCATCCCGCCGGGCCTGTTTGCGCCTCGATTCCATGGCGTCGAGCTGCGTTCGCGCCTGCTCACGATAGCCAACCGAGTTATAGGCGCAGAACGGAATTTGCTTACCGCCCGGCAGGAGAAATTCCTTGCAGCACTTCATCAGGTTCTTCTGATTGAAAGTCCAGGGGTCCATGAAGTCCTGCAGCATGATCATCAGCATGTTCTTGGCGATGTCACCCACGGTCAGGCTCTCCGGCAATCCACATGCCTGACAGGAGATTGCAAACTGCTCTGCCGACTTCTGCGATCCGGAAACGGAGGACGACGACCAGAGGCCTTCGAGCGCCTTCTTGATTTCAAGGCTGAAGTCCGGCATCACGCGGTTGGTGATGTAGTCCAGGTAGTCGTAGACGTTGACGATGCGGGAAAGTGGCGTGACGTTCTCGCCGTCGAGAAAGGCATATGTGACCGAATTGCAGGTGGGAAAGCAGCACGGAACCGGGATGAAGTCGCTGGCGACCAATTTGCCCGCGGTCTGCTCCTCAATCAGGCGCACGATATCCGGGATGGTCATGCGCTGCATGGGATCGTGCTGCATGTGGCGACCGGCATGGAAGGCCGGCTGGAAATTGATGCCGCGGATTGCAGGATGTCCGATGGCGAGTTCGATTATCCGTCCGATCTCGTGGTCGTTGACGCCGCGTTCAATCGCGGGAACCAGCGTTACGTTCAGCCCGGCGGCGGCAAGACGATCCAGCGCTCGCAGCTTCTCTTCCAGAAGGTCCGGCTCGCCTCGAATAATCCGATAAGTCTCACTGTCAAAACCATCAAACTGAAAGTAGAGGGATGGGCGGACTTCTGCCAGCTGCTCCAGAAAACGGTCGTCGTGAGCGATTCGCTTTCCGTTGGTGTTCACCATGACAAAGGGAATGCGTCGAGCGTGCGCCGCACGAACAAAATCGATGATCTGGGGATGGATGGTCGGCTCGCCGCCGGAGAACTGGATGACTTCGGGATTACCTTCTGTGCGAACGTAATCGTCGAGCATCGCTTCCACTTCTTCCAGCGTCAGACTGAAGCCGGGCTTAGCATCGGCAAAGCAGAGCGGGCAATCCATGTTGCAGGCGCTGTTCACCTCGATGATGCCCAGGCATGCGTGCTGCTGATGATCCGGACAAAGGCCGCAATCGTGGGGACAACCGTCCTTGATCTCTGTGCCGAAGGCCAGCGGAATGGTACCGGGCTTGTTGAACTTGGAAAAATTCGTATAGGCCTGGGCATCGCCGTAGACGAGCGCCTCAAAGGGACCGCAGTCCGGACACCGCTTGGACATATACACTTTGTCATCGCGCAGCAGGATCTTGGCGTCGATGACCCGGCGGCAATTCGGACAGATACTGCGAGTCAGCTCATAGAAGACGTAGTTCGCGTCCCGCTTCACGGGCGAAGCCGGTCCCACCTCAGGCGCGGGACCGGACCCCAGTTCAATAGGCATTTCGACGCTCCTAAAATTGTTCGGCGCTTGAAAGCAGCTTGGCAGGAATCACGGTTGAATATCTCGCTGAGCTACCAGTATCAGGCAGCCAATCATCACTCTCCAAACCGATGAAGGGAACAACCCGCCTGGAATACTCGGTCATATTCCACGCGCTAGGCGGCCTGAAGTTCAGCCGCACTCGTGCGACCAGCAGCGATAAAACCAAGGATTGCACCGTATGCCAAATGGGCCATCAATGCCGCCACCGCTCCCATCATGCCAGGTCCGTTCATGCCAAAAAAGCCCACGCCCAGCATGGGCATCACAACGGCTTCCATCATCAACCAGAGAACAACTCCGAAAATGACTCCCCGCACGGCGGGACTGCCTAGTAAGCGATTTGCGAACACGAAAGCATACACGAGCGGAAATACGATCACACCGAGCATCATATGAGCGGTCAAACCCGCTGCCCAGGGCATATGCATCATACCGGCCAGGCTGGCTGCAATATCCATGTGCACGCCCATCATCGGCGCCACAAACATCATCATCGCGGTCATCACAACGGTTGCCGCGACCCCTGCCCAAATGAGTCTTACTGAAATTCTCGTCACTGGACACCTCCTGAATGAGACGAGTCCCTGGACTTTGAAAAGGTTACAGTCAGATTCGAACTCGCTTCCGGCTCTTTGCGCTGTAACCTTTTCGCCAGTGGCTACTCGTTATCATGGAGTGGGTTTGTTGCAATGACGAACGAGCAGGCGAATGCCACGGACTACGCGATGGAAGCATCTGCCCTGATCCAGCGATTTCTGGCCGGCGAACAGAGCGTCTTTCATGAGCTGATCCGCCCCTTTGAGCGGATGTACTATCGTCAGGCATTCAGCATTTTGCGCAATCAGCAGGATGCGGAGGACGCCGTGCAACAGGCGATCCTCCGCCTGTTCACCCGCCTCGATCAGCTGAAAGAACCAGAGCGCTTCAAGCAGTGGAGCATGCGTATTGTCCAGAATGAGGCGAAGTTGCTATGGCGCAAGCGGCGACAAAGCCAATACGAATCGATTGACGATAGCGAGGACGACGGGCAAGGTGGGACTTTTCGTGGCCCCCGGGACTTTGCCGACTGGCGTGACCTGCCCAGCGAAGCCGCGGAAAAGCGGGAGATGCGCGCGGCGCTCGCCAGAGCGATGGAATCGCTTCCCACAAGCTATCGCGAGATCTTGATACTCCGCGATGTAGAGCAACTGAATATGGCAGAAACGATGGAGATTCTTGGCGTAAGCGAAGCAACCGTAAAGACGCGGCTTCATCGCGCTCGACTGAAGTTACGCGAAGCACTGGCACCCACCTTTGGAATGCCGCAACCCTCGTTTTGGGAACGCTGGAAAGGAATGAATCCATGGTCACCTGCAAGACGATAGTCGGCCAGCTTTCTGATTATCTGGACGGAAACGTCTCGGCTGAGATGAAAGACAAGATCGAGCGCCATCTTCGCGGCTGCCGGCGGTGCAGCGCCGTCTACGACAGCACGCGCAAGATGCTGGTCATCATGGGCGACGAAGAGGTCTTTGAGGTTCCCGAGGGCTATGGGACGCGGCTCCACAGCTTCGTCGATTCGCTGGTGGCCAGGACAAAGTCCAGCTAGTCCTTACAGGAGGGAGAAGTTCTCTGCACAGCACATCCGTATCAGATCCATCCGTAAAGGCACGACCGCTCGACCTGACCGCGGCGATCCTCGGTCATGGATTCCTGCGTATCGCCAGCGGCGCCAGCGCGGTCTTGATCGGTATCTATCTGGCCCGGCTCAGTTCCTCTGACATCCGAATCAATGCCGGTCTCATCGGAATGCTGGGGGCTGTCTCATACGCTTCGGAGCTTGTCGCATCCATCCCCTTCGGTCTGGCAGCCGATGCAATCTCCCCTCGATGGCTCATGGTGGGTGGCGCACTGACCGGGGCCGCGGCCGTTCGCATCTTCGCACTGGCGCCACATCCGGGAATCTTCTACCTCAGCAGGGCCTTGGAAGGCGTGGGAGTCGCGGCTGTTACGCCGCCACTGCTCGCGTACCTCGCGCAGTCCACGGCGCACAGTTCTAGCCTGCGCGCCCGTGTCATGAGCTTCTTTGAGCTTTCACTCCTCGCTGGCCTTGCCCTGGGCGGAGTAGTCGGCAGCCAGTTCTGGACGCACCTTCATCTACACTCCTTTTCTCTGCTGGCGCTCGTCTACGCGGCATGTGCTCTTCTGCTCTTCGCCGGCGCGAAGGGCACCCGCGCCCACGGATCAAAAGCGGCAGTTCACGGCCTGAAACAGGCTCTTCGCAGTCCGGAGATTCGTTCGCTCGCTCCGGTGTGGCTTTGCGTGAATGCAATCGTGGGTCTGTGGCTTGGACCAACCACCACCTTTTTGCTCACGCAAAAGCAAACCACATCTCAGTATCTTGATGGCGTCTTCGCGGCAGACCCGACCCACGTCGGCTGGATGCTGCTTGGCTATTCAGCGGTTTTCGGCGTGGGCGTGCTCTCGTGGAGCTTTGTGCTTCCGCATCTTCCTGTCCGTTCCGCCATGAGGATTTCGCTGATAGCAATGCCATTTGTCTGCGTCGGTTTGTATGCCATCAATCACTCCGCAGGCTGGTCGGCAACAATACGGATGGTTGTGCTGGCCGTGACAAGCCTGATCGTCATGATTGAGAGCGGGTTTACTCCAGCCGCGCTCGCATGGCTGGCAAAGTCGTTGATTGGAAGCGACGGAAAAGGCGTCGCTATGGGCATTTATTCCGTTCTGCTCGGAATTGGAGCAATCGCGGGCTCAGTTCTGGCAGGATGGCTCGGCAATGCACTCCGCTTTGATGGCTTGCTGCTTGGCACCATGCTCCTCGCCGTACTTTCACTATTTCTGCTGCACTGGGTCTCAGATGATCGATCGCAGCAAAGAGAGGAATCGTATGAAAATGCCGGAATATGATCTGGCGATTATCGGCGCTGGAGCCTCTGGGCTGATCGCGGTGGACTTTGCCCTCCAATTGGGAGCGCGAACCGCGCTCATCGACAAAGGTCCGATCGGCGGCGATTGCACCTGGACCGGCTGCGTCCCGAGCAAGTCGCTGATTAAGGCGGCTACGGTAGCGCATCACGTTCGCGTCGCTTCGCAATATGGCATCGATTCTTCGACGCCACAGGTAGACCTGACCAAAGTGCGTGCTTACCTGCGCAGCACGATTGAACAAATCTACGAACCGACCAAACCGGAGAATCTCGAAAAGAGGGGTATGGATGTGCTCATCGGAGCGGCATCCTTTGTAGATCCCCACACCCTTCGCGTTGGCGACAGGACGATCCGCGCACGCAAGTTCCTCATCAACACGGGAGCCGAGCCCAGACTCCCCGCAATTGAAGGGCTTTCCTCGGTTCCATTCCTGACCTATCAACAGATCTTCGAGAACGACCGCATGCCCGAACATCTGGTCATCATCGGCGGTGGTCCGATTGGCTGCGAAATCGCGCAGGCCTACCGTCGGTTGGGAGCGCGAGTCACGATGGTCGCCGAGCACTTGATTCCCCACGAAGACGACGAGGTTTCTGTGCTCATGGAGCGTGTATTCGCCAATGAAGGAATTGTCCGCATTGCCGCACAGGCAGAGTCAGTTTCGGGGACAGCCGGATCCATCGTTGCCCGCACCGCCGTTGGCGATACCACGGGAGATATGCTTCTCGTAGCCACCGGTCGCGCTCCCCTGGTTCGTAATCTTGGACTCGAAGCGGCCGGTGTCCGCTACTCCGAGCGCGGCATCGAAGTGGACAGTTATTTGCGCACTTCGGTACGCCACATCTATGCAGCAGGCGACGTGATTGGCGGGCCGCAGTACTCTCATCTCGCGGGCTGGCAGGGCTTTCAGGCGGTTCGCAACGCCCTGTTGCCCGGCAAAAACAAGGGCATGTGCCCGTCGCTGTCGCGCATTACGTTCACTTCGCCCGAGGTGGCCCAGGTGGGCTCGACCGAGCGCGAGGCACGAAAGCAGTATGCCGAGAATCAGTTGCAGGTAATGACCTTCGACATCGCGAAAGTAGACAGGGCTGTCAACGAAGACGACAGAGTAGGTCTTCTCAAGATCATCGCTCTGCGCAATGGACGCATTCTTGGCGCGGTCATCGTGGGGGAGCGAGCCGGTGAGACGATCACCGAACTTGCAGCCGCAATCCGGAATCGCCTGAAGCTCGCCGATCTTGCGGCAACCATTCACCCCTATCCGACCTATTCCTCAGGGGTTCAGTTTCTCGCTACAAAGATGGCAATGGAGCAGGCCTTTGCGGGAACCTCAGGTAGACTCATTCGCGGTCTTTCCGCGATCTGGAGGTAGCCTGGGCAATCAACCGATTGGGTGCTTAACTATCGGCCAATGCGTCGATGATGGGGCACTCTGCTCCGTCGCCCGCATCGCATTGTCGTACCAGCCTGCCGAGTGCCTGCCGCATCGCCCCCAAGTCAGCCATCTTGTTGTCAATCAGCTCCAGCTTGCGGACAGCAAGTGCTCGTGTGGTCTTGCAGGAGCGTGCTTCATTCAGAAGTAGTAATTGGCCCACCTCGGCCAGAGTGAAGCCAAGCGCCTGTGCACGTTTGATGAATCGCACACGTTTGGCCTGCTCCAACGAGTACCGCCGCTGCCCATACAGAGGTTTGGCTGGCTCTTCGAGCAGCCCACGCCGCTGGTAATAGCGGATTGTTTCAACGTTCACCCCGGCAGCTTCCGCCAGCCGGCCGATGGTCATGCCTGTGCTCATGCGGTTTTCCGTTTGACTCCGTACTAAGGTACGGACTCTACAATAGCACTTGGGATACAGATCTGAGGAGATTGGCACGATGCAACTCACCGGCAAAGGGACGTTGATCTCGGGCGTACTGGCCGCTATTGGTGCGTCGGTCTGCTGTGTCGGGCCCCTGGTGCTGTTGGCGCTCGGAATCAGCGGCGCATGGATCGGGAATCTGACGGCAATGGAGCCTTTCCGGCCATGGTTCATCGGCCTGACACTGCTGTTTCTGGGGCTAGCCTTCCGCAAGCTTTACCTGGCCCCGCGGGTCTGCGCACCGGGTGCAGCATGCGCCGATCCGCGTGTCCTCAGGAGGCAACGCATCACTTTCTGGATTGTTACCGCGTCGTTGCTGGTTCTCCTGGCCGTGCCATGGCTCGCCCCGCTGTTTTATTGAAAGGAGTCTCCTATGCGAAAACTTCTGATCGCCGCACTTGCCGCTTTGCCTCTCATAGCATTCGCTGCTACGCCCAAAACTGTCACGCTTGACGTTAAGAATATGACCTGCGCAGTTTGCCCAATCACCGTGAAGAAGTCACTGAAGAAAGTCCCCGGAGTGACCTCGGTCAAAGTCGATTTCGCAAAGAAAACGGCCACTGTGACGTACGATCCGGACAAAACAAAGCCTGCGGCACTGACTCGTGCAACCACCAATGCGGGCTATCCCTCCACCATAGAGAAGTGAGACTGCCATGATTAACGTTGTTCTCGAATCCGTGTTGACCTGTCCGCATTGCGGCTTTGCCAAGCCAGAGACCATGCCAACAGATGCCTGCCAGTTCTACTATGAGTGCAGTAATTGCAAGACGGTGCTGCGCCCGAATCCGGGCGATTGTTGCGTGTTCTGTTCGTTTGGCTCAATCAAATGTCCGTCAATGCAGACCAGCGAGCGCAGCGGCGATGGTGAATTTCTCCCTTGATTCAAATAGAGCGAACTTTACTTTCAAGAACGTGCCGACAGGATATTGATACTTGAATCACAAGTCCTGAATCATGGCATCTTTCCACTCACATCGTCCGGAGACCGTGAAGCCGGCTCGCACGTGCGCTAGGGAATCTGTGATGAAGATGCCGGGAATGTCTACTGACCCCTTCGTTGAGACAGTTTTTTGTCCCCACACTTGGAGCGATTCGATTCTGAATCTTGCATAGCTCCGCGTTCACGCAAATTAGCACTCAGCATCTCAATAGGGGGTATCTCTATGATTCTCCTAGCTGGGAGAGGTTTGGAGGATGGGACGCCGTCTGAGCCCCATCATGTTTCAGCGCCTTGCAACGATTTGTCGATCAGGCGCGGAAAATCGCAATGTAGCGGAGTACCGCTCTGCCTCGGTTTTGCCGAGCGTTTGAGCTTCGAATTCCTCTGGCGTCTGGTAACCAAGCGCGGAATGCAGTCGATTTTGGTTGTAGTAGGAGTCGATAAACTCCCCGATGTGACTGCGCAAATCCTCCAGGTCGCGGTATTTGTTGGCGTAGATTTCTTCGCGCTTGAGCGTCTTGATGAAGCTCTCACAACTGGCGTTGTCGTATGGGTTCGCCGGCCGACTCATGCTCTGAACCATCCCGTACAGCCTAAGAAGCGCGACATATTCCGGCGAGGTGTACTGCACTCCACGGTCGGAGTGGTGCACTGCTCCTGGCAGGGGGCGCCGCAGTTCGATCGCGCTCTTAAGCGCGTCAGCCGCCAGGCGTGAGGTGAGGGCACGATCCAGCTTCCAGCCCACGACCTTGCGCGAGAAGCCGTCTAAGATTACCGCCAGGTAGACGAATTCGGCTTGCAGCCGGATGTAGGTGATGTCCGCGACCCAAAGCTGATCGACGGAATTCAGCCGCATGCGCCGCGGCAGATTCATGTAGACATCCAATGCATCGTTGAAATGAGTGGAGTTGCCAAAATCCTTCGGCTGCACCGCGAGGAGGTTATCCTCACGCATGATCCGCGCTACTCGCTTGTGGTTCACTTGCATACCGCGGCGTTTCAGCTCCGCCGCAACCCTTCGGTAGCCGTAGCGGCGTCGGTGCTGGAGCACCACCTGCTGAATAGCCGACCGCACTTCGGTCTCCTCTTCGCTGGGCACGTGCGCTTTCAAAAGCCGGTAGAATCCCGCCCGGCTCACTCCCGCCAACTGACACATTCGCTCGATGCTCAGGCTGCCTTGCATCGGCATCACTTCCCGAATCTGGTCGTAGATACCGTATCGCCAGAGCCGTAGCTGCTCTGGCGTCGAGCTTCGACTTTTTGCAAGGCGCCTTTGAAAAAATCCACTTCCAGCGTCTTCTCCGCTAGCAATCGCTTCAACCCGCGCACCTGTTTGCGGAGTTCACGGACCGGAGATGTAACCCTGGCGCTCGACTCACTCGTGTGCTCAAGCTGCCGCTGCCACTGATACATATTGCTGCGGTCGATGCCCAGCTCTTTCGCCAGAGCAGCCACGCTGGGACAATCCTTCATTCGCTCGACTGCCATCTGCCGAAACGACAGAGGGTATTTGCCGACTCGCTTCTTTGCCACTCGCAGTTCCTTTCACCGCAATAGATTGCAAAGAATACTGTCTCATGCCGTAAAGTGTTGGAAACAAAACTGTCTCACTTCAGGGGGTCAGTCCACAGAGAAGGCGATAACGTAGGGCATAGGCAATGCGTGCAGAAGCGCGTCCATTGACGAGAGGATTCTGTAAGAAGTTGATTTGGTGTTACATTCCTTCATTGCGCGTGATTCACTAGAAGAGTGGGCGAACGAGTAGTCCAACTCCGAGATATTGAGCATTTTCACTGGAGAGCTTCCGAATCGGAATGCCCCGTCTCTTTTACGAGCAATGGGGGCGGTATCTCGCTTGCGGCAGCGGTGGAACTTGCCGCAATTGTCGCGAGCCAGCAGTCCAACCCCGATGATGGATTCCGCAGTGTTCGGGTCTCGCGGAACTCGATCTGGGGCCTCCTCAAAGAATCCCGCTGGCCGGACCGGACCGGATGTGTGGCTTTGCGCGACGGGGATACCGCATTGATCGTCCTCCCGCCGAACCCTGACGATTCAGGATGGACGCAGCAGGCGAAAAATCTGCTTGGCGAACTCGGAGCAAATGGATTTTCCGCAGCACTGTCGCGCGCCATCACGGGTGCTGTCATTGAAATGGTGGATAACGTGTGGGTCCATAGCGAGGCCAGGCACGCGGGCCTCCTCGCATACCAGATCCGCAGGCGGAAGTTCGCCTTCAGCGTGCTCGATACCGGAATCGGAATGCTCGATAGCCTTCGCCGCAACCCGAAATTCCACTGCCTCACAAGTTCCATGGAAGCGATCGCGAAGGCCATTGAGCCCGGAGTTTCGCGTTTCGACGGTAGCGGTGGCATGGGGTATCCGTCTCTTTTTCATGCGCTTGCCTCTCTCTGGGGCACCGCCCGCATCAGGAGCGGCGAGGCCGCCCTCGTGATTGATCATACGGGCGAAACGCGCACGAGAGAGCGCGTGTATCTCCCGCACCTGAGCGGCGTACACATCTCTGTCCGATGTGCCCTGGACCCTCCCTCACGCCAACGTTCATAGGTTTTTGAAAATCCCCCTTGACTTTGCTCACCATATTCACTGATACTGGTGAACATGATGAACTTGTGGCGTCAGTGGGGGAAGGCATGACACGCATTGCAGTACGCGAGGTCACGGCGAGGGACATCCTTGCAGGAAAGTCCGACGGATTGCGGGACTTCCCAAAGCTCTTTGGTGCGGTGGAACAGGCGCCGATGGGAGAAACCGTCGTGCTTGATTGGGAAGGCGTCGAAATCGCAACTGCGAGCTATTTCGGCGCTACGCTGGTCGCTTTGCTCAGGATGGCAGTAGCAGGGGAGCTCGACCGCTATTTCATCGCCGCGAACCTCAACAAGACCTGCTTGGACGAACTGAAATTAGTGCTCGACCTCCAGGGGCTTGTCGTACTCGCTGGCGAATGGAAAGGCGGACGCGTGCGAAATGCGCAGGTACTGGGCGCGCTCGAAGCTCCATACCGTTCAACTCTGGAAGTAATAGGAGAACGAGAAGTCGCATCGGCAACCGAACTCCATACGGCGCAACAACCCGGAACTGCCATCGGCAAGACAGGATGGATCAACCGCCTCTCGTATTTGCACAAATTGAGACTGATTCGGAAGGAACGGGTGGGTAGAGAGTACAAATTCCATGCATTGATCTAGGAGGCAAACGATGGGAGTTGACTGGATTCGGAAGAGTGAAGATCGGTACAAGCACCAATTACAGGAGGCGGCGCACCGGCAATTGAAGCCGACCCCGCTATTCGATAGCGATGATGAGGTTACCATCACGTATCCGTGCCACTGGCTCGACGAGGAACAGACGCTCGCTGTCGGCACGCTGCTCACGATCTATCAGCGTACCGAAAAATCGCGCATCGCCGTCATGGCGGGGAGCAAAGCGATCGCCGAGATTCGCGGAGAAGCCGCTCGCGATCTGCACGAGTACTTCCGGTCACATCCTGAAATGCAGTCCTGCCTGGCCGTTTTCATATCCGACATGCGAAATGCCGCCGAGCCCTTTTATGTGCGCCCCGTCGCCCGCAAGAGAAAAACCAAAAGGACTGCGCAATGACCCTGCCGGCGCTCGGCTTTACCTCTTCCTCGGGACTTGGCGGGACGATTGGACTCGGCTGCCAAGAATGCGAACTGCTCGACATCTGCGGCGGGACCACCGATTTCGACTGCTATGCGAATTGCTGCGGCAAGCACGCAACCTGCACGCGCGCATGTCCGAATGCATATGGATTTGTTCCGGCTATTCAGGACGCGGGCGGCATGGCCATGAAGAACCATTATTCGATCACGCAACGTCCTGAGCCGCTCCCCGCATATATTCCCCATATCGACCACGCATCATCCCGGAACGAACGCCTATCGTCGCCATTCGTCGCGCTCACTACTTTCGATGTCTGCAAGCCGAATTCGGAACATCATTTTGCCTCGCCGGAAGAGCTCCGCCGCCATTTTGGTCTGCGGGATGATGCGACTATCCTGCTCCTCTCGGTCGCAAAAGACAGCCGGATCGAGCATCATTGGCGCTACAGCGAAGAAAAACGCTTGGCGCCCTACCTCGCGACGCTTGGCATTGCGCACGTCACCGCTCCGAATTTCTCGTTCGCCCTCAATGAGCCGCGCCCCGAGCATCTTGTGAATCGAAGCAGATCGCTCTGCGAAGCGGAGCGCATGGCAGCGGCAGGATTGAGCGTTATCCCGCACCTGAACGCTTACAACCAAAAGGACTGGAACTGCTGGAAAGATTTTCTGCGCGACCATCCACACTTATCGATGGTCTGCCAGGAATTCCAGACAGGCCTCGCAAACGGCTCGCGGGCGCGCTGGCATATCCACCAATTGCGCAATATCGAGCAGATGCTCGGCCGTGGCTTGCACCTCGTAGCCGCCGGAGGAAGACGACATTTGCCGTTACTGATCGAACTTACAGCTGTCACGGTAGTGGATGCAAATCCATTCCTTAAGACGCACATGCGCCGACGGCTTGCGCACGGCAAATGGCATGTCTATCCAACTGCCAACGGAGCGCCGCTCGATCAATTGCTCGAAGATAATATCGCGGCGTATAGGCGTTATGTGGAGGAGAAGATCACCACGCTCAAGGCTTTTGGAGCATTGCCTTCCAAGCGGGAGATTCAAGACGTTACACCGGCACCGCTCCCAGTATCCAATATTCAGTTGCCACTTTGGCCGTCCTTGCGAGCAAGCGCGTAATTTGCAGATGCGAACCCCGAGCCGGAGAATAAGCAAGTTCCAAGGTTACCTTTGCCTGAACCGCTCAAATTTATTGGTCACGCTACTCTAGCAGTGGAAGCGACATCGCGCTCCGTCTTTCAACGATCGTAACAATCTCCAAGTCGCTCATCGATTCCAGTTTGAACGCACATTGTTTGACTGATGACGAAAGCTATGCACCGGCATGAGCCATTATGCCTCCGAGGCATAACGGTCTCCCTGGAATTCATTGGACGCGACCGGAAAACCAATCTTAACTTTGCGCCATAGCTGATCCGCGAGGTCAGCGGAGGTGCAAAGTGAATGGAATCGCCTGTCGTCGCCGGTCGGATAAAGCCGCCGCTCGGTTGCATATTCAGCCTGCCCAGAGGCTGAGAAAACTCCTCACCAAAGACAACCTTCTCCACGCCGCTCACGTGATGGGGCCTACTCTGACGGCGCTCATGTTCGCGGGCGCCAGCAGTGCCGTCGCCCATGCCCAGGGAACGATGGATTTCTCCGGCGCAACTACCCTGATGGACACGTTTAAGACTTTCGCCATGTATGCCGGTGCAGTGATCTGCCTCGGCGGCCTGATCTTCGCCGGAATTCGCATGATGACCGGACGCTTTCAGGATGCCATTCCCGGCCTGTTCGGCGCGCTATTCGGCGCCGGAGTTCTGGGCTGGGGAGCAGGTTGGATAGGCAGCCTCACAGGCCAGTCGATGTGAGGTGCCTCCATGATCCGACGAGGAGAACCGTTACCGATCAATCAGGCGCTTAACAGGCCACGAGCCAAGCTCGGACTGGACCTCAGCGCATGGATGGCGATCGTATTCGTCTGCGTAACGGTTTTCCTCGTTGGATTTCGTCTGGTGGCGATGATCGCCTTCCCCACGCTTGCAGCAGGGGCCTGGCTCATCGTCCACAAACACCCGAAGATGTTGGAGCTCTGGGGCCTGAGCCTCAGCCAGAAGTCCTACTATGACCCGCGCAAACAGTAGTCAAGC
>JAJZAL010000143.1 GCA_021799405.1 Acidobacteriota bacterium
CCCTGCCCCGATTGGACGCGGATCAGTAGAGCAGCACAGCCACGCGGTAGACCGTGAATGAGCCTTCCACATTGCGTGGCTGGCAAGCGCCCACCTCGGCCGCATGGAACTGCCCTGAGCCCAGGTTATTCACCAACTGCTGGGGCAGGTGCTCGATGTCAGGGCCCTGCCAGCGCATCAAAAAGCCGGGGAAACGCGCGCCGGTTGGATGATTGACCCCGTTGCAATAGGCGCGAGCTTCGGTGTGGCTGTTCAGGATCTTGATGCCGCTTACGCTCAGCAGGCGCGAGACTCGCGCCTCCACTTGGGGCGGCGTAAGCGCCGGAATGGCGCGGGAATAATCCGCCACCGCGTAAAGCACGTCATGCGCTTCCACCACGGCAATGCCGACATGATCGACTTTAGGATTCAGCAGGTTTTTGCGGTGGCCCGGGGAGTGCATCCAGTCATTGTGAATGACCTCGGCGGAGGGGCCGACAGCAACATTCTCTTCCAGCAAACTGAAGTGAGCGCCAGCCTGGGCCGCGCGCGCCGTAACACTTGGTTCGCCGCCATAGCGGTGGGCAATCGGCCCTTCAATCGCCATGCGCCGGCAGTGCATGAGGGCTGAGTCGGCGAGATCGGGGTCCCATCGCAGCGGTGGCGCGCCGGATGCCGCGCGAGCCTGGTTGGCCAGCGCAAACAACTGCTCGGCTTCCCCGCGAAGGTCCGGCGCTGCCACGCGGCGGGACTGTCCGTACGACACAATTTGCACCGCCAACGTAGCCGTCGCCATCACAACACATACAATAAAAGTCCTCATCGAACCTTTCGTCACACCCTTCCTTGAGATTTTCATCGCCATGCCATCTCCGGTTAGACCCTGAACGGGCGTTGGAGTCGCTGTATTCTGGCAGTGCCGATGGTTTTTTCCATTTCCAAAATGCTACGCCATCTCGGCCTCCGGGTCCGACGCCAGCCGCTGGCCGTCGTGGGCGCGGTACTGCTGGTGGGGTTTGTGATATGCGGGCTGGCCGCGCCCTGGCTGGCGCCGTATAACCCGGCTGCCATTGATCTTGTGCACCGCCTCCAAGGCCCGTCGGCCGCGCACTGGGCCGGCACCGACGAGCTGGGCCGCGATACGCTGTCGCGCCTGCTGTGGGGAGCGCGTATCTCGCTGGCCGTCTCAGTCTGCGTAGTGACGGTTTCGCTGGCGCTGGGCCTGGCCGTGGGAGGGTTGGCCGGCTATCTGGGCGGCTGGATCGATACCGCGCTCACCACCTTCGCCATGAACACCTTTCTGGCGCTGCCGGGAATCCTGCTGGCCATTGCCTTTGCCGCGTTTCTGGGGCCGGGATTCACCAACCTGGTGCTGGCGCTGGCTATCGGCGGGTGGGCCGGCTATGCGCGGCTGGTGCGGGCGCAGGTGATGGCAGTGCGCGAGCGTGAATACGTAGATGCGGCGCGGGCTCTGGGAGCGGGCGGGCTGCGCATCTTCTTCCGTCATATTCTGCCCAACATCGTGCAGCCGGTCCTGGTACAGGCCGCCATCGGCATGGCCGGCGTGATTCTGGCCGAGGCCACGCTGTCGTTCCTTGGATTGGGCATCCCCGCGCCCGCGCCGAGTTGGGGCTCGATGCTGAACGATGCGCGGCTGCATCTCTTCGATTCGCCGCACCTGGTGCTCTTCCCTGCCATTGCGGTCGCCGGCGCGGTTCTGGGCTTCAACTTCCTCGGTGATGCCCTGCGCGATCAGCTCGACCCGCGCACGCGGCTGGAGCTGGGGCTTTGAAGATCGGCGTCATCAGCGATACGCACGGCCTTTTAAGGCCGGAGGTCGCGCCGGCGCTCGCCGGAGTGGAGCAGATCCTGCATCTGGGGGATGTGGGCAAGGCGTCCATCCTGAAAGATCTGGAGAAGATTGCGCCGGTGACGGCAATCCGCGGCAATGTGGACCGCGATGGCCCGTGCAGCAAGCTGCCGGAGACCGAAGTTGCGCTCATCGAGGGCCGGTACATCTACATGCTGCACGACCTGAAGACGCTTCACCTCGATCCGGCAGCGGCGAAGTTTGCGGCGGTGCTCTCCGGGCATACGCACGTGCCGAATTTCCACCGGAAGAAGGGCGTGCTCTACTTCAATCCCGGCTCGTGCGGGCCACGGCGGTTTGAACTGCCGGTGACGGTGGGGTTGCTGACGGTGAATGCAAATGGCGAGTTGGAGGCGAAGATCGTACCGCTTGCCAAAGTTTAAGCCGCGGCGGGTGGCCCAGGTCTCGGGATGCATGTTCCAAGAATGACCTTGGGTGCCCCAGGTCCCGCTTTTGGGACCTGGGAGAGCAATCATGACTGGGCACTCCAGGTTTATCCTTCCGATGCATGACCAGAGGGCTCGTACGCTATCAGCAAACGGGTGACTTTCACCTTCTCACCTTCAGTTGCTATCACCGGCTTCCATTTCTATCAACGCCGGAGAGCAAGAATCTCTTTGAGTCGGCCGTGGAGCGCACCCGGCGGAGGTATGGTTGTGTTGCGGCCGGCTATGTGATCATGCCGGAGCACGTGCACCTGCTTGTCGGCGAGCCGCTCATCGGCACACTCGCCCATGCCATTCAGGCGCTCAAGCTTTCGGTCGCGCGCCGCCGCGCCGACGGCCCTTCTGGCAGGCCCGCTACTCCGACTTCAATGTTCACAATGAAGAAACGCGTATCGAGAAACTCCGCTACATGCACCGCAATCCCGTCGTGCGCGGATTGGTTGCCAAGCCAGAAGAGTGGCCCTGGTCGAGCTTCCGCCACTACGCGACCGGCCATGAGGGAACGATCGAGATTGAATCACAGTGGACCGCCGCCCAACGCGGTCATCAACTCCCTGAATCTCTCCGATTCAAGCCTCGGGAGGGTTGAGGACGGTGGTTTCCCAGGTCTCAAAAACGAGACCTGGGGCACCCGAATGACGAGGTTGGGAGAAATTGAGATGCGGGTCATCCGCCGAATTCCTGTTCCACTCAACGGCGAAAGGGCTTGAACTCAGCCCCGCATGCGGGGGTTGATCCAGCGGTAGGCGAGATCGGTGAGCAGGTTGACCAGCACATACGTCAACCCGATCGAGAGCAGGCAGCCCTGCACCAGCGCGTAGTCGCGGTTGGAGATAGCGCTGACGGTGAGGCGGCCGAGTCCGGGCCAACTGAAGATGGTTTCCGTCACGATGGCGCCCGCCAGCAGCGCGCCGAATTGCAGGCCCACCACGGTGACAATGGGCACCAGGGCGTTAGGCAGGGCATGGCGGCAGACGACGGCGGTCTCGCTGAGGCCTTTGGCACGGGCGGTGCGGATGTAGTCCTGGCCTAGCTCTTCCAGCATCGCCGTGCGCACCATGCGCGTAAGGATGGCGGCCAGCGAACCTCCCATTGTGATCGACGGAAGGATGAGGTAGCGCCAATCGATGGTCGGGGCGCCGCTGGAGTTTGCGCCGGAGACCGGGAGCCAGCCGAGAAGAATGGCGAAGAGCAGAATCAACACCGGACCCAGCGCGATGCCCGGCACCGAGAGCCCAAAAAGCGAAACGATGGAGAGCAGTTGATCGAGCCAGCGCCCGCGGCGCACGGCGGCCAGGATACCCGCGGGCAGCGCCAGCACAAGGGCGAAAACCAGTGCGGCCACCGTCAAGCCAAGGGTATAGGGGTAGCGGGCGGCGATGAGGTGGAAGACCGTCTCGTGCAGGCGGATGGAGTCGCCCAGGTTGCCGTGGAGGACGCCATTCCAGTAGTGGAGATATTGCACGCCGAGCGGCTGATCGAGCCCGTACTGGTGGCGCAGAGCGCTGATGTCCGCCGGCGTCGCACCCTCGCCGAGCATCTGCAGGACGGGGTCGCCGGGAACGAGATGAATGAGCAGAAAGACCAGCGACACCACCAGCCAGACGACCGGGAGCGTAAGGAAGAGGCGGGTGAGGATCTGCTTCATGGTCTGCAATCAACGATAAATCAGTTGGCAGCGGACAGCCGGCAGGCGACAGTACCTGGGTTTCGGCTTCGCGATTGGCGGCGGGGATCGCCATAATCATTTGCATGCCGAACATTGGGCAGGACCGATGGGTTTGGCCCAGAGTCGGCCATCACATTGCGCCCCTGTAAAATCTGCGTATAATTTTTGCGGCCTGAAACCGGCCAACAAATGGTTCGCTCCCTGGGCGCCGGCGGAGGGAACGAGGAGCTTGAATGATGAAGCCAGAAACGGTCCATCACGAATTGCCGTTGGCGAGCCGCATGTCGCGGCTGGGCACCGAAACCGCATTTGAAGTGCTGGTCAAGGCGCGGGCTCTGGAGCGGCAGGGCAAAAGCATCATTCACCTGGAGATCGGGGAGCCAGACTTCGCGACGCCTGCGAATGTAGTGGATGCGGCCGTCGAGGCGCTGCGCGGCGGATGGACGCACTACGGACCATCAGCCGGCTTGCCGGAGCTGCGCGAAGCCATAGCCGAGTATGTGAGCCGGACGCGCGGAGTGAAGGTAGCTCCGGAAGAAGTGGTGGTGACGCCGGGTGGAAAGCCAGTGATGTTTTTCGCGATGCTGGCGCTGATTGAGGACGGAGACGAGGTTCTCTATCCCAATCCCGGTTTTCCGATCTACGAGTCGATGATCGAATATGCCGGCGGCAAGGCCGTGCCCGTCCCGCTGCGCGAGGAGCGCGATTTCGCGATGGATGTGGATGAGCTGGCGCGGCTCATTACGGACAGGACCAAGCTGATCATCCTGAACTCTCCGCAGAATCCAACGGGCGGCGTGCTGAGTTGCGGCGAGATCGAGCAGGTGGCCCAGGCGATTGGCGAGCGGAACATCCTGGTGCTCTCGGACGAGATCTACAGCCGACTGCAGTTTGAGGGCGAGCCGTTTTCAATCATCAGCGTGCCCGGCATGAAGGAGCGCACGATTCTGCTGGATGGCTTTTCGAAGACTTATGCCATGACCGGCTGGCGCATCGGCTACGGCGTGATGCGGGCGGACCTGGCAACGTACGTTACGCGACTGATGACCAATTCGAACTCGTGCACGGCCAGCTTTACGCAGCGGGCCGCGATCGAGGCGCTGCGCGGCGATCAGGCGCCGGTGGAACGGATGCGTGACGAGTTCGAGCAGCGCTGCAAGGCGTTTGTTACCGGCTTGAACCGGATTAAAGGCTTTCACGGCCGCATGCCGAAAGGCGCGTTCTACGTCTTCGCGAATATCGCGGCGACCGGATGGAAGTCGAAGCCGTTGGCCGATGCGCTGCTCGATCAGGCTGGGGTCGCGGCGCTCTCGGGCACGGCCTTTGGCCGCTTCGGCGAGGGCTACCTGCGCTTCAGCGTCGCCAATTCAATGGAGAATCTGACGGAAGCGCTGCAACGGATCGATGCGTGGGCAAAGCAGAATTTATGAGCCGTCCTGGGCCCTACGAAAGGGAACGTCATGTCACTGAAAGATTCGGCAACCGGGCACGTGATCCGGGAATATGCGATTGAGGAGCTTGAAGACGCTGCCAACCTGATGCGAGGCTATGATCTGGTGGCGTTGTGCGCGGCAGGCTCAGGCCACGCGGGCGGCACGCTCTCCATCATGGACATCACCGCCGCACTTTATCTGGACGCAGCCAACCACGATCCTAAGAATCCAGTCTGGGCCGACCGCGACCGCATTGTCTGGTCGGCAGGACACAAGGCTCCGGCTCTTTATCTTGGGTTGGCATTTGCGGGATTCTGCCCACCGGACGAAGTCGTCACACTGCGCAAACTTGGCTCGCCATTTCAGGGGCATCCGCACTGGCTCAAGCTGCCGGGGGTGGAAGTCTCGACCGGATCGCTTGGGCAGGGCCTGAGCATCGCCGTGGGGATGGCGCAAGCGGCGCGGCTTGACGGCAAGCGGCACAAAATCTTTTGCCTGATGGGGGACGGCGAGCAGCAGGAGGGCCAGGTGTGGGAGGCCGCGATGGAGGCCGGCCACTTCCATTTGGACAATCTCATCGCCATCATCGACTGCAACGGCTTGCAGATCGATGGACATGTAAAGGACGTGATGCAGGTGGAACCGCTGGAGGCAAAGTACGCGAGCTTCGGCTGGCAGACACTGCGCATCGACGGCCACGACATGAAGCAGGTGGTGACAGCGCTGCGGCAGGCCAGAACGGCGGCCGGCAAGCCGGTGGTCATCCTGGCCAACACTATCAAGGGCAAGGGCGTGAGCTTTATGGAGAACCAGGCGGGCTGGCACGGCAAGGCTCCCAATCGCGAACAATTGACCAGAGCGCTCGCGGAGTTGGGCCTGAGCGAGCGCATCCCCGTGGAGCAGCTACTGGAAAACGCCAGGCGCTATCAGGCTGAAGTGGACCGTCAACTTGCGCTGAAGATGCCGCGGTTCTCGCGCGATTTCTGGTGGAATGCCGACGACAGTATGAAGGTGAAGATGGAGCCGACGCGCAAGGGCTTCGGACAGGCGCTCAAGGAGAACGGCGGCGATGACCGCGTAGTGTGCCTGGGACTCGACATTTCAGGGTCGATCACCATCAGCGACTTTTACACGGCCAATCCGGAGCGGGCACGGCGCTGGATCAGCATGGGCATCGCGGAGCAGTCGGCTACGGCAGCCGCCGCGGGTCTGGCGCGCGAGGGCAAGCTGCCGGTGCTGGGATCGTACGCCACATTTTCCGCGGCGCGCAATCTGGATCAGCTTCGCGTTTCTGTTTGCTACGGCAACCTGAACGTGCTGGTTGCCGGGGCGCATGCTGGCGTCTCAGTCGGGCCGGACGGCGCCACGCACCAGGCGCTTGAGGATCTGTTTGCCATGCAGGGTTTGCCCAACATGTCGGTGGTGATTCCCTGCGACGCGGTGGAAACGCGCAAGGCAACGCGCTATCTGCTTCTGGAACACACGGGACCTAAATACATCCGGTTTGCGCGCGAGGCTACGCCGGTGGTGACGAACGAGGCAACGCCTTTTGTCTTCGGACGGGCGAACGCCATCCGCTTACGCGCCGAAGCAGCCAGCTTTGCCGAAGCCTTCGAGACGCGGCTGGCGGCGGATTACCGCGACGAGTCGGAGGATCTGAGCATCATTGCCTGCGGGCCTATGGTTCCGGAGGCGATGCGCGCGGCCTGCATTCTGAAGCGCGAGTACGGGTACGAGACGCGCATTCTGAACCTGCATACGCTCAAGCCGATCGACTCGGAAGCTGTCGTGCGCGCCGCGCGGGAAACCGGCGTAGTTGTTACGGCAGAAGAGCACCAGATCGGCGCGCTGGCCTGGCGGGTCAGCTCACTTCTCACCGAAAGCCGCGAACTCTACGGACTGCCCGTCATTACAGCCGCCATCGGCGTCAAAGACCGTTTCGGCGACTCAGGCGCACCGTGGGAACTGGTGAAGGAATTCGAAGTAAGCGCCGAGCATATCGCACAGAAGTCCGCGGAGCTGATGACCTTTAAGAAGCAGGCCGCAACTCGCGCGGGTTTTGCCGCAGTGTGAGTGCGGCGAGGATGGCGCGCCCGCATCCGGCACCAGAGGATGTTGCGTAAGCGGCAGAAGTTTGCCGGAGTGCACATCCTTGAGCCGTTTGTGGGTTGCCTGCGCCGCTTCCACCAACTCCGCATAAGGCCGGTCGGTTACATCGACAAATCCAATGTTGTAATTCTCGCCATCCATGCGGCCAAGCACTGTCTCGTCACGCCACGCGAACCAATACGCGCCGACAAACCACTCAAGCGATGCCGCCTGCTCCATGTAATCGCGATAGGGGTCGACTGCCTGCGGTCCTTGCTTCGCGAGATGCCGAACATCCAGAAGGTTGCCGAGGAATATAAGGATGACCTGATCGTGTGGGGTGTGTCCTTTGACCAGCCCGACCTTGATAAGAAATGGCTCGCGCAGCATCAACAGCAATTTCCCAGTCTCTCCGACACGGAGTACGGAGTTTCCGACCTGTATAAAGTTCACGGAATCCCAGCATTGGTCCTGATCGACGCCACCGGCATAGTCCGCGGCTACTGGGAAGGCACAGTTCCGATGGCCGACTTGGAAGCAGCGCTGAAACGAGCCTTGCGTAGAAAATGAGGTTCACTGCAATGGAAAGGGCTGGCCTTCGGGTCAGCCTGTTGTATGGTCTAATAGAGATATTGGCGGGTTGGCGGAACTGGCAGACGCAGGGGTCTCAAAAACCCCCGAGAGCAATCTCATATCGGTTCGATTCCGATACCCGCCACCATCCGGCGTCTTCCCAAAAATCAGCACAAAAGATTCCCCAGGATGATCTGTCGAGGTCAAGGCCGAATCCGCAAAGAAGTCGAAATTTGCACTTTTTCTTCCACATCTTCCAACGCCCTTGGTTAACTCCTTCATATTACGCAGCTTATTGGCAGGAGCAGCGGACTTAAGCACGATGTCTCGCCAGGATCTTCCCGCGGGCAACGCGCTCCTGCGCTTGTTCTTCCCTGGACGACTCCGCGGCAAATCGCATGGCTGTTGTTGAAAGAACCCGCCGAAGCTCAGCCGTTGCTCGAAGAACTGTACCGGCGATCGGCGGAGATCGCTGCCGTTTCTTCCGCGGCAAGAGAGTTCGGCCGTATGGTCCGAGAACGGGATGCTGCGGCTTGGCCGTTGTGGTGCCAAACTGACATCTCTGGTCCCCTGGCCGGATTCGCGAAGCATCTTTGTCGCGATGAAGCGGCTCTGCTTGAGGCGGTAGGAGTCGGCGTTCATTTCCAGGATGTGGACGTGATGAGTGATGCCCAAGTCAAGTTGACGAAACCAACTCATAGGCGTCCCAGAGCAGCACGACCTCTTTTATGCCGTACGCTTCCCATTCCCGCACGAGCATCTGTGCCGCTTCCCAATCGCGCCGGTCGAGGGTCCGGCGCACCATCACTCCATCGAGCCTACCTTCGACGGGAATGAGAAAGCCGCCGTGCCGGTATCCACGGCCATTCATGCGGTGCTTACACTTGGCCAAATGCCTTCTGAAAATCGTGAGAATGCAATCACGGTGCCACGGATAGCACACCACATGACTGGAATACGCACGCTGCTGGGAGAGCATCAGCGATGCGGTAAACCATAAGCATCATGACTACTACCTGGATGAGTTCACGTTCCGGTTCAACGGCGCACGCCACGCAGCCGGTGCAAACTACTTTATCGATTGGCGCAACAATCTGTCGCCGTCAATCCGGTGAGTTGCCACCAAATCGATCACCCGGGCGAAGAGAAACCGACTCGAGAACCACAACCGCTTGGGGTGTGATGAGCAAAGCGGACATCAATCTATCGAGAATTTCTTCAGGCGCCACTCTGCTGGTATGCACCCTTGCGTAAATAATCGCTTTACCAAGAGTCGCCTCGGCCAATAAACTGGCCCGACCATGCTAAGCCGCCGATGCTTCCTGCATACTTCTGCTTCTGCTGCCGCATTGGGGCTTGCCGCCAATGCACATCTCGCATGGGCACAGAGATGCAATACCTACCATAATCCCATCCTCGGCGGAGATCATCCCGATGCCAGTCCCATACGCATTGGCATTGACTTCTACATGACACACTCCAGCTTCGACTATGCACCGGGCCTTCTCATCTGGCATTCGCGCGATCTTGTCAACTGGCGTCCCGTCGGCGCTGCGTTGCGCGGTTACTATGGCCGTATCTTTGCACCTTACTTGTGCCAGTATCAGAGCCGTTTCTACATCTACTTCCCCGCATCTGGCGTGATCCATGCAGTTTGGGCCGACCACCCCACCGGTCCCTGGAGTGACCCTGTCAGCCTCGGCATCCATCTCTACGATCCTGCTCATATCGCAGAGGATGGCCACCGCTACCTCTACCTGTCCGACGGCAGTGTTGCAGAACTCACACCGGATGGCCTGGCCGTGAAGACCCCACCACGCCACGTAGTCAATCCCTGGCCGATCCCCTCCTCTTGGCGAATCGAATGCACCTGCTTGGAAGGCCCCGAGCTCATGGAGCATGGCGGATGGTTCTATCTCAATGTGGCAGAAGGAGGAACAGCTGGCCCGGCTACCAGCCACTCGGTCATCTCCGCGCGTAGCCGCCATGCGGTTGGGCCGTGGGAGTTTTCACCGTACAACCCCGTGGTGCATACAAAATCGCGGCACGAGCGCTGGCTTTCTATGGGCCATGGGAGATTGGTGGATACTCCTGACGGGCAATGGTTTATTGTTGTGCACGCCTATGAGAATGGCTATCGGACGCTGGGGCGACAGCTTTTGCTGCTTCCGGTGGAGTGGACGGCGGATGGGTGGTGGCGGATTCCATCCGGCGTCAATGCTGCAGATGCAATACCCATGCCTATTCTGGGGACGACACAGAAGCCATTTTTTGATCCCTCTGATGATTTTTCAGAACCGCGACTGGGGCTGCAATGGGCCTTCTGGCGTGAGTTCAATATACATCGCTTTTCGATTGAAAATAATGCCTTTATCCTAAAGGCGGAAGGCAAGACCCTGGCTGACTCCTCAGTACTAACAACTCCCGTGGGTGGGCACTCGTACACCGTGGAGGTGGATGCAGAGGTGACTGATGGATGCGAGGCGGGACTGCTGTTGTTTTATAACCCGGCCTACTTCGCGGGCATCGTTCTGACACCGGAAGGTATCCGAGTGAAGGTTGCTGACGGCGGCTTCTGGGGCAATGCAGAGAAGGGCGCGCGGCGGGCTAAGTTGCGTGTTGTGAATAATAAAGAGGAAGTGGATTTCTACTATCAACTGCCTGAGCAGGAGTGGAAGAAAACTCAGGCTTCGACCGAGATTTCCTGTATGAATCACAACATTCTTGGGGGATTTCTGGACGTGCGGCCAGCCATATATGCCTGCCGGGAGGGGCATGCAACGTATCGTCAGTTCCGCTACTGGCCTGAAGCAATAGCACCGATTTAGAGTCCCCGATAGGGGATCGGTGAACCCCTCGCCTTTAGTCGACGGATGGGACTAGGCTTGGAGGGACGGAAGACTACAAGCGTGGCAGCCACACGGTGTGGGATTGCAAGTACCATGTGGTGTGGACGACGAAGTATCGCTATCAGGTTCTTGCCGGCGATGTGGGTCAGAGGCGCCGAGAGTTGTTGCGCGAGATTGCGCGGAGTCAGGAGTTGATCATCTGCGCCGGATCGATCAATTGGGACCATGTGCATATGCTGATCGGCATCCCGCCCCATATCTCGGTGTCACGAGCGGTGCAGTTCATGAAAGGCAAGAGCTCGCACATGCTGTTGAGCGAATTTGCGGGCTTGCGCAAGAGGTATTGGGGTCAACACCTGTGGGCGCGGGGCTATTGGGTAGCCACGAGTGGCAATGTGACCGATGAGGTCTGGAAGAGATATATCGAGGAGCAAAAGCCCCCGGCGCCAGACGATGACTTCAACGTGGTGTAATCGGCCGCAGGGCCGATCAATCCGGCTTCCAGCCGTAAACCGGAAGCCACCGCCTGTTAGGCGGTGGAGAATTCACGAGCGGTTTTGGCGTCTAAATCACTGCAAGAAAGCAACTTACAATTGAACCGTTTTGAGTGCAATTGAGGGATCTATCAGACATCTAAGGACGGTGGCTGTTTCATCCGACAGAATGAAATACCCTTGCTGCATCCTAGCCACTGTACTCCGTCACCGCCGCTACGTTCGCAGTGAATGTTTCGCCCCCTGCGCCCACTCTTGGAGCATGCGGTTACCGATTTCTGAGAACGCTGCGTGCTCCTTTGTGTACAGCAGTATCTCTCCAGCCGTAGAGATCATTGCAGTATCCACGCGTTCCAGAACTGCCTTCACGCGTGCGGGCGTGCTTCCGAGTCGCACTTCGCCCAGGCGCTGCAGCTCCTTTGCGCTCGCCCATTTCGTGGTTCCATTGAGGGTCAGGGCCATGCTGTCCTTGGACAAATACACAGAGGTGGTCACGAGGTCATAGACCGGCGCAAGGCGAGCTTCGCCTTGAACGTCGTCATAGACAATGCCGAAGTTCTTGAGGTGCGCGTCGCCATTGCGCAATGCGCAGTTGATGACGATGAGAGTAAATAGGCGCTCCAGGTCTTCGCCAACATGAGATGAGTTGGCAAACTCGACGAAGCGCTTGATAATGGAGCTTTCGTAGCTGCCGCGATATTTTTCATCCGTGCGGCGCGCGTTGAGCACACAGAAGTCCTCAAAGCCACAGTACGTTCCGTCCGGTCGCAAATCGAAGCGATCAATGACAAGCGCAAGGCCATCCTCGGCCAAGCGATAGGGCGGAACTTCCAGACCACACTTCTCCGCAACCTTGAGGCAGAAATACTCGTTGGCAGCGAGTTGCGGAAATTCATTCTGTTCCCACAACTTCACAATATGCGTGGCACCACGATAGCTCTGCGACAAGCGAGTCTTGCTTTTGCTCAGCGCGTTGAAGGCGTTCTCATCGCGCACCAGGAATTTGGGCTGCACACCACTGATCCCGGAGAACGCCGCAAACTTGTCGATGAGATAGCGCAGCAGATCGCCGCCGCGATTTCGTTCAAGAATCTCCTCCACCGATTGGAAGGGCACGTCCTCGTTGAGCTGCTCCTTCTCTCCGGTATAGCGAATGCGACCAACCTGCGAGCGCCCCACGATACTCAACAGATCGAAGTCGTCGAAGGTGCCAGTAGCCTTGGCAAAAGCCAAGCGCAGCCGCTCGCGCAACGCGCCTTCGGGCAGGTTCATTTCAAAGATGGGCAGAAGTCCCAACGGAGCATCATACGACGATGTACGAACATTCATCGTGACGGAAACCGCTCGCTCGCTGGCCACTCCCGGCTGATAGACAAACGTGCTGCCGCGCGTGTTGTGGCGGTCGAGCATGCCCGCTTCAGCGGCGTCGGTCCAGACTTTGATCATCGCGTCCCTCCTCCATGAGTTCTTCGAATGTCGGTCGTCGTCTGCTCGCCTCTTGCAGCCGTAGCTCCAGTCCGAGCGCAGTCAGAATGTTGGTGATCTTCGAATAGCCGAGTTCGCCAAGGCGCGCGTTCTCTAATGCATCAAGCGTCGAGAGCCCAACTCTGGCTTTGTGGGCAAGCTGAGTTTGGGTCAGCCCTAGCTCCTTGCGCTTGCTGGCTATGAGTTCGCCAATTGAGGCCAATGGCAACATTAACCTAATATACTAGGTTTATACCGAGAATTGCAAGAGTCTACCTTGTTTATTAGGTGTAAAATAAGTTGTCGATCACCGCTTCGCCTGCTCACGCTGATTTGCGGTGGTCGGCCACAATAGGCTCCGGATGACCGCCGCGAACATATTTACGCAGGTCCGCGACGGGGATCAATACCGGCTGCAATATCTTCAATGGTGGCCATCGCGACTCACTTTCATCCGAGGAAGCGGCGCTGCCGCCGAGACTCATCAAATCACTGTCCATCATCTTGAATCAATACGCTGAATCAGCTAACAGCCATCAGAACAGCCACCAAACAATTCTAGCCTCTCAATTTTCGAGAGGCTAAATCGCCTTAAGTCTTTTATTTTGTGGTGCCCGGAGGGGGACTTGAACCCCCACGGAGGGTAAACTCCTGCGGATTTTAAGTCCGCTGCGTCTGCCAGTACCATATTGAAATTATTATATATATAGGCATCGATGCAC
>JAJZAL010000144.1 GCA_021799405.1 Acidobacteriota bacterium
CATGCCCATCGAGAGCACATCGAAAGCAAGCCGCGGATGCGCCGCAGCCCAGCGGTCGCGCCATTGGCGCAAGGTGCGGAAGCAGGCGCGGGTTTCATCCTCAGGCACGCCGAAAGGTGCGATGGTCATCAGGCCGCGCATGCGCAGATGGGGCAGATCGGGCAGGCGCTCCAGCAAAGCGGCGGTCTCGGCGGAATCGGGGTCGAGGCCTGCCTTGGTCTCCTCCGGGCTGAGCTTGACTTCGAGCAGGATGGGCAGGCGCCTGGAGAGCTTGCCCACCGCGGCAGGCCTGCCCGCGGTTTCGTTCAGCCGCTCGGCGATGTGAAGTGAATCGACCGAGTCGACAGCGTCGAATAGCTCCGCCGCGCGGGTAGTTTTATTGGATTGCAGATGGCCGATGAGATGAAAGCGAAGCGTACCGGCCGCTGTGTTCGACCGAAGGCCTGCTGCCTCAAGCGCGGGCGCCTTCCCGGCAAACTCCTGCACGCGGTTTTCACCGAAGAGCGTGAGGCCGAGCGCGGCGGCCGCAGCAATGGTTGCAGCCGGATAGGTCTTGGAAACGGCCATCAGCTCGACCTCGCCGCGCTGCCTGCCGGCGGCGCGGCAGGCGGCGGTGATCGCATCCTCCAACCGTTCGAGATGTTCCTGGAGCGCCGTCATGGCATCTGTTTCCGCGCGCTCGCGGCTAGCGGGCGTTGGGTTCAGTGACCGTGCTCCTCTAAAAACTTCTCAGCTTCGAGCGCAGCCATGCAGCCGGAACCGGCGGCGGTGATGGCCTGGCGGTAGCGGCGGTCCTGCACGTCGCCGCAGGCATAGACGCCCTCGACCACCTCGCCGTTGTGAGTGGTGAAGACGTTGTCTTTAGTGCGGACGTAGCCGTCGGCATCGAGATCGATCTGTCCGGCAAACATCTTGGCGTTGGGCTCGTGGCCGATGCCGAGAAAGAGGCCGCTGATGGGGAGCTCGCTGAGCGTGCCCGTCTTCACGTCGCGCAGGCGCAGGCCCTTCACTTCGTGCTCATCGACGCCCAGCACTTCTTCGACGACGGTGCTGGTGCGCAGCTCGATGTTGGGATGGGCCATGACGCGATCCAGCATGATTTTGGAGGCGCGGAAAGCGTCGCGGCGGTGCAGCAGCGTCACCTTGGTGGCGAAACGGGTGAGGAAGAGGGCTTCTTCCATCGCCGAATCGCCGCCGCCCACTACAGCAATTTCTTTGCCGCGGAAGAAGAAGCCGTCACAGGTGGCGCAGCTGGAGACGCCGTGGCCGATCAGCGCCTGCTCACTGGGCAACCCCAGCCAGCGGGCGCTGGCGCCGGAGGCAATGATCAGCGAGTGCGTCCGGATTTCACCGGACGAAGTGGTGAGCCGGAAGGGGCACACGCTCAGATCGACGCTGACCAAATGCGCCAACTGGTAGGCTGCGCCGAAGCGCGCGGCCTGCTTCTTCATGTTGTCGATCAGCTCCGGACCCTGGATGCCATCGGGCCAGCCTGGAAAGTTTTCGACCAGAGAGGTGATGGAGAGCTGGCCGCCGGGCTCGTGGCCTTCGAGAACGAGCGGCTTAAGGCCGGCACGGGCGGTGTAAATAGCTGCGGTGAGTCCGGCGCAGCCGGAGCCGAGAACGACTGTGTTTTGTATCTCTGCCATGATCTTCCTTATTGATTCTAGATGCTCTGGGGCCGCTGCCCGACTCAGACGAGCGGAGCGGATAGCAGCGCCGGCTTTTCCTCGGCCAGCCTGACCACCAGTTCGCCGAAGAGTGTGTTGGCCCAGGCGAACCAGGGCCGCGTGAACTTTGTCGCATCGTCCTTGTCAAAGGACTCGTGCATGAAGCCGGTGCCGGCGGTGGTATCGCGCAGCCAGCGCAGGCATTGCCGGATCTCGCTGTCGTCCGCCGTGGTCAGCGCGCGATAAATGATTCCGATGGGCCACACCTTATTCAAACCTGTGTGGGGGCTGCCGATGCCGTTGGCTGCGGTTCCGCTGAAGAAGTACGGATCGGATTGACTCAGCACAAACTGCCGTGTTCGCTGGTAGAGCGGATCGCCTATCGGGCAGCAGCTGAGGTAGGGGAGATTCAGCAGTCCCGGCGCGCCGGCGTCGTCCATCATCAGTGCATTGCCGTAGCCGTCCACTTCATAGGCCCAGATGGCGCCGAAGGTAGCGTGCCGCGTCTGGCCGTACTGTGCCAGCGCGTGCTCAACCTCGGCAGCCAGGAGTTCCGCCTCGGCGGCGAGGGCGGTGTCTTGCAGCACCTGTCCGGCTATCGCAGCTAACTGCCGCAGGCTTAGCACTGCGAATAAATTGCTGGGGATAAACAGCGGATAGATGCAGGCGTCGTCCGAGGGGCGGAACATGGAGAAGATCATGCCCACCGGCAGCGCGGGGTTGCCGAAGCCGCCCAGCGGCAGCGTGTCTGACGGGACCGCCGAGACGCGTTGAAATGAGTAAGGCCCTTTGCCCTGCTTGCGCTGCTGCGTGCGGAAGGTGCGCACGATCGTCCGCGCCGCTTCCTTCCAGGTGGCGTCGAAGGGGCTCGTATCGCCAGTCTTCTGCCAATAGCCGTGAGCCAGGCGAATGGGATAGCAGAGCGAATCCACCTCCCACTTGCGCTCACCCACACCGGGAATATGCATGGTACGGTCGTGCACGGCCCAGGGCAAGGGCGGATCGGCGGGGTTGCGCACAAAGGCGTTGGCGTAGGGGTCGAGCAAAATCATGCGTGCCTGGCGGCGGATCACGCCTTCAAGCAATGCGCGCAGCTTTGCGTCCTCCTTGGCCAGCGGCAGGTAGGGCCACACCTGCGCCGAGGAGTCGCGCAGCCACATCGCGTCGATGTCGCCGGTGACAACGTAGGTGTCGGGCTTGCCTTCGAAGGAGCCGGGGTAAACGGTGGTATCGAGCGTATTGGGAAAGCAGTTTGCGAAGATCGTGGCCAAGGCCGGATCGGCGATCTGGCGCTGTACGCGGGGAATTAACGCTTCAACGGCGGTGCTGGTAAAGTGACGCTTCTCGCGCGAAGGCCGTGCGTGCGGCAAATCGCCTGCCGCCGCAGCGCCCCAGGCATTGTGAGCCACTGCCAAAGCAGCGGCTCCTTTCAGCACATCCCGCCGGTTCATTGTGATCATTCTGTTCGCACTCCCCGGCGCATTTCCCGCGCCTGTGATTCGTGATCTATGCCGCTTGGCCAGGCTGCATAGCAGCCGCATCCCGCCCCTGCTATTTTATCCAGCCGGTCAGGCGCGGGTGCGTGAGCCAGATCGCAAGGCTTGGAGCGGTTCGAATATGATGACGCGTATGGCGAATTTGACTCTTGTATACGGACTGCGTCTGCTGCCGGAGGGCGAAGTGACTGAGATCAACGATGCAACGCTGAAGCTGGCCAACGGACACGAGGCCCGCGTGGCGATGCACGTGATTGAAGGTTCGCGCGCCGAGATCGAGAAACAGCTCAAGCGCAGCCTCGATGCGTTCTTCGATTTCTATCCGGAGATCTGAGGGCGGTTCCAGCGGTTACATAGGGGCGTGGGCCGGAGGCCCACGCCACAGACGGCCGGGATGCCGGTGCTACCCTTGCTGCACGGCGAGTTTTCAGACAAGTCCTTCTGAAATTTTCCTACCAGAAGATGGCCTCTGGTTCGGGAGCCGAGAGATCCACCTTGACCGGCGAGGCGATTGCCGTCAGCGTGCTTAAGTCAAAGTCGCGATAGAGATCGAGACACATCAGATCGGGTGCTTCCTTATACGTGAGCGGTTTGGTATAAACCGCGGCAAAGCTCTGAATGGCGTGGTATGCGTCGAGGGAGGAGAACAACTGCGGCTCGATTGCCGCGGCGACTACGGCTGCCGTTTCACTGCGCGGGCCGTCGGTGGCCACGCTGACCGGCGCGGGCGAATTGCCCGCCGGTGGGATGCGGGCGCCCGGCGTGGAAGTGCCGTCGATCATGCCCGCTTGCAGCCAGTGCGTGACGGCGGCAATCTGTGCCGCCTCTATTCCCAGTGGCCGCATGCCAATCGTATTGAGCATTTGCGCGTAGCTGGTGGTGCGGGAATGCTTCGCTGTGCCGGGGAGGTTTTCACCGAAGAAGAGCGGTTCGAAGACCAGCACGCGCCGCCCGCGATCTACAGCATCGGCCGCTGCGACCGCCATAGCCGCGCGGCCCTTGTCGGAGATGAGGAGCGTTGTGCCGCCGTTTTGCGGCCGGTTGAGCGACGCAAGCAGGACGCCGGTTGCGCTGAGCCCATTGCTGAACTCGAAGCGGTACCCGCGGCTCTCCATGCCTCTCTCGTGGGTGGCGCTGATGGGCCAGGCGTGAGCGACGGTCACCGGCGCGTAGCGCACTACATGGCGCAGCAGTCCGCGCTGCTTCGCGGCCCATGCGCTATCCGGCTGCGACGGCGGGTCGTGGTGGATGGCTGCGGCCATCTGGCGCGCCAGACCTACGACGGTCAGGTTGTTCGCGGGCAAACCGACGATCAGATCGCGATAGCTCTCCACCTCGCTATCGGTGTCGGGATATTCCTGATCGGAAACGTTGACGTGAAAGGCGTGGTCGAAAAAGCGATAGGACTGCTGGCGGTTGTCGATCTGGTAGTTGTGCGTGCCGGGGTCCTGATTCTCATGCCACTCAAGATTGCCGGGGCTGCCCATGAGCGCATAGAAGGGCTTGATGTCTGAGTAGACGCCCTGCTTGACGATGTCGGCGCGATAACAGCAGTCGTCCATGGCGTTGTAGATGAGAAGCGTCGGCCGGGGCGCGCGCACGGCAATCAGTTGCGCGTAGTCGGCTGTCACGCGCACATCAGGGGCGTTCTGCTCGGCATCCCCGGCGTACTCGGGATGCTCGATCGCGGTCGTCAGCGACGAGAAACCGGCGATGGGCACGGCGGCGTCGATACGCGGATCGAGCGAACTGAGCAGCATGGTCTGCCAGCCGCCACCGGAGAGGCCGGTCATGCCGATGCGCGTGCGATCGACGCGCGGATCGTTGTAGAGGTAGTCGAGGCCGCGGCGCATGGCCAGATAAAAGAGGCCGACGCCGTTCGCTCCAGCCAGGTCGAGCAAGCCGATGTTATTGTGCTCGTTCTCCTCGGCGCTCAGCTCGCCGTAGCCGATCCACTCCAGGCTGAGCGCGAGAATGCCGCGCCGCGCCTGATTGATGCAGCGCTTCTGCTTGTGCTCGACGGCCTTGCCGCCGGGACCGTGGCCGTGGACATCGAGGATGGCGGGGATCTTGCCGCTGATGTGCTCAGGCTCATAGAGCAAAGCCGTCGAGCTGAAGCCGGGCACGATCTCGTAGCGCAGCTTGACGATGCGATAGCCCTTGCGCTCGATGGTGGCCACCTTCTCAAAGCTGGGTTTGGCATCAACCCAAGCCTGCGGCCAGCCATGGTAGATCACGTCGAGTTCACGCTGGCGCAGAGTTTGCGCCTCTTTCTCCCAGGCGGCGGCATGAGCCGGATCAGGCAGCGGCGGCACGCGCTTGAGCAGGTAGTGGCGCAGTTCGTTGGTCACCACTGCCGGATCCTGGAGCGGCTGGTTCAGCAGCGGCTCTATCGCGCTATGAGTTGCCTGCGCACATGCAAAAACCGCGCAGGCGATGAGGAAGGCAGCGATCAAACCGGTTCTTTTCATTGTGTCTTTGCCCTTCCTTCAGGATACGGTGCCCTGGTCATTGCGTGAGCGCCTGGAGCGTGAGGCCGCAGACACGCGCCGGGCCGGCGGCTGGCGCCAGCGTGAAAAGGACTTTGCCTCCGCTGGCCTGCAGGTCAATTTGCGAGGCAGAAGTGACCGTTTGGCTACTGCTGCCTGATCTGACCTGGACCTTGGCGCCGGCAGGCATGTTGAGCTTCATGCGATACGCGCCCGACGGCAGCACGGTGCGCGCCATGTTGCCGATAGCGAGATCGACTGGAGCGCTGACCTCAATCCCGCTTGGACACGGCGATCCGGGCGCGAACTCCTGAACCGGCGCTCCCAGTTCCGATGTGCCCAGCACGTCAATGGGCCGGTCGGCCGGGCTGAAGTCGAATGTGTAGTGGCCCGGACCCTGCGCCAGCGGCTCCTGATACGTGGGCGCGAACTCCACTTGCAGCGGGTCCATACCGAGCGCTGCGCGCTGCGCTTTAAAATAGGGAAGCCAGCGCAGGTTCAGCGTGATGAGAATCCCTTTTTCGCCGCGGCTGGTGTCGCCATGGCGGATGGCGCGCACGTAAGCCTCGATGGCAGCCTTGGGATTCGCAGCCTCCATTGCGCTGCGCGCCGCCTGCAGATTGCCCGCTTTCTGGGCGGCATAAGAGTCTTGCAGAGCCGTTTGTGCCTGGAAGACATCCTGGGCATAGTGTTCCCAGTCCTGGTAGTAGCCGATCCAGTCGCGCTCGGCGGCATTCTGCGCCAGAGGCGTCATGCGCGCCAGCAAAGCGAGGCGGAGCCTGGCGCCAATTGCTTCATTGCTTTCGTCGACGAACTGGTCGAGGAATCGATCTGACGTTTCTCTGCCGAAGGCCGGCGCATCGTAGATCCAGTCGAGCAGGTAGCGCTTGCCCAGATCCTGCGCCTTTGCACCAAAGGTACGCAGGGCCATCTCACCGGCGGTTACGTCGAGGGTTTCATCAAAGCTCGCATTCCATACCTGGTCCGAGACGTTCTTGAAGAAGAGGTCGAGCGGCCGCGTGGTCCAGTGAATGACGCCAAAGCCGGAGCTGTTTGACCAGCGCAGCAAGGAGCCGAGGCCTGCGAAGGGCGTATAGGAACGGCCCGAGAACTCGCGGTCGTCGTGCTGCGCCCAGACGATGGGAATCACGGAGCGGTGCCTGCCGATGACGCGCAGGCGCTCCTGCACCGGATCACTGGGGAAGGCGTAGTCGTAGTCGAGCGGCATCAGCGCCACACCGCGCGGCATGAAGACATCGGCGGACGGCAGGTAGTCGAAGCGCCAGCTCCCGGCCGCCATGGTTACGTTGCTGTGGCCGGTTTCATCCAGGGCTTTGCGAAAGGCGCGCGCAATCTTGCCGATGGCGAACATGCTGGGTGCGTCCGGGTCGTGGCGCAGGCGCGGATTTGCTTCGATGGCTGAGCTGTATTCAGCGCGCCACGCGGCGGGAAACTCCTCCGGCGTGATCCCGCGCCAGGGGCTGTTGAGAGCGCCGCGAAACCACACCGCAAGTTGCGTGATCTGCGGATACATCTTCATCAGTTGCTCGATTTCAGCCCGGTAGTAGGCGTAGCCATCAGCCGTGTCGGGATTGACAAGCTGGAAGCCGTGCGTGGCGATGCGCGCCGAGGCGGGAAGCGTATGGATGACGTTCTGCGGATTGGCCGATTCGGTATCCACATCGAGCGCGAAGGTGACGCCCATGCCGCGGGCGGCCGCGAACTGGAAGACGCCCTGCATCAGGCTCTCCGCCGCCTGCACTCGTTCGCTGTCACGAGGGGGGCCCGCCGAATCGGGCAGGCTGGCATCGGCGCCGAAGACTGGACCGCTGAAGAGGCTGCCGCCGATCATCTTGCGCACGTCGAGCACGTGCTCGGTGCCCCAGTCGCGCCCGTATTTCGTGTTGGTCAGATAGCCGGTAGGCTTGGTCTGGCCGTTGAAGGTGAAAGAGTACATGGGATTGTTGCCGTAGGCATGCACCATGATCGCGTTAAAGCGCATTCGCGAGGCCTGCGTGATCCAGTGCTGCCAGTCGACCAGATTCCAGGTGGAGCAGCCGCTCAGGAAGTTGTGCCAGTCGAAGATGACGCGCTCGGCGGCGGTGGGGGCGTCATGCAGTTGCCACCCGTCGAAGGAAAAAGGCGAAGTGCGCGGCGGCGGGTTCGTCGAGTACGAAAGGTAAAATCCAAATCCCAGCTTTTCGAGCAGAGCATCGGCGGCGAAAAGCGCGGCGCGCGGAGTGGCTCCCGCGATGACGGCGATGTGCGGATCAATGACCTTAACGGCATAGCTGTCGGCGCTGTCCATCTCGCCCTTGACGGAACCAGCATAGCGCGCGGGCAGATCCTGCGCGGTCCCGAGGTAGATGGCCGTCGCGTCCGCAGCAGCCGCGCCAATACTGAATGTCGCGGACGGATACAGCGTGTGCAGGTGGGAGGCGAGCTCGTTGGCCGCGAGCTGCTCAACAGGGTTGGCGCCGGCCACGATCGCGATCTTCGTCTGAGCGGCGCAAACGCCAGTTCCCAGAAGAACCATGAAGATGAAGGGGATGAAGGCTGATCCTCGTTGAGGTATGGAAGATGGCCCTTGGAAAGATCTCATGGATATCGAACTCCCTTTCGCCGCAGTCTCTTGTTTCCATTCGGATGCGCTCGCATTGTACCGTCTCATCAAGCAGTTTGAAAAAGCCGGCAAAGATCGCAGCGGAAAATCCCAACTTCCGATGGAGTCGTTTTAGAAACTTCTCATGAGAAAAGGCCTATTCTGGTCCCGCGCATGCTGGAAACCTCTTATCTGGAGGGTTTCCGGTGCTCGTCGCCTTACTCGCATGCGCCGCCAGGCTTGGCTGCCGCAGGGTCTTCTGGCTCTGCGTGGCGCTGGCGCCCGTGGCGGCATGGGCGGGCGGACCCAAGTACGTAGCCGGGGTGAGTTACTTCAATCCCGCGGTGGTGGGCCAGCCCGTGCACTGGGCCGGCGGGCAGGTGAACTACTACGTCGATCAGGGACCGCTGAATGCTTCGATCACCAACCAGCAGGCGACGGCGATGGTGGATGCGGCGGCGGCGTTGTGGAGCGCGGTTTCGACCGCCGGGGTGACGCTGACGGACAAGGGCTCGCTGAACGAGGATGTGAGCGGGGCGAACATTGTAGCGGCTTCCACGACCGGCCAGATCGCGCAGCCGGCCGATGTGACCCCTGCGGCCACGAATGATCCGCTTGGCGTGATCTACGACGCGGACGGTTCAGTGATCGACACGCTCTTTGGTAAGGGCACGAGCGAGCCAGACACCTGCCAGAACAATGGCGTGATGGTATGGCTCGACAACATCAATCCTGACGCCACCATTGCTCACGGCATCATCATTCTCAACGGGCTCTGCGCCACCAGTTCGGCCCTGCTGGAGATGATGAACTACGAACTGGAGCGGGCTTTCGGACGCATCCTGGGGCTCGATTATTCGCAGGTGAATCCCGGCGCGCTGACGAACGGCGAACCGGACGGCACCGAGGGCTGGCCGGTGATGCAGCCGCTGAGCGGCACCTGTTCGGCCGGCGGAGGCACCTGCATCCCCAATCCGACGCTGCTGCGCTATGACGATATCGCCGCGCTGAATCGCATCTATCCCATCACCGCCGCGAACCTGGCCAGCTTTCCCGGCAAGCAGATCACGGCGGCAAATACGGTGTCGATTCAGGGGACGGTCACCTTTCGTACCGGATATGGCATGCAGGGCGTGAACGTGGTGGCGCGTCCGCTGGACGGCAACGGCAATCCGCTCTACCAGTACACGGTGAGCTTTGTCTCCGGGGCCTATTTCAACGGCCAGCACGGCAATCCCGTTACCGGCTGGACGGATGCGAATGGGAGCCGGTACGACATGTGGGGTTCGAACGACCCGGCAATGCAGGGCTATTTTGACCTGAGCGGCATCCCACTGCCGCCGGGCGTGACCACGGCCGATTATCAGGTGACGTTTGAGGCCATCAATCCGCTGTATATTCTTACCGACTCTGTTGGGCCGTACATTGACGGGCAGGCTACTCCGTCGGGCACGCCGCAGGCCATGACCATTTCCGGCATGCAGGCGGGCAGTACGAAGATGCTCGCCGTCAACGTGGCGAATTCGGCGGCGGGCGGCTACCGCGACGCCATCGGCACAGAGGCTGCTCCGCGGATGCTGCCTGCCAGCGGCTACTGGAGCGGGCGGCTGAGCCAGGTGAGCCAGAGTGACTGGTTCAGCTTTCCGGTGCGCGGCGGGCGCACCTTTACCGTGGTGACACAGGCTGTGGACGAGACCGGCGCGCCGACCGAATCGAAGGCCATGCCTTCGATTGGCGTGTGGGACGGCTTCGATCCCGTGGGTGCGCCGGCGCTGGCCGCGGCGCCCGGCATGAATGGCCTGGCCACGGGCGAAAGCTGGCTGCGGGTGACGGCCAGTGCCGACGATGTGGCGCGCATCGGCATCGCCGACCAGCGCGGTGACGGCAGGCCCGACTATGCGTATAACGGCTGGGTGCTCTACGCGGATACGGTCTCGCCCACGCGCTTGCCAGCATCGGGCGGCCCCATCGTGATTCACGGCATGGGCTTCCGGCTGGCGGATACGGTGCTGGTAGGCGGGCAGCCGGCGCTCGTGACCAGCATCTCGCCCAATGAGATCACGGCCATTGCGCCGGCGGCGGCCTCGGGCGTCACCGGCTCGGTCGATGTGGAAGTAGACGACCAGCCGCTTTTCTATGCAGCAGCCATCATCTCTGGAGGCGTGAGCTATGATGCGGGCGCGGGCGATTCCATGACGCTGGTCACCGCGCCCGCGAACACGGTACCGATCGCAACGCCCATTCCCTTCACAGTGCAGGCGCTCGGCGCAGACATGACACCTGCCGGCGGCGTGACTGTCACCTACACCGTGACCAGCGGAACGGCGACGCTTGCCTGTGGGCTGCCCGCTTGTTCGGTGACGACCACCGGCGACGGCTTCGCCACCATGACCGTGATGGCGGCCGGCAGCACGTGGTCGATTGTGACGGCCACGCTGACCAACGGGGCGAGCCTCAAGGCGGAGTTTATGGGCGGAACGCCGCCGGCGATTACGGCGCTGACGCCGCAGCTTTCGCTGGCGGCAGGCGCAACGTTTACGTGGACGGTGCAGACGCTCGTCCTGAACAACGGCGTGCCCGTGAGCGGACAGACGGTGACGTGGCAGAGCGGGGCGAGCGGCATCGCCGTCGCGGGTTCCAGCACCGCTCTCACCGGAGCCAACGGCATTGCTGCCAAGACGCTGACCGTGGGGCCGCTCGCCGAGGGCCAGACGGCCAGCATCAACGCCTGCCTGAACGGGACCAATCAGTGCGTCGCCTTCACGGCCTTCGGCGCGCGGACGGAGTATGCCGGTCTGCAAGCTGTCTCTGGAACCGCGCAGAGCCTCGCTGCTACGGGCATCACGCTGCGCCTGCTCGACATGAACGGCAACCCGATGGCAGGCGGCACGGTGGCGCTCTCTCAGGCGCTCTACGCATGGACGCCGCCCTGTGCTCCGCACACCGTCTGCACGCAAGGTGCACAATTGGTGACACAAACGGCAATCGCCACCTCGGCGCTGGACGGTACGGTGACCTTCACGCCGGTCACGCTGCCGGGTGTGGCGACGAATCTGCTGGGGCTGGCATCCAGCGGAAACACGGCAACGGTCAGCGTGGCGATTGAACAGCACCCATGAGGGCTGTTATCAGGGAACAGTTGTCGGCTCGCAGTATCGGCCGTAGCGCACGATTCGGCGTCCGTTGAGAACCGATGAAGTATTCGTGCGCGTAGAGATGCATAAGACAACAAGACGCCAGATTGATCAAAATGCCCGCAAATCTGCTCTTTCGACGCAGTCGCTTCTGCCGCACCAGTCGAAAGGCACGCCTGTTTCAGGCACTGATAACTGACAACTGATCCCTGTTCTCTGGTCCCTGCCTCAGTCGAAGACCACCGTCTTATTGCCGTAGCAGAGGATGCGGCGGTCGAGGTGCCAGCGGACGGCGCGGGAGAGGACCATGCGCTCGAGATCGCGGCCGCGGGCGATCAGGTCTTCCACCTGGTCGCGGTGGGAGATGCGGGCGACGTCCTGTTCGATGATGGGGCCGTCGTCCAGCACCTCGGTCACGTAATGGCTCGTCGCGCCGATGAGCTTAACGCCGCGTGCGTGTGCGGCGTGGTAGGGACGCGCGCCGGTGAAGGCGGGCAGAAACGAGTGGTGCACGTTGATGATGCCGGCCGGATAGCGGGAGACAAAGCCGGGCGAGAGAATCTGCATGTAGCGGGCCAGCACTACCAGCTCGATGCCGTGCAGTGCGAGCAGTTCCATCTGCTGTGCTTCGGCTTCTGCGCGCGTAGCCGCCGTGATGGGGATGTACTCGAAGGGAATGTTGTTGAAAGCGGCGAGATTTTCTACGGCGCGGTGATTCGAGACGATGATGGGAATCTCGCAGTGCAGCTCCCCGGTACGCCAGCGATAGAGGAGGTCGGCGACGCAGTGAAGATATTGCGAGCAGAAGAGCGCCATGCGAGGACGGCGGGCGCTCGAAGTCAACTGCCACCTCATGCCCAGTTCGGCGGCCATGGGCGCGAAGGCGGCTTTGAATGCTTCGAGATCGAAGCCGGTTGCGCCCTCATCCCCTGAGCCGTTCAAATCCCACTCCACACGCATGAAGAAGAGGCCCAGATCGTGGTCGATGTGCTGATCGGCGTGCAGGATGTTGGCGCCGTGCTCGTAGAGCAGGCCGGAGACGCGCGCCACCAGACCCTTGCGGTCCGGGCAGTCGATAAGAAGTACGGCGGAGTGTTTCATCTTTACTTCAGATTACAGCCAATTGTGCGCTCGCCGCGCGAAGACGAGCCTGCTGGCAGTCATTTAGAATCCTTTTCGTCTTTCTCTGAGCGATGGGAACGATGCCTACGCACGAACCCATCGTAGTCGTATTTTTTGTGAGGCATGATGAAGAGATCGTTTGCGGCTTTTCTACTCTGTGGTGTTTTAGCCTGTATGGCTCCGCGTGCTGGGGCCCAAAGCTCACAACCATTCCCGCCGCGGGCGCAGATCCTGGCCCTGATGCACCGGGCGGACGACTATCAGATTGCGCATCCCGTGATGAAGCCCGGAGACCGCAACTGGGAGCGTGGCACCTGGTACACGGGCGTGATGGAGGCGTGGAAGGCCACGCACGATAAGGCGTTTCTGAACCAGGCACTCGCCTGGGGCAGGCAGAGTGACTGGCAGGTAGGGCAGGAGAAGCTCGGAGCCAATCGCCTCTTCTGCGCGGAAACGTGGACGGAACTGTATCTCACCAAGCGCGACCCGGCGATGATCGAGCCCACCCAGCGCTGGCTCAAGACCGATGCGCCCAATTCGCCTGCCGGCGCGAAACGCTGGTATCTGGACGGCGGCAAACCCTATGTGGACTCGCTTTACGGCGCTGTTGTCTTCCCCATGCTGACGCGCGCCACGGGTAACAAGGAGTATCTCGCCACCATGCGTTCCTTCTTCGATGACGTGAGCGGCGAGTTGTGGGACAAGGACGAGGGCCTCTACTATCGCGACCCGACCTTTATCGGCAAGCTTGACGCGAATGGCAAGAAGATCTTCTGGTCGCGCGGCAACGGATGGGCCTTCGCGGGCATTGCGCGCATGTTGGAGTATCTGCCCAAGAACGATCCTGACCGCCAGAAATATATCGCGATCTTCCGTCAGATGGCGGCGGCGTTGATTGAGCGGCAGTCGCCCGACGGCTTCTGGAGGGCCAACCTTGATGACCCGGCAGAGTTTCCGCATCCGGAGAGCAGCGGAACGGGCTTCTTCTGTTTCGGCCTGGCCTGGGGGATCAACCATCATATTCTCGACCGCAAGACGTATCTGCCCGCAACGGAGAAGGCCTATGCGGCGTTG
>JAJZAL010000434.1 GCA_021799405.1 Acidobacteriota bacterium
TTCGACACGCCATCAACGGTTCAGTTACATTCGTCTTCTTGGCCCACACCTGACAAGGTCTTCGCCTTGCCTTTTCCTTCAACGTTCACCACAATGACTCTTGACCATTGCAGCTTGAAGCGGTTTGGAGCCAGCTCCTGTAAGCCGGTCCCGAGGGGTCCACCCTCATCTTCAGTGAAGCATTGCTTCCGTCTAAACTACGGCGGTCGCATTCGTAGCACACTGTAAGCCTGATGTTTTCGGGTGCGTAGGCCTTGTGATGTTCGATCTCTTTCCTCGTCCGCACTTTCCATAACGCGCGTGGTGGAACAATATCGCAATTCCCAGATTTCAACACAGGAAAGGAATTGCGATGTTTTCGAACTGGTTTTCCGGAGACGATCAACGACGTTATCAAACGTCACACTGCAAGCAGCATATCGATGAACTTGGGAGCCGTTTGCTGGAGCTGCGTTATGCGAAAGAAGTCATACGCCAGCATCTTCACGAGTGGCTGCGCTTCTCATCCCATCTCAACCAAGGGCCAGGCTTACCCGCGATGCGAGGGGAAATGGTTCAGGCGTATCCGGCTCGGCGAGCGAAAGGCCTGAGTGCCAGCCGATCCCGCGTCATCAGGGCGTCGCTCAGGATATTCCTTGAGGCGGATAAACAGGGCCGGTTTGCCCGGCGTGTGGTTTGTCCTCCTCCGATCCCGGTATGGTTCAGCCCGATCCTGGCCGAATATCTGCAGTTTGTGCGATCACACCGCGGGCTGGCGCAGGCGACCTTGAAGAAATACGGCCAGAAGCTTTCTGCGTTCGCACAGTTTCTGGAAAGTGCTGGCGTCACTCAGCTCCATGGCATCACGCCCGCGCACGTTCGACAGTTTTACCAGAACAACAGCGGTCTCGCCATCCAGAAACGCCAACAGTTCGGGATTTGCGAAGCCGCCGTCGAGACGAACACGGATGCGCACCTTCGGAAACGAGCCGCGAATCAAGACCATCAACCGGCGCAGAATCCCCACCGCTCCCGCCGCCGCCGTCACATTGCCGGGACGCAACACGGCGGCGCACAGATACTGCTCCGCCTCGTCGTTGAAAGTGACAAAGCCCATCATTGGCAGATAACACGCGTTGTCGTAGTGGCTGTTGAAGAACGATAACTGCTGCGCCCCATGCGTAGGATCGTCGGTCGGATCAAGGTAGATGGTGACAAGACGGGCGCGATGGTGCAACCGCCTGGCATGGCGCTCGATCACGCTCTCGGCCAGCGCTGCGCCCATGTGATAAAGCTGGCGCGGGCCGGCGGCATTTTCAAAGCGCGACAGCGTCGGCTGCGAAGCCATATCGAGGCCCGTGATCGGATCTCGATCGAGCAGCATCTTGTGCATGGGATCGGTCGCCAAACGCGCCGAGTCGTTGGCGTCCGCATAACCGCAGCCGATGGAGAAGACGCGTTGCGCGAAAAGGTCTTTGAGCGGATGATCGACCTTGCCAGCTTGGCGACCGTCGAACAGGCAATCCACCATACGGGAAATCAATCCGTAGCGACGCTCCGCTGCCTTCAACAGAACTGCCCCACCATCGGAGGAGCCCTGCCGCTGATCGAATTCCATCCTGATCGGCTTGGCAAAAATCTCTGGAAACAACCAACACTCTGTCGCGGTAGAATCGTTCAAGCGAAAGCCTCTCTCTGTGCCGTAAACACTGTCTAGTCAACATGTTTGTAGCACAAAAAGGCTTTCGCCACCTCGCGCTTCACGAATAATGCAGGCTAAGGTTCTCGAGCAGCCAGTAATGGAAGCCGTCCACAATCGCCATCAGCGCGGCCTGATTCAGGTCGCTGCTCACCCCCGCGGTCTTCCACGGCTCGTGACCATCGGCATGGAAGCTTACGGTGACGCGCACATGGGCCGCCGAGTCGTGGGCCGAGACATCAAGAGCCGTCACGCTGAAGGTGCCCAGCCGCATCTGCGCGAGCGCGGGATGCCACTTTTCCAACTCCCGCCGCATCGCTTTGGTCAGTGCGTCCACCGGGCCCGCGCCTTCGGCCCGCGCCGTGGTTACAGTCGAATCGCCGATCGAAAGCGTCATGAATGCCTGAACAAACCGGTTCCCTATTTCGTCGGACTCGTCAAAAACACGCCAACTTTTAACGCTGAAGAAATGCGGAAGCGTTTTGAGCACCTTCATGCACGCCAGCCGGAAGGAAACTTCGCTGTCGGTAAAGCCTCCACCTTCAATCATCGCCGGGTTGGCATCCATAAGGGCCTGCGCCTGGGCCGAATTCAGAGAAATGCCAAGTGCCTCCGCGAGCAGGATAACGTTGGCCCTTCCTGAGAGACTGTTCACCCCAATCACTGGATTGGCGCCCACCTTGGCGGGATCGCACCAGAGATACGCGCCGGGATTTTTCCGTTCGCTGCTGCCGTGCATGCCTGCCCAGGTGCCAAAAGCTCCCGGACCGACAATAGGAGCCCCGTGCGGGATATCAAGTCCAAAAGCAGCGTAGGCCGAGTGCGCCAGCGCAGTCAGTCCGGTCAGCGAGGTGGGCGGCACAAACTCCGCTTCTCCCCGCAATTGCATGGCGCCGATCACCGTGGTCAGGTTGACATTGCCGCAGCGCTCGCCCGTGCCCAGAAGCGTTCCCTGCACCTGCACGGCCCCGGCCAGGATGGCGGCCCTGGTATTCGCGACTCCCAGACCCCGATCCGTATGGCCGTGAAATCCAAAGCTGGCCTCGGGGAAATCCCGCTTCAAACCACCGATCACATGCGCAACTTCCTC
>JAJZAL010000435.1 GCA_021799405.1 Acidobacteriota bacterium
CGTGGTCGAGTGTCTGGAAAAGTTGAAGATGAAGTATCCTCAGCCTACTGTCGATCTCCAGCACATCCGCCGCGAGTATCACAAAGCCGAGAAAGCTAACCGAACTTCCGCAGCATGAGCCGAAGCCAGGAAGAATTTGATTACTTTGATTCGCTCTTTTCGCGAGTGGTGGAGGGAACGTCTTTGTTTTCGAGGCTACGTCCGCGGGCATGGTGCTTGAGGGCCGCGGAAGTGGCGTGTAGTGAAGACCTACCCTCTTGCAAGCGAGGAATAAATCGGTAGGATGAGCGCCATGTACGTGCGGCGCTGCTACCGAGCGAAGAACGGGAAGCGACACGCCTATTGGGCGCTGGTGGAGTCGTATCGTACGGCCCGTGGTCCGCGACAGCGGGTGGTGGCCTACCTTGGGGAACTGGATGAGTGCGGCCGCATGGGCGTCGAACAAGCCGTCCAGCCCGCTTCCCCATTGCAGGCGCATCTTTTCCAGAAGCCGCGCAGTCCGGAGTGGGTAGAAGTCGACATCCACGGTGTGCGGGTGGAACGGAGTCGTCAGTTTGGCGGCTGCTGGTTGGGCTTAACGCTTCTTCGTCAACTGGGTCTTCCGCAACTACTCGATGCGCTGTTGCCGTCAGGTCGGGAAGGGATTAGCTGGAGCGTAATGGCCCAGGTTCTGGTGCTGGGGCGCATGGAGGATGCCTCCAGTGAGTTACGGCTGGCGGAACACACCTATGAAGCCGGTGCGTTGGCGGAGTTATTGGGAGTACCGGCGGAGAAGGTCAACGCGGATCGTCTCTATCGGACGCTGGATCGTATATTGCCGCACAAAACGGTCTTGGAGAAGCATCTTCAGCAGCGATTGGGCGAGCTGTTTCAGCTCGACTACGACTTGCTGCTCTACGACGTCACCAGCACCTATTTCGAGGGCGAAGCCGCGGCCAACCCGCAGGCGCAGCGCGGCTACTCGCGCGATCACCGTCCCGATTGCAAACAGGTCAACATCGCCCTGGTGGTCAGCCGCAGTGGGCTGCCCCTGGGATACGAAGTGTTCGCCGGCAACCGCAGCGATGTGACTACGGTGGAAGAGATAGTCGCGGCGATGGAGCAGAAGTACGGCCGGGCCAACCGCATCTGGGTGATGGACCGCGGCATGGTCTCGGCCGAGAACATCGAGTTTCTCCAGCGCGGCGGGCGGCGCTACATCCTGGGCACGGCCAGGAGCATGCTGCGCAAATTCGAGCAGCAGCTACTGGATGAGAGCTGGAAGGAAGTCCACGCCGGCCTGGAAGTGAAGCTGTGTCCGGCCCCGGAAGGGCAGGAGGTTTTCATCCTTTGCCGCAGTGCCCAGCGACGCTTGAAGGAGCGTGCCATGCACGATCGCTTCGAGCAGCGCATAGAACAGAAGCTGGTCGCGATGGCCGCCGCTTGCCGCGGACGCAAGCAGGACCCGCTGCTGGTGGCCCAGCGACTGGGTAAACTGCTGGGCCGCAATAGCCGCGCTGCCGGCCTGTTCCGCGTGCACATCCAGACCGACGCCGCCGGCGGCGCCCACCTGGAGTGGAGCAAGCGAGAGGATTGGCGCGATTGGGCCCGGCTGAGCGAAGGCTGTTATCTGCTGCGCAGTAACGTCACCGATTGGAGCGGCAAAGAGCTTTGGCGCGCCTACATGCAACTGACCGAGGCGGAGGCGGCCTTTCGCATCCATAAAAGCGATCTGGCTCTACGCCCGGTCTGGCACCATCTTGAACGCCGCGTGCAGGCGCATATTCTGGTTTGCTTTCTCACCTATGTGCTCTGGAAAACCTTCGGTCGCTGGTGCCATGATGCCGGCCTCGGAGACGAACCAAGAAAGATCTTCGCCGAACTGGAGCAGATTGCCCTGGTCGACGTGGTTTTGCCCACACGCACCGGCATCTCCATCCGCAAGCGCTGCGTGAGCCGACCCACCGAACACCAGGCCATCTTGCTTCAGCGCCTTGGCCTGGAACTTCCGACCTCGATCGAATGCACGGATTTGTAGTGAAGACTTCACTACCCCCGCGCTACAAACAAAAGACTTACCGCCGCAACTGCGGAAGTTGGGCTAAGCCCTCAGGATTGACTAGAGCGGGTTCCAGTGCCTAGGATGGGTTCCGTTTGTCTTCGGCCAGGAGGTGAATTTCAAATGACGCCATCCTTCGCGATGAGAAAGCAACCGTTGATCAGGCTTGATACCGTCGCCGACTCCAACGTCCGGCGAGCGCAGAGAGCGCTGCATGTCCGAACGATCTTCGGAGTCATACTGCTGGTGCTGTTTGGCTTGGCTGCCTTTTCGCAGGATCAAGCCGCTGCTCAGGAGCCATCCCAAGGGTTCGTCCTGACCCGTGACAATGCGACCCTCGATGTCGAGCCTTACGGCCCCAATATTGTGCGCATCACGATGAGCGAGGCAAAGGCCTCAGCCGTGGCGCCGCCAGGATATGGCTTTGTCGGCACGCCGTCGATGACAGGCTGGAGCCATCAGACAGAGTCTAACGGCTACGATGTGATGCGCTCGGGAAAGATGATCGTCCGAGTCGCGCCGGTGGACCTTTCGCGGCCTACGCACTTGCCCCTCGACGCGCTGAATGAAGAGCTGAGGGTGAAAAACTTCGGCAGTGGACCTCCTCGCAATGCGAAATTCCACGGGCCTTACTACGACACGATCTCGATCACCACCGCTGCAGGAAAACCGCTCCTAACCCTGTGGAGTTGGTCAATGTTCCGTAAC